>QQND01000024.1 GCA_003402745.1 Verrucomicrobiota bacterium
CGTGTCATTAGCGCCTCAGGCTTCAATGCAGAGGGGATCAACACGAACTACACCGTGGCAACATCGACAGGGTTGCTGACGATCACTGCGCGCCCGGTCACGATCACACCGGACGCAAAGACGAAGGTCTACGGCAATGCGGACCCCTTGCTCACGTACTCGGTCACAACCGGCAATCTTATCGGGGCTGACACGCTCACGGGCACGCTGAGCCGGGTCGCTGGCGAAAATGTCGGTGGTCGTGTTATTAGCGCCTCAGGCTTCAATGCAGAGGGGATCAACACGAACTACACCGTGGCAACATCGACAGGGTTGCTGACGATCACTGCGCGCCCAGTCACGATCACACCAGACGCAAAGACGAAGGTCTACGGCAATGCGGACCCCTTGCTCACGTACTCGGTCACGACCGGCAATCTTATCGGAGAGGATACCCTGACGGGCACATTAAGCCGGGTCGCTGGTGCCAACGTCGGCAACTACACGATCAACGCGGTAAGTCTCGCGAATCCGAACTACACAATCACACCTGTGAACGGGGCTTTCACGATCACGCCGAAGGCCATCACCATTACAGCTGATGAGAAGACGAAGGTGTACGGAGAAGTCGACCCGGAACTGACGTACAGGATCACCAGCGGCGCACTGGCGGGAGACGATCTTCTGAGTGGTTCACTGACACGCGCGGCAGGCGGCAATGTGGGATCGTATAAAATCAGCACCATCGGCTTTCAGGGTCTGGAACTGAATTCGAACTACAAAATCACGGGCGAGGATAGCCTGCTTACCATCAGCGAGCTTCCGGCCACAGCGAGCGCCGCCTTGAACGGTGTCTATGTGGTGCCTCCGGTTGTTTCACGTCCGGCGTCAGCGCAACTGAATTTGGGGCTCCAGCTTGTGGATGTAGCTCCCAGTTCTAGCGGGCAATCAGGCGCCAACACCCTCTCTACGGGCGTCAGCTTTGACCCTGTCGCAGCGGCAAAAAGAGCGCCAGGAACGGTCTTGGTGCTTACGGGGGGCATTAAGCGCGCACCCGAGGACAAGGGAGATTTCAACGACAAGAAAGAAGCCTCCCGTCGTTAGGCCAGACACAGCAAAGCACTGAACTTCTTTTTTATGAATTGCTCTCACAACCTTTTTCCCTCTGCCACTCTCGTTGCCGTGGTGCTGGCACATGTCGCGGTTGCTCCTCTGCAGGCCGATGCCCAGACTCCGCCCGACGTGGGCGGCGTGCTCCAGCAAATGAAGCGCCCGCCGGAACCGACGCAAAAAAGCTCCACTCCTGTGCCCAAGCTCCCGACGGCGGCTCCCCAGATCGCTCCTGGAGGCGTCAAGGTCGTCGTGCGCTCGTTTGTCTTTGGCGGCAACGAATCCATTGGAAGCGAGGAATTGAACTCGATCCTTGGGGATGCGTTTGGAAAACCCGCCGACATGGCGACACTGGGCCAACTCGCCTTCGCGGTTGGTGAATTTTACCATACCTCAGGATACCCCTTCGCGAGGGCGTACCTGCCTGTCCAAGAGGTGAGCAGCGGGGTGGTGAGATTCGAGGTGCAGGAGGGGCGCTATGGAGAGGTGCAGGCAAAGGGAAAGAATCCGTTTTGGGTGTCGCAAACGCAGACTTTTCTTGGACCGTTAAAGACGGGCGAACTGATTAAATCCAAGAGACTGGAGCGTGTGACTTTGATGTTGGACGATCTGCCTGGCACAAAGTTTGTCCCCGTAATGCATCCCGGGGAGGAAGTGGGCACCGGGGATCTGACTGTTTTTGAGGAACGGGGAAAGCTCCTCTCAGGGCAGCTTGGAGTCGATAACTATGGAAACCGGTACACAGGAGCCTACCGGCTCAACACTGCCGTGAATATCAACAGCCCCTTTTTGATGGGCGATCAAATCTCACTTACCAGCAGTGTCACGGACGAGGCGCTCTGGTTTGGCAGCGCGAACTACGCCTTGCCACTGGGTGGGATGGGCTTGCGGGCAAACGCCGGATTCAGCCACACGCAGTATGAACTCGGGAGCGATTTTAAGTCTTCAAACACGACCGGGACCGCAGATATTTTCAGTGCCGGCATGAGTTACCAATGGGTCCGTTCGACCAATGCCAACCTCAAGCTCGTACTCGGCTATCAACACAAGGAATTGCACGAGGACGTCAATGGGAACATTACCAATAAGCGTAGCGAAACAGTTCCCGTGAGTGCTGAATTCGAGCTGCGTGACACTTTTGCTGGCGCGGGAGTGACCTACGGTTCGGTGAGCTTTACGCAGGGGGCTTTGAGCCTCCCGACAGACCGCCTTGCTGGAGATTTCAACCACACCGACGGCGCTTTCTCAAAGGCCAATATTGACGTCATGCGGATCCAGTCACTTCCGCTAAACTTCACCCTGTTCGGCCGTGCAGGCGGACAATTGGCGGGCGATAATTTGGATTCATCTGAAAAGATGAGTCTGGGCGGGGCCAGCGGAGTGCGGGCGTTTCCCAATGGTGAGGCTTTGGGGGACACTGGCTGGATGACCCAGCTTGAGTTGCGCAAGACGCTAGGAAAATACACCCCGTACGCCTTTGTGGATGCTGGTGGCATTCAAGTAAACCAGTCGCCGACGGCAGGCCAGGATAACACCCGCAACCTTGGCGGAGCCGGTGTGGGCTTGCGCTACCAGCGAGACAAATGGGAGCTCAATTCCTCCGTAGCATGGCGCGCCTGGGGCGGCGCTCCCGAGGCAGACACGCACGTGAAGGGTGGAAGACCCTGCGTTTGGGTGGGAGCGAACTGGCGTTTTTAGCACCCAAACCACCGCCTTCGCTCCTCTCACCTCGGAGCAGCTCACCGGAGTTCAGCAGTATGGCGCGCGCGCGTGTCGTGGAGAAGACCCCCTTGTTGAGAAAAATGGCTGAATTTTCACTTCAGTCGTTTGAAATGAGGCAAACGATTTTTTAAACTCGGGAACTTCGGCTAGCGCTCTTCCTAGAGTCCGCTGTTGCCTTGAATGAGGACATTTTTGCAAACCGTCGGCGCCGGGATATCTCGGCTGGAGCAAAGAGCGCGGCCAGTTTGGCGGTGTCATCCACCGATGCAGCAGACGCCGGGGCTGTGACTGCGTCTGGAGCAGGATTAGGTTGCGGCGCTGCATTGCCCGCGCTGGAAAGCAAAAGAAAACAAACGAGCGCACGATTGAATGCGACATCCGAGTTTAAAAACTCAGACCGTTCGGAGGAAGGATTTTTCACTGGGGCACGTTCGAATGACTGAGGGCTGTTTTCGCACGGGGTTTATAAAAAGGCGACCGCTTCGCTGCGCCAAATATTAAGCCAAATGCGACAAAACAACCCTCCCCAGCAACGCATCTCCTTTGAGAGCACCTCAGAGTTTGCGGTCGCTGCGGGCGCTGCGCAGGTGGATCGTTTTGGTCTCCAAGTCGTGGATCGCCTTGATGTAACGCACGGTGCGACTGCGCGCCCGCATAAGGATAGAGGTTGTTGTCGCCTTCTTTCCGGTCACCTTTACCCCGGGCAGCAGCGGGCTGTCGCTGATTCCCGTGGCGCAAAAGATGGCGCTGTCGCCCTGAATGAGGTCGTCCACCCCGTAAACACGGTCCACTTCGGCTTGGCCAACCTCTGCGGCGACGCTCTCGCGTTCTGCCTGGTCCTTCGGCCACATTTGAAGCAACATACCGCCGCCCATTGCTTTGAGGGCCGCGGCGGTGAGAATCCCCTCGGGGGAGCCTCCGATGCCGTAATAGAGGTCCACGCCGGAATCCACGAGGGAAGGGGAAACGGCGGCGGTGATGTCGCCGTCGGAAATCAAACGGAGCGCAGCACCCGAGCGGCGAACCTGTTCGATGATGTGGGCGTGGCGGGGGCGATTCATGGTCATCACGACGAGCTCGGGGACGCGCTTGTCGAGGGCCTTTGCGACGAGGGCAAGGGTGTGTTCGAGGGGGGCGCTGAGGCTGAGGACCTCCATACCCTGCTCCATCGCGCGGACCACGGCGGGGCCGTAGGCGAGTTTGGTGGAGTAAAAGGCGGGCAGGTTGCGCATTGCCCGGGTGTTTCCGGCGTGCGTTTGGCTTGCCGCAATCACCGAGATCGAATTTGGCAGGCCGTTGGCGATGTTGGAGGTGCCGTCGATGGGGTCCAGGGCGATGTCAAAGCTGGGGGAGCCCGGTTTCCAAGTCCCCAGGTGCTCGCCCAGGAAGATTCCCGGAGCGTTGTCTTTAATTCCCTCCCCTATGACAACTTCCCCGCAAAGATCCACCAGATCGAAGACGCCGTAGATCGCATCGCAGGCGGCGGCATCCGCCAGTTCCTTTTCCCCGCGGCCAAGCCACGCAAGTGAATTCAAGGCGGCATTTTCCGTGGCCCGAACAAATTCAAATTCGATGGTTCGCTCGGCGTCGCTCACAGAAAGGGAAACAGGATGATGCATGTGAAATTAAAAGGTAAACGCCCATTCATAGGCAGAATCTTTCCGCTCGAACAGCGTCGGCAACTGTTTGCCCGCTTAAAATCTGAGTTTTATACAACGCACGACCGGCGAGCCCCCCACGCACGATTTGCAAAAAACACCCCCAACTGGCGAAATCCGCAGAAGTTTCAGTCAGAAGCGACCCCGGCCTGCGTTTGTCTTTGCTTGCCCGCATGAGATTCTGTGAGATTGCTCGTCTTCACCTTTTAGCTTTTATCCCATGCTCTCAGCCGGAATCGTCGGTCTCCCTAACGTCGGAAAATCCACCTTGTTCAACGCCGTCACTCGTACTCGTAAGGCGCAGGCGGCAAACTATCCCTTCTGCACCATCGATCCAAATGTGGGCGTGGTGACCGTGCCGGACCCCCGGTTGGAGGTGCTGGCGAAAATTTCGCACACGAAAAAGGTGGTTCCTGCGGCGATCGAGTTCGTGGACATCGCCGGCCTGGTCAAGGGCGCGAGCGCAGGGGAAGGGCTCGGCAACCAGTTCTTGAGCCATATTCGCGAAGTGACGGCCATCGTGCAGGTGGTGCGCTGCTTTGAGGACGACGACATTCATCACGTCAGCGGTTCCGTGGACCCGGTCCGTGACATTGAAGTGATTAACACGGAACTTGTCCTGGCGGACTACGCAGCGCTCACCAAGCGGCTGGAGCGACTCAACAAGGCGATCCGCGTGGGGGACAAGGTTGCCAAGGCCGAGGCTACGGTGATTGAAAAGCTGCTGCCGCACCTCAACGACGGCCGCCCGGCGCTGACTCTGGAGTTGAGCGAGGAGGAAAAACGCGTGGCCAAGGAGTTTTTTCTGCTCACGAACAAGCCCACCATTTTTGCGTGCAACGTTTCGGAGGCGGATCTGGCGGTGGTTTCCAAACTCGTTCAGGAAGGCGCGGGAGCTGAGGCGCCGACGCTGCCGGCGGCCATCCACGTGCAGGCGGTCCAAAAATATGCCGCCGCCCATTTTGCGACGGGGGCCGTCGTGATCAGCGCGCAGATTGAAAGCGAGCTCGTTGATCTTCCCGAAGCAGAAGCGCAGGAATACCTCACCGGCCTGGGCGTGGCCAGCAGCGGCGTGGGCTCACTGATCCGGGCGGTGTACCACTTGCTGGGACTGCGGACGTATCTGACTACCGGCGAACAGGAAACGCGGGCGTGGACGATTCGCTCGGGGGACAAAGCGCCCGCCGCGGCTGGGGTGATTCATTCTGACTTTGAGCGCGGCTTTATCGCGGCTGAAATCACAGCCTATGATGATCTTGTGGCGCTGGGATCGTTCGCGAAGGCGCGTGAGGCTGGCAAACTGCGGATTGAAGGCAAGGAATACGTAGTGCAGGACGGAGACGTGGTGGAGTTTAGGTTCAATGTTTAGGGAGGGGGGAAATAGTGGGAGGATTGTCGACAGGGGAGCGACCGGCTCCCTATTTTAGAGCCCTCCCCTTTACACCGTGCGCCTGCTGGGCCATCTTAAAAGCACGCATGGAACTTCGCTGGCTACCACCCCTTAGGCCTCTACACCCACGGCTTCACTCCCTTTTTGGCTTCGTGCTGCTGGGCATCGTCCAGTTCAGCCTGACCCCGCCCTCCCAGGCGGCGGACCCAAACGTGATCCGGAAGAGTCTGGCCCGAATCAGTAACACCTCTCAGGAGCCCAACTACCGCCAGCCTTGGCTGCCCGGAGTGACCATGAGCAGCTCCGGCACGGGCTGGGTTGTCTCCAAGAACCGGATCCTCACGAACGCCCACGTTGTTTCCAACGCGCGCTTCCTCACCCTCGAGAAAGAGCGCGACCCCAAGAAATACATCGCAGAAGTCGAGCACGTGGCCCACGACTGCGACCTAGCCATTCTGAAAGTTCAGGATCCGACCTTTTTCGACGGTACCATCCCGCTTGATCTGGGGGGTATCCCGGACATTGAAACCGAGGTGTCTGTTTACGGCTATCCAATTGGTGGGGAACGCCTTTCTGTAACGCGAGGAGTCGTCTCCCGCGTGGACTTCCGGCCCTACGCTCATTCTGGACTGGACTCCCATCTGACCATTCAAATCGACGCAGCCATCAACCCCGGCAACAGTGGAGGGCCGGTGCTTCAGAAGGGCAAGGTGGTGGGCGTCGCCTTTCAAGGGTTCAGCGGCGACGTCGCCCAAAACGTCGGCTACATGATCCCCACCCCAGTGATCCGCAGGTTTTTGACGGACATTTCCGACGGGACCTACGACCGCTATATGGACCTGTCGCTCACCACCTTCAATACGCTCAACCCGGCGATGCGAGCGGGACTGGGTCTCCCGAACAACGACCTGGGGGTTCTGGTTTCTTCCGTCGCCTCCGCGGGGGTCTGCCATGGTTACGTCCTGCCCGGAGACGTCATTCTAGCCGTTGACGGGCTTTCGGTGGCCAGCGACGGCACCGTGGAGCTCGAAAACGAGCGCGTTCAGATGGCGGAGGTTGCAGAGCGCAAGTTTCGCGGAGACTCCATAAAAATGCATCTTCTGCGCGCTCAAAAGGAAATGGATGTCACCGTGCCTCTGTCCAACGCTTGGCCCTTTCCGATGCAGGCCAACCAGTTTGATGTAAAGCCGACCTATGTGCTTTTCGGGGGACTGCTATTTCAACCCCTCTCGCGAAACCTCCTCAGTTCCGTGCAATTTCAGAATCCCCGATTGAATTATTTTTTCGAGGCCTTCGTTCCAAAGGAGATCTACCAAGAACACCCCGAGGTCGTCGTGCTGAGCAGCATTCTGGCTGACCCGATCAACACCTACCTCAACGAGTTCAAGGAGGGCATGGTCGAGGAAATCAACGCCGCGCCGGTGCGCACTCTGAGGGATGTTTCCGAGGCGTTCTCCAAAGCCTCAGATTTTTACGTCGTCAAATTCATTGGCAATGGCCGGCCCCTCGTTCTGGAGCGCGCGGCCGTGGAAGCCGCCCGCGAGCGCATCCGCACCCGCTACGGCCTGCAACGGGAAGAAAACCTGGAAGCCAACTCTCAGTAATCCTATGCGCGCCACCCCTTTTCTTCTGGCCCTTTTTTGGACCGCAACCGTCCCTTGTTTGCTCCAGGCAGCCCCTGTTTCGGCCGCCCAAGCAGCCCCTGTTTCGGCCGCCCAAGCAGCCCCTGTTTCGGCCGCCCAAGCAGCCCCTGTTTCGGCCGCCCAAGCAGCCGATACCCGAGCCGATTTTCTGCAAAATATTGTGCGGGTGACTGTGACTGCGCAACCCTACGACTTCGCTCGACCTTGGTCAAAACGCGCCCCGAGCTCGCGCAGGGCTCTGGGAACCGTTCTGGAAGGCAATCGCATTCTCGTGACTGCCGAGGTGGTGGCCAATGCGACTTACATCGAGCTGGAAAGCCCCGATGGTGAACAGAAGCAACCCGCCAGCGTGGAATGCGTCGACTACGAGGCGGATCTGGCGCTCCTGAAGCCGGAGTCTCCGGACTTCTTCAAAACACGCCCCGGGCTTCGCTTTGCAACGCCCCAGGTGGGCGATTCCCTCAGCATTCTGCAGTTAGAGGCCAACGGAAACCCGCTTTTTTCCAAGGGACCGATGACAACGGCGGAGGTGGTCCGTTACCCAGTTGACGATTCCTCCTTTCTCGTGGGCCGTCTGAACGTGCCGCTTCAAATCCGGGAATCCACCCAGTCCCTCCCCCTGTTTAAGGAGGGAAAACTTGCCGGCGTCATGCTCCGTTATGACCCCCAGTCGAGCCTCCTCGATTTCATTCCCGCCGCTGTGGTCGAGCATTTCCTGAAGGATGCGGTCAAATCTCCCTATGAGGGTTTTCCACGGATGGGCTGTAGTTTTGCCGTCACACGCGACCCCCAGTTGAGGCGTTACCTCGGACTCAATGGCAACAACGGTGGGGTGTTGATCACGCAGCTCCTCAAAGGGGGGCCGGCGGAAAAAGGCGGGCTGCTCAAAGGCGACGTCCTGCTGGAGATTGCAGGGAACCCGATCGATTCGGACGGAAATTACCGCGACGAGACCTACGGCCGCATCTCCCTGGGGCATCTGGTTTGCACGAAACACTTTGAAGGCGAAAAGGTGAAAGTCCGCCTGCTGCGCGACGGCAAGCCCGTGGAAGCGGAAGTCCCCGTGGCCCGGCGGCATCCTGAAAAGTACCTGAGCGAGCCCTACATCATCGACCGCGCTCCCAACTACTACGTGCTGGGCGGGTTGATCCTGCAGGAACTGTCCAGGCAGTACCTCAAGGAATTCGGGACTGACTGGCCGCGCAAAGCGCCCATGGACTTGGTGAATATCGACCGAACCCAGGGGGAAATTGATGGGGAAGTCCGCCAGCGCGTTGTCGTTCTAAGCCGCGTCCTGCCCTCCGATGTGACCGTGGGTTACGAGGATCTGAGGCACCTTGTCCTGAAGTCGGTCAACGGCCAGGCCATCGGCAGCCTTTCAGATGTGCCCGAGGCGCTTTCTAAATCGGAGCGGGGGGTACACCGGCTGGAATTCCTAAGCGACCCGAGCGTCATTTTTCTAGATGCGAAGGCCGTCGAAGCCGCGGGACCTTCTTTGCAGCGGAGCTACGGACTGCCCGCGCTCAGCCGGCTGCAGTGAGCCAAAGATCTTAGGACCCCATCCAGCAGAGGCGGCCGTGTGCTGGTCAGCTGTAACGCCAGAGGGGCCCCGCTCAGCCGGGGGCTCAGGCGGGAGGTTTTTCGAGCCTCTGGACGCGTTCAGCCAGTTTGTGGAGGCGTCTGAGATGGGCAACCTGCTCGCGATACTCAAGTGCGGGCACGGCGGGCGAACCCATATACAAAGCATTTGGCCCCAGATTTTTGCTTACTCCGGACTGGGCGCTCACCACGACCCTGTCTCCAATTTCAAGATGGCCCGCCACCCCCACCTGGCCCGCCAGCGTAACGTATTCCCCAAGGCGCGTGCTGCCCGAAATACCCACTTGGGCGACAATCAGGCAGTGTTTTCCAATCACCACGTTGTGGGCGATCTGCACGAGATTGTCGATTTTCGTGCCCGCCCCAATCCAAGTGCGCCCGAAGCGGGCGCGGTCCACGGTAGAGTTGGCGCCGATTTCGACATCGTCGTCGACTTGAACGATCCCGACCTGGGGGATTTTAACATGCCGACCCTTGTCATTTTCGAAGCCGAACCCATCGCTTCCCAGCACGACGCCGGCATGCAGAATGACGCGGTTTCCGACCACACACCGCGCTTCGACGGTCACTCGCGGGTGAAGGAGGCACCCTGCACCGATTTTGGCGCCCTGCCCCACATAACTGTGGGCCCCAACAACGCTCCCCTCGCCCACGGAAACGCCAGCTTCAAGAACGGTAAAAGGCTGAATGGAAACGCCGGCACCGAGTTGAACCCCCTCCCCAAGGATAGCCGTTGGATGAATGCCGGGCGCAAAAGAAACCGGGGGCGGTGCGAAATGGGCCACTAACCGCGCAAAGGCGAGGGAAGGATTTGGAACCCGGATTAACACGGGGGTAACCTGTTCGGCAAAATCTTCAGCGACCAGAACTGCGGCCGCTTGGGATCGGCGGAGCGCCGGCAAATACTTCAGGTTGCCCAGAAAAGTCACCTCGTCTGGTGCGGCCTCGGCGACGGAGGCGACGCCACGGATTTCCAAGGGTGGCGGGGTGGCCCCGCCAAAATACAACTGGCCGCCCACGAGGGCGGCCAGTTGCTGCAAAGTTAATGTAGGATCTGCGGACATCCGCAAAAACTACTTCTTCTTGGAGTCGGCGTTAAGCTTGGAAACAACGTCGGAGGTGAAATCAAACGCGTCCTTGGAGTGAACGATCACGTTCACGGCATTCAGGCTCTGGCCGGACTTGTCGAACACGAGGTCATAGTTCTGGGCCTTGACGACCTCGGCAACGACCTTGTTGATTTCTTCCACCAGCGAATTGCGGGAACGCACGGACTGCTCGGAGAGTTGGCGCTCGCGGGTCTGCTGGAATTCCTGCACTTCGCGCTGCATCACGCCGAGTTCCTGAAGCTTTTCATTCAGCGCCTTGGTCTTTTCAGCCTTGGCCTTTTCAGAAAGTTCGGGTTTTGCAGCCTCTTCGTTGATTTTGCGGGCCTGCTCCTGCGCTTTGTTGAAGGTGTCGAGACGATCGTCCAGTTCTTTTTTAGCCTGGGTGCGGGACTCGTTAATTTTGGCTTCTGCGTCCTTGGTTTTGTAGTAACCATCGAACACGGCTTTCATATCAATGGTGCCCACTTTGAGGTCGGCAGCCTGGGAAGCCGGCGCGAAGGCACCGAGTGAAATGGCGAGGAGAGCAGCAATACGATTTAGTTTCATGTGTTAATCTAAGGGGTAACTGTAGGGGAACCGCTCCAAAAGGAGCACTCCGAGAGGATCGTTTTTTTACTAAGCAAAGTTCAAGCTAGAAGTTGTCTAAAATTGGTAACCGACATTGAAGTTAAAGCGACCGCGCCCGGAATCCTCAAACCGCTTGTCTTTTTTCATGGGCATCGCGTAGTCAATCCGGACGGGACCGATCGGAAGATCCAAGCGCAATCCAAGACCGTAATCCGAGTTGTAACCCGAAGTCGTAAAATCATACGCATCTTCATTCACAAACCCGACATCGTAGAAGACAGCGCCCCGCACCTTGTCGATCATTGGTACTGTATATTCGGCCGTGGCACGTGCCAGGGTTTTACCGCCCAGCGGTTCCTTGGTGGGTGTATCAACAACTGAAGCGCCCTTCCCCCCGACGTAGTGGTACTTGAATCCGCGCAGATCGTTCGACCCGCCTAGGAAGAGGCGGTCGTAAAGCGGTACGAATCCGGTGTCCTCGTAGTTCTTATTCTCTTTTCCCCAAGCATCAACCACCCCCACCTGCGCGTTCAGAGTCAGGATGGTATCCCACTTGAAGCGGAAATATTTGGAGGCCTCGGCGTTCCAGCCGTAGATCTGAATGTCACCTCCCAAGGGACCGCCGGTCACAAACGTCGAAAGATCGAAGCGCTCGCCTTTGCGGGTGAGGAAGAGCGAATCGCGCGAATCGTACGTCACCCCAGTGAAAATCTGGCTTTTGACCTGCGCGCCGATTTTGCTGAGATTGCTCACCGCTAAAGGCGTGTCGGTCCCCCCCGAGACGTCGTGGAGTTTGGCCTGCTCGACGCGGTAGCCGAGGCGACCGAAGGAAAACTCTGTCAGCGGCTTGCGCGACACCAGTTCAAACCCGTAGCGCTCTGCAGAGTAGAGCGTCGAGCCGTAGGAGTCGTCGTGGAAAAACAACTCCCCCCCAAGGGAGAGCTTTTTGTCCATAAAGTAGGGCTCCGTGAGCGAAATGGAGGCGTCCTTGCGCTTTGCTCCGTACTGCACGCGGGTGCGGAACTTCTGACCGCCGCCTGTGAAGTTGGGGTAGTGGGCCGCGTCAAAATTGCCCTGCGTGAGTTCCACAAACCCCAGAAGGCTGTCCACCGAGGAGAAGCCGGCGCCGAAGTTCAAGGAACCCGTGCGTTTTTCCTCCAAAACAACGTTCAGATCCCGCTGATCTTTGTTGGCGGATTCCGCGGGGTACATGTCCACCTTGGAAAAGTAAGCCAGGTTGTTCAACCGCTGCTTGCTCGCTTCCATGCGGACGGTGTTGAAGACCTCCCCGGGCGTCAGCGCGAGTTCCCGGCGGATGACTTTGTCCTTGGTGCGGGTGTTGCCCGTGATGTTGATGCGGCCCACATAGGCTTGGGAGCCTTCTTCCATCGAAAAGGTGATGTCCGTGACATGATCCCCCCCGGGCGTGGTGCGTGCACCCGACTGGAAGTCGACGTAGCCCTTGGCCCCGTAGAGATCTTGGAGCGCCTTGATGTCTGCCTGAACGGCCGCCGGGGAATAAACGGCGCCCGAACGCAGCTTGGTGACCCGATCGAACTGGTCTTGCCCAAAAAGCTTCCCGCCCTTGAAGGCGACCCGGCCCACCCGGTAGGGTGCGCCTTCGGCAATCCGGAAGACGACCTCGACCTTGCCGTTGAGACGATTCAGCTTTGCTTCAGAGATCTGGACGTCCGAAAACCCTTTGTTCTGGTAGAACTCACGAAGCGCAACCGCGTCCTCGCCCAACTGGTCCTGAGCAATCCGGCCCGTCTTCAAAATCGGGCTGAGAACGGGGCGGTATTTGCGGGTTTTGACCACCTTGAGCAGTTCGCTGGAGCTAAAACGGGTATTGCCCTCAAAAAGCACCGCTTTGATGGCCGTCTTTTTGCCTTCCTGGATGTCGTACACCACCTTCGCCGTGCCCAGCTTGTCGTTTGTATCGAGCTTGTAGGTCACGTTGATATCCGTGAATCCCTTGGAAGCGTAGTACTCCAAAATTTTCTGCCGGTCGGCCTCCATCGCAGCTTCGCTGGCGGAGTCCCCGGGTTTGACGGAGACCTTTTCGCGGATTTTGCTCAGTTTGACATCCTGGGCGCCCTGAATTTCAACCGCCGTGACGCGTGCCTTGGCCTGCAATACAACAATCACCTTCACCCCGTCCCCCTTGGGTTCCCCAAAAATGCGGACGTTCACGACGTTTCCTGTGGCGTAAAGATTGCGGATGTCCTCCTCGACGACCTGCTCGGAGTAGGGTTGCCCCACCCGGGTGCGCATGTTTGCCAAGAGGCGCTCCTTCGACACCGTAGCGGGCCCAGCGTATTGCACTTCGATTTCAGTAACGTTGGGCGCTTTATTTTGAGCGAGCGCCATCCCCGAAAGGAGCGGCGTGACTGCGGCCATACACAGGACGGAGGGGGCAATACGATGATTCATAGATGAAACAAACTGTTTTGCTCTGTGGTAAGAGCAGACCTATTAAGGTTCAGCGTTCATTTCATGCGCAGCTTTCCTCTTCGTCAAGTTACCATTTGTCTGGGCCTGAAAAGCCGCGGCCCCAAAACAAAGTCCTGTCGCTAGATTGCCAGCAGGTTCAAGGGGGACGTTGTTGTCGGCATTTGCTTTGTACTTGCTTGTTATTACGGGACCGTTCAACACAACGGTTGGCTTCCTTGAAATCGACTCTGCACAAACTCTTGATCTTCTGCTGTGCGCTGTATCTCAGCGGCGCGCACTGGATTGTTTTGCAGTCAACAGCCTGGACAGGGATGGTGATTTCCCGCTCCATGACGGCCTCTGTAGCCGAGGCGGTTGAGTCCACTTTCGACGGGCAGCACCCCTGCCCGCTCTGCTCGGCAATCACGGACGGCAAGCAAACAGAAGGGCAGGCCGAGAAAAACTTCGCCCTGTTGAGAAAGGCGGGGGACTTGAAGTTCACCCAGTTCAATTTTGCGGTTTTGGAACCTTGCCTCGCCCAGAACTGGGCGGAATGGCCGCCGTATTCGCCGCACGGAAGCCTGCGCAGCGAAGCGCCGCCGACTCCCCCGCCGCTCGCCTAACAAGGGCGAACGGCTGAATTTCAACGCGCCTCTGGCGTTGTAAGAACCCACCCGCATCCGGGCCGGGTTTCACTTTTGCTCCGCCCTCTTTCCGGCCCGCCCGGCCGCACTTCTTTTGTTCCCGGGCGGCACCCCACTTTCCGTGGAGGGTGGCTGGCTGCACGCCGCGCGCGCCTCGGAAGCGCCCGCAACGATGGATGTCGTTTGTGATGTTTATAGCCCGCGGCGGCTTTCTCCACCCTCCACGGAGCCCTCCCTTTTTCTGGAATTTGTTCCACCTAGGGGGCGCCGCTCTACAGCGGAGGCATCCAAGCGCCTCATCTCAAGTGCGGGGACCTTGGAAGATGCGGTTTCCCTCCGCTGAATCTGTATTTCAAGAACTTCCTGCCGTTTCTCTGTTCGCTCCATCAAATCTGCGGCTCCTCATCCCTCGGCCGCGTCGCGGCAACCCCTAAAACCCCTCTCAAATGAACCCTGCTCCCTTTTTCTCCAAAACAAAACGCGCCCTGAAACTCGTGGAATTAAACAAGTCCGCATTGGTTACTGTTTCCCTCAGTGTCAGTGCGCTGTTGGTCCACTCCGCCGAAAACCAACCCGCCTCGCAGGCAAAGCAACCGCCTGAGGAAGTCCAGGAACTAGGCGAAGTCGTTATCACGGCCACCCGCGAAGCCCAACCGCTTAAGGAAACCCCAGCTTCCATCGGGATCCTCAAGGGCGAGGCCATCAGGCTGACGGGACCGGCCCATCCGCAGCAAATTCTCGGCCAGATTCCCGGGGTTGCCATTTCCGTGACGAATGGGGAGGGGCATCAGACCGCCATTCGCCAACCCTTCACCACAAGCCCTCTTTACTTGTTTTTGGAAGATGGCATTGGAGTGCGACCCACGGGGTTTTTCAACCACAACGCCCTTTATGAAATCAACCTCCCGATGGCGGGCGGCATTGAAGTCACCCGGGGCCCGGGCTCCGCGCTCTACGGTTCTGATGCCATCGGCGGGATCGTGAATGTTCTCACGCGGGCGTCCGGTCCGGGGCCCGAGGGCTCGCTTTCCGCGGAAATGGGCAGTGCTGGGTGGCGGCGCGGACTGGGTTCCCTGAGTAGCGGAGAGACCCGATTCGGGGCTTTCCACGGGGATTTGAACATCACGCAAACGGATGGCTGGCGGGAACGTACGGGTTATGATCGCCAAAGCGGTAATTTTCGTTGGGACTGGCATTTGGACGAAGATACAAAGCTCAAGACGATCGTCGGTTACACGCACATCGATCAGCAGACTGGAGCAAACTCAGCATTGCCGTCGGATTTGTATCAGTCTTCCCCAAAAACAAATCTCTTCGCGCCCGCATACCGCAAAGTGCAGGCACTGCGTGTTTCCTCGGAATTTGAACGTAAGTTCGGGGAGGGCGCACTCTCGCTAACTCCCTATTTTAGGGACAACTCAATGGACCTTAATGGGTCCTACAACTTCAGCAGCGACCCACGAATTGAAAAGACAGCGAGCCAGTCCTACGGCTTGCTCGCAAAATGGAGGCAGGATTTTCCGGATTTTAAACGCGCGCGCGTCATCCTCGGCGTGGACATGGAAAACAGTCCCGGAACCCGCGCCGAGGACGCGATCAATCTTACAAAGACCGGAACCGGAGCGTACACCAACTACACCGGATACACGATTGGCAGCCGCGTCTACGACTACGACGTCACGTTTCAAAGCTTTTCCCCGTACCTCCACACGGAACTGTCACCACTGGAAAAACTGCGACTGACTGCGGGCGTTCGTTACGATTCTCTAGGATACGACTTCCATAACAATCTGCCGAGTAGCGCTAGTTCCAATGGCGCCACTCGATACGGTCAGAGCGAGTCGACTTCCAAAAACTTTGAACGCTTCAGCCCCAAACTCGGGGCGACCTACGAGCTGACCAAAACGACCAGCGCCTATGTCTCATACAATCAGGGGTTCCGCGTTCCCTCCGAAAGCCAATTGTTCCGAGGCGGAATAGGAACGCCCATCACGGGCGTGACGGCGGTTCAGGCCGCTCAAAGCAGAGCTGCCGATGCCTTGCTTTTAAAACCCATCAAGGCAGACCAATTTGAAATTGGAACGCGAGGAAAGGTGCTGGGGTTTGATTACTCCGTGGCAGCGTATGAACTCATCAAACGCGACGATCTCGTCTCCCAAAAGGATCCCCTCACCGGTGCCAGCATCAGTCAGAATGCAGGCAAAACACAGAGCCGGGGAATCGAGCTGGCGCTCGGGCGTGAAATCTTTAAATCCCTGAAGCTGGAAACGGCGCTCTCATACTCGCACCACGAATATAAACAATGGATTAGCAGAAACCAAAACGGCTCGATCGCATACGATTACTCAGGAAAAGAAATCGCTGCGGCCCCGCGCTTTATCGGTAACACGCGTCTCACTTGGGCACCCTCACAAAAGATTTCCACCCAGTTTGAATGGGTGCGAATCGGCGGTTACTTTCTGCAAGATGCCACCGTCCGAAGCACAACGACCGGGGTAGATCGCGGCGTCTCCAAATACAGCGGATACGATCTCTTCAACTTCCGCGCTAGTTACGACGTTTGCAAAAACGCGACGATCTTCGGCCGTGTGATGAATATCGCCGACAAACGTTACGCCGACAGCGCGTCCGTCTCGTCCAACACGGCGATGTACGCGCCGGGCTTGCCCCGCAGTTTTTACGCAGGGCTCGAGTTGAAATGGTAGACGCAGGGTAGCGTCCCTGGGGAGGCCACGCACTAGGCGCGTGGCCTGCCCCTTTTTTTAGCTGCCCTGAAGCCCGCTTGATGTGTATCTAAAGCAACATCAGCAATGGATTACCATCCTTTGCATAGCCCCCTGGCACCGTGTCAAACCTTCCTCCATCCCTTCGAAACGTTCTTCTGATTTCAGCCCTGGCATTGTCGGCGCGTCTCGATGCATCTGCTGCGCGAGTGGATTCCGCCAAGCGGTTTTTGGAAAAACACTGCATCGCTTGCCATGGCGAGGACGAGCAGAAGGGGGGCTTGCGCCTCGACACGATCCCCTTCGAGCCTGCCAAATTAGAAAATACTCAGATGTGGGAACAAGTGTTCCAACGCGTCGCCGACTTGGAAATGCCGCCGAAAAAAAAGGCCAGACCGTCGGAAGCAGAGCAGCATGATTTTCTCAAGACGCTAAATGACCGTTTGGTCGCAGCAGACCTCAAAAGACAAACAGGCGAGGGGCGGGTGGTATTGCGTCGTTTAAACCGCAATGAGTACCAAAACACCCTGTTTGAACTGCTCGGAGTGGAAACAGACCTCAAGAGCCTTCTTCCAGAAGATGCACAATCTCTTGGTTTTGATAATGTCGGCGAGGCGCTGAATGTGTCTGCGATCTTGATGGAGCGTTATGTGGAAGCGGCGGATGCAGCGCTTGATGCCGTCTTGGTAAAGGGCAAGAGGCCTGAGTGCCAAAAATGGCACCTCTCGATGATGCCGAACAACATCCGGAAACCGGAGACTAATTCCGGAAAATGGGATTATCGGCTGGCTTCCGGCGTCCGTGTGCTTCCGGACGAGACGTTCATTTTTTTCAATTCCATGTTTCAACCAATGCGACTGGAGAAGTTCCAAGCGCCTGTTGCGGGGCATTACAAATTTCGCGTGAGCGCCTATGCGGCGCAAAGCGCAGGACACAAGCTCAGCTTCGCTTTGTATGCAGGCTCCTTTGATCCCAAGAGTCTGAACACGCATTTGGTGGGACATTTCGATGTACCTCCGGAGGAACCCACGGTCATTGAGTTCACAGACCCTCTGCCTTTACGCGGGAGCATCCGACCTCTGCCCTATCGATTGGGACAGCACAGCATCAATACCCCGGAATTGGTTGAGGCTTATCAGGGGCCGGGAATTGCCATCCAGTGGGTCGAGATCGAAGGTCCGCTCATCGAAGAATGGCCCCCGAGAGGGTACCAGCGTCTTCTGGGAGACTTGGAGTTGGAAAAGGGGCAGCTCGAAGACGCTGAAAAAGCGTTGCGGCGCATCCTTCCTGCGGCTTTTCGAAGACCTGTCGAGGACGATGAAGCGCAGCCTTTCATCGATCTTGTGAGTGCTGAGTTGAAGGCCGGGAAAAAATTTGAGGATGCGTTTCGAGGCGGCATCAAGGCGGTTCTTTGTTCGCCTGATTTCCTGTTTTTAAAAGAGGTCTCACCCTCTGAAAATCCGCTCAAACAAAAAAAACGCGCGAGCTCCACTCGGCTCCCCCTCGCAGACTTCGCCCTGGCTTCCCGCCTGAGTTACTTTTTGTGGTCCTCGCCGCCGGATGACACGCTGTTTGAAATCGCCAAACGCGGCACGCTGCGCGACGGCGCCACGCTGCATTCGCAGGTGGAGCGGATGCTTTCCGATGCCAAGGCGCAGCGCTTCGTGTCCAATTTCACCGGCCAATGGCTCGGACTTAGAAACATCGAGCTGACCACACCCGACAAGAAGTTGTACCCAGAATATGACGACGCGTTGCAGGAGGCCATGCTCAAGGAGACTCAGTTGTTTTTTGCCGAGGTGCTCCACAACGACCTGCCCGTGACTCACTTTATCGACTCGGACTTCACCATGCTCAACGAGCGCATCGCCAAGCACTACGGCATCTCCGGAGTGGATGGGCAAAATTTCCGCAAGGTTTCCTTGGATCCCGCATTTCACCGGGGTGGGCTGCTGGGGCAGGCAGCCATT
The DNA here is from genome assembly GCA_003402745.1 of Verrucomicrobiota bacterium. GTDB lineage: Bacteria > Verrucomicrobiota > Verrucomicrobiia > Chthoniobacterales > Chthoniobacteraceae > Chth-196. The sequence continues at coordinate 18,548 of QQND01000024.1, forward strand.
TTAAAAGTAACGGCCAATGGCACAAACACCTCGCCCATCATCCGCGGAAACTGGGTGTTGAAAAATATCCTCGGCAAACCGGTGAATCCGCCTCCTCCGAATATCCCGGCTATTGAACCTGACATCCGCGGTGCAAAATCGATCCGGGAACAGATTGCAAAACATCGCGAACTCGCAAGCTGTGCGGGGTGCCATGACCGGATGGATCCCTTGGGGTTGGCGTTGGAAAATTACGATGTGATCGGAGGCTGGCGTGAAGCCTACCGTTCAACCGGCGAGGGCAAGAACGCAACCACTGAGGTCGAAGGAAGACGCGTGCAGTACAAAATCGGACTGCCTGTCGATGCGTCCGGAGTGCTTCAAGACGGCCGCTCTTTTCAAACCCTTGCGGAACTCAAAAGCCTGCTGTTTTCCGAGGGATCCCAGGTGGCCCAATGCCTCGGCGAGAAGCTTCTTGTCTATTCAACAGGAGGCCCGCCGGGATTTGCTGACAAAATGGAATTACGTGAAATCATCCATCGGGCGGGAGGATCGGGCCTGGGCCTGCGCCGACTCATCCACGAAATCGTCCAGAGCCAGGCTTTCCTCAACAAATAACCCCCATTTATGCGAAACCTCCCGCTCTCTCGCCGCGCCCTCCTCAAGGGGGTTGGAGTCACTCTTGGACTTCCCTTTTTGGAGGCCCTCCACGCAGTCGCACCCGCCTCTGTGTTGAACCCGCGCAGGCGGCGGATGGTGTGCATCATGACCCCCCTTGGTGTGCATTCTGAAAACCTGTTTCCGCAGCAAACAGGGCGCGACTACTCTCCAAGCCCCTACCTCGCGGAGTTGGGAGAATTATGCAGCCACGTGACTGTCTTCAGTGGGCTGTCCCATCCAGAGGTAGACGGCGGGCATGATTCGGAGCGCTCGTTTTTGACCGCGGCTCCACACCCGGGTCAGGCGAGTTTCCGAAACTCCATTTCAGTAGATCAGGTTGCCGCGGAACAACTGGGGGCAGACACGCGGCACGCAAGCCTTGTGCTCAACACCATGGGGGGAAGCATTTCGTGGGCGCGGGGCGGCGTGCAGATTCCTGGAGAGGGAAGTCCGGGGCGGTTATTCGCAAAGTTGTTTCTCACCGGCAGCCAAAAAGAGATGGAGGTGCAGCTCAACAGGCTGAGGCAGGGGAAAAGCGTGCTGGATACAGTCAACGAGCAGGCAAAGCGCTTTGCCTCCGGCTTGGGGCAGCGTGACCGGGAGAAACTGGATGAATACTTCACAGGAGTTCGGGAAGTTGAGGAACGTTTTAAAAAGGCGGAGGCGTGGGCAAAGCAACCCAAGCCCGCCGTCGAAGCCAAGCAACCCCTCGACATTCAGGATAATGCGGACCTCATCGGACGCACGCGCCTGATGTATGACGTGATGGGTTTGGCCCTCGAAACCGACTCCACACGCATCATCACGCTCCAACTTCAGGGCACTGGGCTGGTGGTTCCGATCGAAGGAGTCACCATGGATCACCACAACCTTTCGCACCACGGAAAGGACCCGGAAAAATTAAAGCAGCTCGCATTGGTGGAGGGTGCCGAGTTTAAGGCGCTTGGAGATTTTTTGAAGCGGCTTTCGGAGCGGCAGGAAGAAGGCGAAACGCTGCTTGAAAAAACAATGGTTCTTTTTGGCAGCAATCTCGGAAACGCCGCGAGCCACGATACCAAGAACATGCCGATCATCCTGGCAGGCGGCGGCTTCAACCATGGACAGCATCTCGGTTTTGATGCCGCAAAACCACCGCCCCTCGGAAACCTCTACGTCCAGATGCTTCAACAATTGGGGCTTCCCGTGGACACGTTTGCCTCAGGAAAAAGCTCCATCCCCGGCTTCCACTAAAAGCAGAGCTGTGCGCCCGGATAGATTCGAGAGGGAAACCCGACGCGCGAAAAATCCTTTCTAAAGCTGAGCCTCCGCCGGTCGACGCGCGCGCTGGCATGGGATTGAAGCCAGGAATCCAACCCCGGCAAGAGCACGCTTGAGACTAAGAGTGTAAGGAGACTAGGCTTGTCGCTTAGCGATCCCTGACTCCATCCCCTATGAACCGACGTGATTTCCTCCTCTCCGGTGCGGCCGCCCTCGCAGGCTCCGCCCTGGTTCCTGCCCTGGCCCAAGCGCACGCCGCGCCACTCAAAAAAGCCGTCAACCTCGGCATGATCAAGGGGCCGGAAGGCGCCACCATCTTGGACCGCTTCAAGATGGCGCGCGACGCCGGATTTGAAGGCGTCGAACTGAACCTGCCCGATGAAAAGCTCAGTGTGGAGATTCTTCAGGAAGCCAGGGCGAAAAGCGGCCTCGAAATCGCTGGCATCATCTGCACCCCGCACTGGAGTTTTCCGCTGTCCGACCCCGACCCCTCCAAAAGGGAGCGTACCGTCCGCGGCCTGCAGTTGGCCCTGCAACAGGGGGGCGAACTGGGCTGTAAACGCGTCCTACTGGTGCCGGGCGTGGTCAATGCGCAGGTGAACTACGCCCAGTGCTGGGAGCGTTCGGTGGAGGGGATCAAGCGCTGCGTGGAGACTGCGGAAAAGTCGAAGTGCCACATCGCCATCGAGAACGTCTGGAATCAATTCATCATGAACCCAATGGAGGCCGCTCGGTATGTAGACACTTTCCAGAGTCCCTGGGTCGGCTGGCACTTTGACATCGGTAACTGCGTGGTTTACGGCTGGCCTGAACACTGGCCTCAAATTTTGGGCAAGCGCATCCTGAATTTGCACATCAAAGAGTTCAGCCGGAAAAAGGCCAACGAGGAGGGCCTGCGCAAGGGGTTTAGCGTGGAACTGGGCGAGGGCGACGTCAACTGGCCGGTTTTGATGCAGGCGGTGCGCGACACCGGTTACACGGGCTTCGGCATCGCCGAGGTCGGCGGCGGGGATGCGGCGCGGCTGCAGTTTCTCTCGGAGCGGATGAGCAAACTCATGAACGGATGAAAACGCCCCCGTTTCTATTAGGCGGCGAATTGTCCGTAAACCGCGTGGGTTTGGGCGCGATGCGCCTGTGTGCGCAGCCCGGCAATTTTGGGCCCTTCCCTGACTGGGAGGCGGGCAAACGCCTGATTCGAAGGGCGGTTGACTTGGGGGTAAACTTCATCGACACGGCCCACGCCTACGGACCCGGCTGGAATGAAACCCTCATTGGCGAAGCGCTCGCGGGTTTGGAAGCGCACGTCGTGGTCGCCACCAAAGGCGGCGTAGAAAAAACCGCTCCAGACCAGGTTTATCCCGATGGCCGGCCGGCCCAACTCCGTTTGCGTTGCGAGGAAAGCCTCCGACGCCTGGGCTTGGAACGGATCGACCTCTACCAACTGCACCGACCCGACCCGGCGGTACCCTTTGCCGAAAGCGTGGGAGCACTCGTGCAACTCCGCACCGAGGGTAAAATCCGTTTGATCGGTCTCTCCAATGTCACGCTTGGACAGGTGAAGGAAGCCCTGGCCCTCACCCCGGTGGCTTCGGTGCAAAACCGTTTCAACCTGCACGAGCGGGAGGACGAACCCGTTTTGCGGTTCTGCCAGCAGCAAGGCATTGCCTATCTGCCCTGGGGACCGCTGGCTGCGAAGCCCTTTGCTGCCGAGGCCCCGCTCGCTCAGGACCAAAGGTTTTTGGAAATCGCGCGCACCCTGGGAGCCACCGCCGGGCAGGTGGCACTGGCAGGCCTGCTGCATCACGCCCCCAATATCGTGCTCATTCCCGGCACAACCACCCTTCCTCATCTGGAAGAAAACATCGGCGCCGGACAGATGACTCTGGATGCGGCCGCACTGTCCGCCTTGGGGACGGTGGTTTGAAGGCCTGAGTGGAAGGGTTTTGACCCCAACGTCCCAAAAGTCCCCGAAGCGAACTGCGCCCCGGCTTCCCTGCCGGTCGGTTGCCAAAAATTGTGTGAAATAGAACGAAACTTGGCCGCGTCATCGGTGTTTGAACTGACAGACGGTTCAGGCCTGGCCTTGGCTCCCCACCCCTCATGGAGCGAGGATGAGGCCTGCTCTTTCGATGTCTGCATTAAAGCCCGGTTCCGTTACATTCCGGAGCAGGAAACTTTAAAAGGACCTGTTAGTTCGACAACGCAGTAGAATCCCCTAAACAAAACCAAAGACCCATGAAACAACTCTCCACCCTGGCAGCCTTGCTTGCGCTGACTTCCCTGACGGCTTTTGCCGAAGACAAACCGGAGGCAAAGCCGGAAGCCAAGGCAGACGCCAAGGCCGAACCCGCGAAGCCTGCTGCCGATGCAAAGGCTGAGAAGCCGAAAATGACGCTTGAAGAACGCTTCAAGAAATTGGACAAGGACGGCAACGGCACGCTGAGCATTGACGAGTTCCGCGGCAAAAAAGGGGCTTCCGAAGTGGAGGAAGCTTTCAAGAAGCTCGACACAAATAGCGATGGCGCAATCAGCCTTGAAGAGTTCTCTGCAGGTTCGCAGAAAAAGAAAAAGAAGGAATAACACCCTCTGTTCATACCAAGGGAAGGCGGACCGCTCAGGTTGGCCTTCCCTTTTTTACGCCTAGAATGTTCGTAATGAGCACTTTACGCAGACGCTTCCAGGCGCTCTAAAAGCAGTTCCCGCAACCGTTCCGGGATGGGACACGCTTGGAGTTCCCCCGTGAGCGCGCTCACCCCGGCGTGCACCGCCACCACTTCCCCGTGGGCGACCACCTCGCCGCCCGGAGCGCGACGGAAGACGAACGCGTAACACACGGAGCGGTTCCGCACTTCCTTGAGGGCAAGCACCGTCTCGACCTCGTCCTCAAAACGCAGGGGCTTTAAGTACTCGCAGCCCACTTTCACTCGCGGCCAGCCCGTCGAAACCCCTGCCTCCGTGGCGTGGACGGAGAAACCCAGGGAGCGTAAAAAGGCATGCTCCGCGGCCTCCATCCAGCGGAAAAAATTGGCGAAGTGGACGATTCCAGCCATGTCGGTCTCGCAAAATTCGACGGTGCGACGGTGTGTGAATTCAAAGCCCATATGGGGATCAATGCCAGGAGCCCGGCCGGGTCAACTCTCTTTCACCAGAGCCCCCTGCGAGAGGGTTAAAAATTGCGCGGCCATGCAGGGCATTGAAAAATCGCGCTCCACCGCTTCGCGCGCAGCTGCCCCCAACCTGCGCGCCTGCGAGGGGTTCAGAAGTAGCTCCTCCCAAGCATCGGCCAGCGCAGCAGCGGTGTTGGACTCCACCAAAACGCCCCCTCCAGTGGCCTCTAAAATTTCAGGAAACGCCGCCATCCTAGGCTGCACCACAGGGACGCCGCAGGCCATCGCCTCCAGCAGATACAACCCAAAAGCTTCCCCATAAGACGCCGGCACGGAAAGCAGGCTCAGCGACTGTAGGAAATGGATCTTTTCGTCGCGACTGATGTTCGGGAGAAACTCCGCCTGCTCCAGTACCCCCGCGGCGCGCAGCAACTCCCGCTGCTGCTCCAGATAAGGAACATCCCCGGCAATCATCGTCCCGGCACAGCGCAGGCGCACCCTGGGAACCTTCCCGCGCCGATGCAGTTCGATAAAGGCCTCCACAACCGTCCCCAACCCCTTGCCCTGAATAAAGCGGGCCAAATACCCGACCACAGGAGGCTCAGTCGGTGTCAGACTCGGCCCATACCCCTCCAAGGCCATCCCGTTGGGGACGACCTGAATCGTCCCGGCCTGCCAGCCCAGCCGCGCCTCCATGACCCCCGCGAAAAAGCGACTCGGCGCGACGACCCCGTCCAGCTCTCTCAAGCGCACTCCCATCTCCTTCCAGGCCTCCGTTTTCCACGGTTCAGGAAGACCATCCAAAAAACTGTCCTCCCCCTGCAGCGAGCAGAACACCGGCACCCCAGTCTCCCGCTTGAGCCGCCTGGCCACGCCCCCCAGCAACCCCGTGGAAAGCCAAATCACGTCCGGGCGCTCACTCTGCAGTATCCAGTCCACCAACTTGTCCAACTCCCGGTTCTGCGCGCCGACTTCCCCCTGCAGCATCGATAGCGTGATCGCCGCAGTGTCGGCTCCCTGCGTCATTCCCGAAAAACGACCCAGCCATTTCAAAATCTTTGGATGGTCCAACCACCGATCCAACCAAGGCGGCGCCGTCCGAAACCAGGGAAAGCGCTGCTGCAAATACACATTCAACCCGCCAAACAAGACGGGCGAGGCCGGGGAGGCCGCCGTCTCCTCTAGGGTGAGAGGCAGGTAAAGCGGAAGAAGCACCGCATCGTGCCCCATGAGGCAAAGCTGCTTGGCCAGCGCGTTGTCGCGCATACACACGCCGCAGTAGTAGCTTCCCGTGCCGGGGGTCAGGAAAAGAAGCTTCATTTGAGTAGGAAAATCCCTAGGGAACCGCGTTCTTGGAAGCTTCCGAAACTTTCACCTCGTCCCAAAGCAAGTCCAACTCCACGAGGCTCGCCCCCTCCGCGCTCACCCCCCGCTCCCGCATGAGCCGCTCAACGGCCCGGAACCGCTGGGCGAACTTCCGAGTGGCCCCGCCCAGAGCGACCTCTGCATCCACTTTGAGTTTGCGGGTCAAGTTCACCACCGAAAACAGCAGATCCCCCAGCTCTTCCTCCACCCGCTTCTGCCCCTCGGGCAGGGCAGCCTCCACTTCCAAAAGCTCTTCCCGCACCTTCTCAATCACCGGCTTCACCTCCTGCCAATCAAAACCCACCCCGGCTGCCTTTTTCTGAATCTTCCCCGCGTACTGTAGCGCGGGCATCCCCTCCGAAACCCCATCCAAAACAGACGCCTCCGCACTCGCCCCTTTTTCCTGGCGCTTGATTTCCTCCCACCGCACCAAAACCGCCGCCGAATCTGCCGCACTCTCAGCACCAAAAACGTGCGGATGCCTGCGCACCAGTTTTTCGGAGATGCCAAAGGCCACGTTTTCAAACGTGAAACGCCCCTGTTCCTGGGCGATCTGAGCGTGGAAAACCACCTGCAAAAGCAAGTCTCCAAGCTCCTCACACAGATTCTCATCGTCGCCAGCGTCTATGGCCGCCACCACCTCATAGGCCTCCTCCAAAAGACCGCCGCGCAGTGTCGCGTGAGTTTGCTCCTGGTCCCAGGGGCAGCCCTCCGGGGCACGCAAGGAGGCGACCACCCCGCACAGTTGCTCGATGGCGGGCAGGAAGGGGTCGGGGGGAAGATGGCCTGGCATAGGCGGGAAGCTTACCTCAGGCGGGAGCGGATTCAACCGGAGTCAAACGGGATTTTAAAAAAAGCCCCGCGAAGCCCGCGTCCCCTTCCAACCCGCAGCTTCCCTGAAGCCCCTCACAGCTTCCAGAGCGCGCGTTTGCGCATCCCAAAGTCGCTAAACTCCCCCGGAGAAACCCGGCTGATGTACATCGTGGTGCTGATCACCCCAAAGAAGGTGAGCGCGAATACCCCCACCACCAGCCAGGCAGGCATGCCGTGGCCGGCGGCGATGGCTTCAAAAAAAGTGCTCCATGACGTCACCGGGGCGGGCGCGTGCAAAAAAATCTTGGTCAACCAAGCGCCCAGAATCAGGATAAAGAGGTACACATAATTCCTCTTGAGCCTCCGCCCCAAGGCCTCGAATTTCGTGATTTTAAAGGACGGCATGAGCAGATCTTCGCAGAGAATTTTCTGCCAGTCTCCCTGCAAAAACTGAGCGCTTTGCAGAACCATGGGCACCAAAAAATGTGCCTCTAAAAGCCGCACCCGGGCGCGAAACGCATCGTAGAAGCGATACCTCCGCGCCTCAATCCACAGCAGGATCCAGACGACGGCGATGTTAAAAAAGAAAATCCCGTGCGGCACGTCGCGGATGGAAAACGCAACGGTGAACACGGTGGAGGTCACCGTGATCGCCCAGTTTGTGGTGGCGTCCAACCGCGTGCGCCAAGCCATGATCCGACCCAACTCACCCCGGTAAAAATGAGACATGGCGTTGACATAGGCGGGGTCCAAATGAGGGGATCCCGCACCCGCACCCGCAAGATGCGGCGCCTTCGTTTCTCCAGTATCCTGCATGGGTTCCATGGCGCCCGGCATCTCAACACCCCCCCTTTACCCGCGGTTCCCGCCGTTCCAGCCCCAGCGCACAGCCGTCGGGATTCGCTCTCATAGATCACCTGGGCGGATCCTTGCGTAAAAGCACCTCCCGCGCCTCCTCCAACTGGGCCTTCTCCGCTTCCGTCAGGCTGGCCAGCCCGGTGCGCCCGATCTTTTCCAAAACCGTGTCGATCATCGCGATCGCGTCCGGTTCCTGCCGCACCACACGAAAGGCCGACGGGGCTGGGGCAGCCGAGGAAACCGCCTTCTTTTGCACAGGCGCAGCGGGCAGCACCCGAAGCGGCTTGCGCTTAAAAGCGCTGAGCAGCCCGGGCATTTCCCAGCGGCCCTGCTGCAGCCGCACGTAAGCAAAAGCAAAGCCTGCCGAGGCCAGCGAGTGAATCAGTTGCCCCCACGCGTGCTCGGCCACGCAGCTCAAGAGCTGGATCCCTAGAAAAATCAAAGCGGTCCACTTTGCCGAGAGCCCGAAAAGCAGGGTCACACTGGGAGCCATCGTCGCAAAAGCCACAAACAAGGCGAACGTACCGGGCAAACCCACCCACTGCGTGGCAAAAAGCAGGCCCGCCGCAACCCCCGCCACGGGCGGAGCAAGCACGATGCCCAGACACAGCTTGAGAAAAATCCGGCGCCCAAAATAAGCCTCCAGCTCCCTCCCGAACCACCAGAGCATCAGCATGTCCAACGCCAGCGAAAGCGAGGGCGGATTCCATAAAACATAGGACACCACACGCCACACCTCCCCCCGCTGCAGGACCGCCTCGCTCGAAAACTGCAGCAGCGCCGCCCAGTGGTGGTTCAAGGCAAGGGCCGCGGTCGTTAAAAGCATCGACACGATGGAGCCGCCCACCAGCGCCAGAGGAGCGCTGACAGGATGACCGGCCACTTCAAACCAGGGGCCCCGGTCTTCGGCTGTGTGTCCACCAATCATTGTTTGAATGAAGATAGCACAGGGGGGCAGCAGCCGCACCCTAGAAAAAGAACGAGATTCACTGCCCCCTCCCCCCTTCCCCGGACACCCCACACATACGCCCCGTTCGCTCCAAAGGTGTGCCACCTGCCGGGCGCACCACAAAAAAGGGGCCGGTGGCAAGGCTTCCGCCCACCACCGGCCCCCCCGCTGCGCGTCCGCCCGTTCCTTAAACGGCCCGGTCGCCCGTTTCGTCGGTGCGAATCCGCACCGCCTCACTCACCCCGGAGACAAACACCTTGCCGTCGCCGATCTTGCCAGTCTTGGCCGCCTTCACGATGGCCGCAACCGCCTGATCTGCAAGGGCATCAGTGATCACCACCTCGACCTTGATTTTGGGCAGGAAATCCACCGTGTACTCGCTGCCACGGTAGATTTCAGTGTGCCCCTTCTGTCGCCCGAAGCCTTTGACTTCGGTGACCGTCATGCCCTCCACGCCGATTTCGGCAAGGGCATCTTTGACCTCTTCCAATTTGAAGGGTTTGATGATCGCTTCGATTTTTTTCATGTTTTTCGGTCTTAATTGAGAGTTAGCGCTTTGTGCAACACCATGTCTGTTTCAATAAACAGGGAAAAGCCGTTTACAACAAATACCCCTCTTCCCCGTGTTCGCTGATGTCCAACCCGGCGTCTTCCACTTCCGAGGTCGGGCGCAGGCCGATCACCAACTTGACCACCAGGCCGATCACCACCGTGGCAACCACCGAGATCACCAGCGTGAGCGCAATCGCCTTGCACTGCACTCCCACCAGACCGCCGTTGGCGACTAGGTCCGCCAGTCCGTTTCCGGGCGTGTCTGCGGTCTTCGCGGCGGTGACCGCCGTGTCCAGGTTGGCGTTCGAAGCCTTGTCGGCAAACACGCCGGTCAAGATCGCTCCCAAGGTGCCGCCCACAGCGTGGACGCCGAAGGTGTCCAAGGCGTCGTCGTAACCAAACTTCGCCTTGAGGTGCATCACAAAGAGGTAGGGCACCACGGCGGCAGCCACGCCGATCAGCACCGCCCCCGTCGTACCGACAAACCCGCAGGCCGGCGTAATAACCACCAGACCGGCAACCGCACCCGAGCAAAACCCGAGAATCGAAGCGTGACCGCGGAGCACGCGCTCCATCAGTGCCCACACAAAGGAGGCTGTCGCTGCCGCCAGCGTTGTCGTTGTAAAGGCGTTTGCAGCCACGCCGTCGGCGGCCAGAGCGGAGCCGGCGTTGAAGCCGTACCAGCCCACCCAAAGCATCCCCGTGCCGACCATACAGAGCACCATCGAATGGGGAGCCATGCGCTCCTTGCCGAAGCCCAGGCGCTTGCCAACCATCATGCAGAGCACAAGAGCGCTCCAGCCCGAGGTCATGTGCACCACCGTGCCGCCGGCGAAATCAATCGCGGGAATCGCCGCGTCCTTGTTCCAAACGCCGTTCATGAAGCCCGTCACGCCCCACACCATGTGCGCCATCGGGAAGTAAACCAAGAACATCCATGCTCCGATAAAAGTCATCACCGCCGTAAACTTCATGCGTTCCGCAATCGCACCCACGATCAGGGCCGGAGTGATAATCGCAAACATCATCTGGTACATCGAAAACACGTTTTGCGAGATCCAGTACGAGTAGTCGGTGTTCGGTGCCGAATCGACGCCCTTCATGAAGAAAAACTCAGACCCCCCCAGGAAGGGACTTTCGAAATTCTTGCCGAAAACAAGGCTGTACCCAAACGCCCACCAGAGCAGCGTCACCATGCCGGCGCAGCCCAAACACTGGGCAAGCACGCTAAGCACATTCTTTTTGCGGACCAACCCGCCGTAAAAGAGCGCCAAACCCGGCAGCGTCATGAACAGCACCAGCGCTGCGGACGTCATCATCCACGCGTTGTGCCCGGGACCCGCCACCCCAAGCGTGCTTTGCTTGAAGCCTTCCGGAAAGACCTCCTCCTCTTCGCCTTTGTCGTTTTTCTTTTTCACCTTCAGCGCTTTGAAGGCTTCCTCGGGGTTGGTATTCTGAAGGTATGCCTCCAGAGCGTTGATCCGCATCTCCAAGGTCGCCTCCACGGGGGCGGCCTCAGCGGCGGAAGGAGCCGCTGCGGGAGCTGCCGCTGCCGGAGGTGCTGCCGCGGGAGGGGCTGCAGGGGCGGCATCCTGTGCGCGGGCAGGGGTGAGGCTGAGGGCGGCTAGGCACGCGGCCAGCACTGCGATTCTGGGCATTCTTATCATACTTTAAGGAAGGTTAATGGTACTTACTCCGACTTGCTGCGCGCCCCCCTCACTCGAAGGGGACGCTCGACTTCCGGCCGCCGCCTTGAAAGCGAGACCAGCGTTACACCCCACCCCTATAGCGAAAGCCGTGCCAACCCAGGTAAACCCCTTGAAATCAGACTAGAATCCGAAATCAGCCCGCCTAAAACAGCCCCAGCGTGTGCGTAAAATCAGGCATGTGTTCAAATTTCAACAGTCGCCAGCCCGCCGCTCCTCCGCTGGTTAATTTACAACAGGTTGCTCGATAGTCCGCCGCCAAAAAACGGCTGCCCACCCGCAAAATATACTTAAATTGTTCTCTTAATTGTACTTACTAATTATGGCACAAGCGATGCTTCATGTGTCGCAAGGCAAGCCCTCCGGGTAAAACCCAGGAAAGCCTGCCCGACCAACCGTAATCCCATACACACCATGAAAACCCTGACGCGCAACACCCTCGCGCCTCTCGCCGCCGTTCTGGCCTGGCTCGCCGTTCCTTTCGGGTCGGCCTCCGCCCAGGACGCCGCTCCGAAGCCCGAAGCCGCCCCGCCAGCAGCCACTGCCCCAGCAGCCACTGCCCCGCCACCGGCCACTGCCCCAGCAGCGCCTGCCGAACCGGAGAAGCCCAAAGATCCGGTGGCGGACCCTCTGGGTTATTTGCCGGGGCTTAACGGCGGCACCAAGCTGGACCTCCAGTGGCCCGTGCCGGCGGAGTCCAAATCCGTCAACCCCGACGGGAAGGACGAAGTCTCCATGGAGGAGCTCGTCAACAACGTCGCTCACAACAAAGTGTCCATCAACATGGTCTGGGTGCTCCTGACTGGGTTTATGGTCATGTTCATGCAGGCGGGTTTCGCGCTTGTGGAAACCGGCCTTTGCCGCGCCAAACACGCGGCGCACGTCATGGCCACCAACCTGCTGATTTATCCTTTGGGGATGATCGGTTTTTGGGTGTGCGGCTTCGCCTTCATGTTTGGCGGGTACTTCAACGGCCCGGTTGCCATCGGCTGGCAGCCTCCCTTCGGCCAAGGCCTGCAGCTACTCAACGGTGAGTTTTCCATCGAGCTCTTTGGAAAACCTTTCGGTCTATTGGGCACCAAAGGATTCTTCCTCAGCAATGACTTTCTAGACACGGCTGTTTTCGCCCTGTTTCTCTTCCAGATGGTATTTATGGATACCACGGCGACCATCCCCACTGGGTCCATGGCCGAACGCTGGAACTTCAAGAACTTCATCATTTACGGTTTATGGGTCGGCTCCCTGTGCTACCCCATTTACGGCAACTGGGTGTGGGGCGGCGGCTGGCTGGCCCAGCTGGGCATCAACTTTGGACTCGGGCACGGACACGTGGACTTTGCGGGCTCTTCCGTAGTCCACATGACCGGCGGGGTGCTGGCCCTCATCGGGAGCATCATCATCGGCCCACGCTTGGGCAAGTACGGGCCTGACGGCAAGCCTCGTGCGATTCCCGGCCACAACGTCCCCTATGTTCTCCTGGGGACCTTCATCCTCGCCTTCGGCTGGTTCGGGTTTAACCCGGGTTCCACACTCGCGGGAACCGACAACCATGCGTCCATTGTCGCCGTGAACACCATGCTTGCCTCTGCCGGTGGGGCTCTGGCCACCACACTCTGGCTCTACCTGACCACCGGGAAGCCCGACCCAACCATGATTTGCAACGGCATGCTCGCCGGTCTGGTCGCCATCACCGCCCCCTGCGCCTTCGTGAGCTCCCTCGCAGCCGTCCTGATCGGCCTGATCTCAGGCGTCCTCGTCGTACTCTCAGTGAACTTCTGGGACCGCGTAATGCGCATCGACGACCCCGTCGGCGCCATTTCCGTGCACGGCGTCTGCGGTGCGTTTGGCGTGCTCTCCGTGGGCATCTTCTCCAACGGCTCCTACGGCGCCGGATGGGGAGGCGTGCACACTTTGCTCAAAGATGGAGCGATCCAAACTGTCCTCAACGACGGCACCCCGGAAATGCTCAAAAAATACGCGGAACTCACCGGCGCTGGCTGGACGGACCAAGGAGTAACGGGAATTCTCGGGCCCCTTTTTGGCGGCAACTACGCGGACTGGGGCCAACTGAGCGCCTCAGCCATCGGCGTCGTCGCAAACATTGTGTTTGTCGTCATCGCCGGCGTTGTCTGGTTCAAGCTCTCAAACTTGATCTTCCCGCTACGCAGCAGCAAGCAGGATGAAATGGACGGCCTGGACATGCCGGAAATGGGCGTTGAAGCCTACCCCGATTTCCACCTCTCAGACCGCACTTCTCCCTCTGTCCACTGATGACACCATTCAGGGCCGGCACTTTTAACGCTGTGCCGGCCCCAAAAATGAACTAACTACATCTCATGAAGAAAATCGAAGCGATCATCAAGCCTTTCAAATTGGAAGAGGTTAAAGATGCCTTAGCTGAAATAGGAGTCGAAGGAATGACCGTCACCGAGGTCAAAGGTTTCGGCCGCCAGAAGGGGCATACGGAAATTTACCGGGGAAGCGAGTACACGGTGGATTTCCTGCCCAAGATCAAAATCGAGGTGGTTCTTGGGGACGCGCTCATTGATGCCGCCGTTGCGGCGATCGTTAAGGCGGCCAAGACTGGAAAAATTGGGGACGGGAAAGTCTTCGTCTCCGAGATCAGCGAGGCCATTCGAATCCGCACCGAGGAGACGGGCGAAAAAGCCTGCTAACTCCCTTCAACGTCAGTAACCTGCGGACTGCCAGTTCTGGGGCGACGGGATCCATCTTCCGTCGCCCCCTTTTTATCCCGCCCCGCCGTCACACCATGAATCCACTTTCGATTGTTCTCGCCTCCAGTTCCCTTGGGATCTTGGTCCTCGGTGTTTTCCTCAAACGGATCAGCGACAGTCGTTCGACTGCGATGAACTGTTTTTTCGCAAGCGCCTGCCTGCTGTTTGCCGCCTACCAGTCCCTTGCCCGCACCAAACCCGAGTGGGTGTTTATGCTGCCCTTCCTCTCCTCAATGTTGTTTCTTGGAAGGACCCTTGGACTCTGGTGGCGGACGAAAAAAGAGCCTGAACTGCGCCCTCACGCGCAGTTGTTGACCGCCGCGACTTCCATCTGTCTCGTCGCAACGTTGAGTGCTTGGTTCCTGAAATAATCTGCAGCCCCAATGCCTGCAGTGAGTTGCAACGCCTCCACTGCGACCTCCCTCCAACAGCGGCTACTTGGGCGGCGCAGCTGCAGCTTTTTTCTTCCCCTCGACGAAATTCCGTTCCTTTTCCAGCATCGCCTCGGGCACCGGAGCCGGGGTGATGTTTTCGCTGACCAGCGCCTCTGCTGCAGGAATGGAGCGCAGCTTAAAACTGCGGTACCAGACAAGATCACCGTGATCTTGGAGGCTTAGAAAAGCGCCCCTCGCGTTCAAGTCACCGCCTCGGATTCGCAGCAACTCAACTTCCGTCGCCCACTTGGAATCGCCGTAGTCAAAGTCTACAACCTTCTCACCATTAAGCCAGTGCTGGATCACGCTGCCCTTGCATACGATGCGCCCCTCGTTCCATTCCCCCTGCGGGCGTGTGGCGTCCTTGGCCGGGGGCATGCAAAAATAGAGCGACGCGGCGCTGGTGCGGGGATTCTTTCCATCGCCGTGCATCTGGTTATGGAGGACTTGATACTCATACTGGCCAGGCCGGTAGTAGACGCCACTGTTGCCCTTCTCAGAAATCTTCCATTCAAACTGGAGTTCAAAATCGTCCGGGATCGGCTTGGCCTTGTAGACAAGGCTGCCGCCCTTGTCCTTGCGGAAGAGGGCACCATCATCCGGCGCCCAGTTTCCCTTGCTTTCCCAACCAGTCAGATCAGATCCGTTGAAAAGCAGTTCGAAGCCTTTGGCTTTCTCCATTTCAGAGAGCGAATTCTGGGCAAATCCCGAGAAGGGAAACAGTGCCACACAGGAAGCAAGGCAGGAGAGGACGTAAAGTTTCATAAGGGGGGAACGCGCAATTTGAAAAATCAATAACGGGTTTTGGATGGATGCCCGAGCCTAAAATTAAATGGCACTGGATGCTTCCTGTATAGGCAAAACCTCCCCGCGCTAAAGTGATTTTAAGTCCTTATCGCCGCCACTCCTCCCGGCATTGACACCGGAAGAACAACGGTAGCGAATTACGGAAAACACATTGAGTCGTACCCAAAAGGGGCGACCATGGAAGCATCCGTGTTTCACAGTATTGCCACCAAAGGTCCCCGCGATTGCCACGCACGACTGAAAAAATAAATTCCAAATCAAAGGATTTTCTCACCCAAAAAAGAGCCGTGCACATCGCCCTCATCACAGAAACGTACGCTCCCGAAATCAACGGGGTCGCCATGACCTTGGGGCGCATCGTGGATGGCCTGACATCCCGGGGCCATCGAATCACGCTGGTGCGTCCGCGGCAGAGACACGAGTCGCCGAAGTACAGCGTGACCCAAAGAGTGGCTTGCCAGCAGGTCCGGCTGCCCGGAATGCCGCTGCCTGGTTATCCACAGCTGCGCATCGGACTGCCGGCTGGCAAGCGCTTAAGAAGCCTTTGGGAGTCGGTCCGTCCCGATCTCGTGCACGTCGCAACCGAAGGTCCGCTGGGCGCCTCTGCGGTAACAGCGGCTCTGGAGCTGAGCATCCCTGTCACCTCCAGCTTCCATACTAATTTTGACCACTACACGCGGGATTACCACATGGGTTGGATGAAGCCGATGGTCACGACCTGGTTGCGCTATCTTCACAACCGCACGATGCGGACGTTTGTTCCGACACAGGATATGTTGGGGAGATTGGAGCGGGAGGGTTATACAAACTTGCGGTTGCTCTCACGCGGAGTTGATTCCGACCTTTTCTCACCCAAGCGCAGAGACGAATCGCTTCGGAACTCTTGGGGGTTAAGCCCGAATGACCTGGCGGTGGTTCATGTGGGGCGCATGGCGGCGGAAAAGAACTATCCGCTGCTCTTTCGGGCTTTTGATCAAATCAAGGCCGTGGAACCCACCGCCAGATTGGTCCTAGTGGGTGATGGGCCGTTGTTGGCCACCTATCAGAAACAGCGTCCGGATGTCATTTTCACCGGTTTTTATACCGGCCAAAACCTCGCCGCCCATTACGCCTCCGGAGATCTTTACGTGCACGCCAGCACCACGGAAACCTTTGGAAATGTGGTCACCGAGGCGATGGCCAGTGGACTTGCAGTGAGTGCCTTCGATTATGCCGCGGCGCGTGAATTTATCAGGTCTGGCCAGAACGGCCTTGTAGCACCGGTCGGGGACGAGGAGGCGTTTATCCAGAATGCAGTGCGCCTGGCAGGAGAGGGTCCACTACGACAGCGCCTCGCGGCTGCGGGCACAGATACAACGCGGCAACTGGGCTGGGACCAAGTCGTAGCGGGTTTTGAAAACGACCTTGTGGAAGCCGCGGAGTTCCACCCTTCAAGAGCCCTTTAAAAATTCGCCGCAAATCATCCCCCCGGAGCCGCCTTCCAGCCTCGCCTCGCGTTCGCTTAGCCGCGCCCACACAATTCGCCTTCCAACGTAGCGGCGGCCTCCACCGCTGATTAAAATGCCCGCCGGCGGACCTCCGCCGACGGGCACCCGTTTCCCCCAATTATTGAGCGGCTCCGTTTTTAGGTGCACACTCTGGGCGACGTCCTCTGCCACCTGCCCAAAATTTTCTGACTCTGTTTCAGCCGTTTCTTTTCAATCCTCGCAAAAAGCATCCCATCGAGTTTTTGAAGGGCTGCTCTCAGCGTGTGATCCACGGACTCGACCATAATGTCGGGGCCTGGGATCACCAAATGCGCCGAAAGGCGGAAGGCCGGGCTGCATTCGGCGCGTTTTTCGACAACAATTCGGGCTTCATCAATTCGCAGCAGTTTGCCCAAAGCAGCGAGTTTTTCCCTGAGCTGTGTGGAGAACTTGACCGAGGGTTGATTCAGATTGGATTTGAGGCTGAGTTTCATGACGCCGTGAAGTTTGCCTGCGGATTGAATATTCGACTAATACAAAGAAACATAGAAACTCTTCCATTTTATGAAAGACTTAACAGGCCACGTCGAATGGCTTAATTATCATCATCTAAGGTATTTCCATGCAATTGCAAGGGAGGGGAGCCTCCGGCGCGCCTCGGAGGTGTTGCGCTGCTCACAGCCGTCCATCTGCTCCCAGGTCAAACTGCTAGAAGAGGCCCTCGGAGAAACGCTCTACAGGCGTAGTGGCCGTTCCATCGCCCTGACAAGCTTCGGGAGGGTTGTTTACGAGTACGCGGAATCAATTTTTTCAATCGGCCGGGAATTGTTGTCCACGGCGCGGCGCGCTGCTTCCACGGCCACCCTACGGCTTCAGGTAGGCATTCTTGATTCCTTTCCAAAACTGCTTTCCATTGAGGTGCTCAAACCCGTTTTCGAAAGTCGGCCCGTCGTCCAAGTGACCTGTCGGGAGGGAAAAATCGAAGATCTTCTGGGCCAACTGGCATCGCACAGATTGGACGCCATTTTAAGTGATGAAGTGCCTCCCTCGGGGATGCAGATTAAAACATTCTCGCATCTTTTGGGAGAATCCGGGCTCACCTTCTGCGCTGCCCCGGAGCTGGCCGCGCGCTTGAAAAAAAAAGGTCCGTTTCCGAAAGTGCTGCATGACGCTCCGCTTTTGTTGCCGACCCAAAACACGGCACTCCGGAGGGAGATGGAAAAGTGGTTTGAAGCGAACCAAATCGAGCCTGTGGTAGTGGGTGAATTTGAGGACGCCGCTCTAGCAAAAATTGTTGCTGCAGAAGGATACGGGGTGACCGCAGTGCCCTCCCTTGTTGAGACTGAAGCCGTGGAGCGTTATGGATTTGTGCCTGTCGGCCGGACGCTTGAGTGTGGAGTACGCCTGTTTTTGATCACCGCCGAGCGCAACTTCGCACACCCCGGTGTCGCACTGCTTGCAAAACAGTTTGCGAAAACGCCTCTATCCAAACAGCTCACTTCACAGCGCACCAAGTCTCCGACAAAACCACCAAAACGCCGGAGCAACGCTGAAACTCCATGAATAACGGCGAGGCGATGTGGGAGTCAGAAACCCTGTATTTGGACGGCGACAAGTTTTACGCAGCGCTGATCAATGAGATCGAATCTGCCACGTCTTCCGTGGACATGGAGGTATACACTTTTGAAGGCGGCCTCCTGGCGGAAAGACTCTGCGAGAGTTTCCAGCGCGCGCATGTGCGGGGCGTGAAGGTACGGCTTGTTTTCGACCATTGGGGCTCTTCGGAGATCGACTACGGACTGCATCAACGCCTTCTTGAGGCCGGAGTGAAAACACGGATATTCAGAGGGTTGCCCTGGAGAATACTAGACGCGCGAGGGGCGGGGCTCACCCGGAAAACCGAAGCGTGGGTGAGCCAGTTTTTGCGTAGGATCAAGAGGCTGAACCGCGGGTTCCACAGAAAGGTGACCATCATCGACGGCGTCGCCGCCTGGGTCAGTAGCTTGAACGTTTCCGACATGCACCTCAAGGAGGTGCAGGGGCGGGGTGCCTGGTCCGACGCAGGGGTGAGAGTGAGCGGTCCGGAGGTGCGCGTTCTCTCCGATGCATTCAGGCGGGTGTTTGGCGAGCGCCTGCCCGCTGATCCAAGAAAGTCACTGCCGGGGCTCGTGCTGCTGAACGACTCCCGCTTTCTGCGAGGCAGAATGAACAACCGGTTTCGCGAAAGAATTCACCTCGCCAAAAGCAGGGTCTGGATTCAGAACCCTTACTTTTTGCCGCCGCGCAGATTCCTCCGCGCGCTTTGCCGGTCTGCGAGGCAGGGGACGGATGTGCGTATTTTGGTGCCGGAAAAGAACGACCACCAGTTTATCCGCTGGATCAGCCTAGGCCTGATGGGGCTGCTTTTGAAGAACGGCGTTCGTGTCCTGGAGTATCAGGGCTCCTTCGCCCACAAGAAGGTGCTGATCGTCGACGATCAAATGTTTTTGGGATCGGTCAATTGGAACTACAGGAGTTTTTTGCACGACCTCGAAGTGGAAGTGGAGGTGACGCATCCCTCCTCAAAGCAGCAGCTTGAAGCTTCGTTCCAAAGCGATGAGGCCCACTCCCAGGAATTGACGGAGTTAAAATTCGCCGCCCTGCCGTTCTGGTTGCAGGCGCTGAGCCGCCTGCTGTTTTTCTTCCGCTACTGGTGCTGACCA
>QQND01000025.1 GCA_003402745.1 Verrucomicrobiota bacterium
CAGTGCTTTACTTGGGGTTCTCAAGTGATTGAGCAGCCACTACCCGGTGGTGTAACGGTAGCACAGGGGCCTTTGGAGCCCTTAGCCATGGTTCGAATCCATGCCGGGTAACCAATCTTCGCTCGCTCGATCAGGAGGCGCTTCAAGAGGGCTTCAAGAGGATCCTTTAGGCGTTTGCAGACGTTGTTATTAAAAATAAACGTCAAGACTGCGCTCTTCTGCCGCTAAATTCTTGTCTGCTATGGCACGGACTGCTTTTCATTAAAGCCTGAGCCATTATTGGCCGGCCACTTCAAATGAATCATAATCACGCAGCGGAACACAGGCCGCCGACTTCCGCACTCGTCATCGGCGCGCTCGGAGTTGTTTTCGGTGACATCGGCACCAGCCCCATTTATTCCCTGAAGGAGTGCTTTACGGGGCATCACGGGGTTCCCTCAAGTCCGGAAAATGTGCTCGGGGTGATGTCTCTAATTTTCTGGACGCTGATGCTCATCGTCACTGTCAAATATTTGGTCTTTGTGATGAAGGCGGATCGCAACGGGGAGGGGGGTATTCTTGCGCTGCTTTCTCTGGCAGTGGAAAAAATCGGAATCGACACGAAGGCCCGGGCAATCCTCCTCCTGACTGGTGTTGCCGGAGCGGCCTTGCTCTTTGGCGATGGGATCATCACTCCAGCCATCTCCGTCTTGAGTGCCGTTGAAGGACTCAATGTCATCACTCCAGTTTTTAAGCCTTACATCGTACCTCTCACCATGGCCATCCTCATTGGCTTGTTTTCGGTGCAGCGGGCGGGTTCAGAGAAAGTCGGCCGCTGGTTCGGCCCCATCACCGTGGTTTGGTTTGTGGCGATCGCCGTGGGCGGAATCCGGTGGATTCTTAAGGACCCCGCAGTGTTGACCTGCATCAATCCGAGATACGCGATCGAACTCTTTACTCATGGGGGAACGAAGGCGTTTTTTGTCCTCGGAGGCGTCTTCTTGGTCGTCACGGGCGGAGAGGCGCTTTACGCGGATATGGGCCATTTTGGGGTGAACCCCATCCGGATTGGCTGGTTCGGTCTCGTCTTCCCATCCCTGTTTCTGAACTACCTCGGGCAGGGAGCGCTCTTACGGGTGATGGGCCGTGATAATCCGGACCTGATGCGCACCGAAGACTTCAGTCCGTTTTTCTCCCTCTTCCCGAGTTGGGCATTGATCCCGATGGTCATTCTTGCCGCCGCTGCGACAGTCATCGCAAGTCAGGCTTTGATCACTGGCACCTATTCTCTCACGCTTCAGGCCATCCAACTCGGCTACTTGCCCCGCCTCGGCATTCGGCACACTTCAGCCCACACACGAGGGCAGATTTACATTCCCACCATTAACTGGATGCTGATGATCGCCTGTTTGGTTCTGGTTCAGGCCTTTGGTTCCTCGACTGCATTGGCGGCAGCGTACGGCATTGCCGTGACGCTTACCATGATGGTCACGACCGTTCTTTTCTTCTTCGCCGCGAGGTACCAATGGGGGTGGGATCTGAATCAGGCGCTGCCGATTGTTGTGATAGCGTTTACGATTGAAGGCGCGTTTTTTGCCGCAAACGCGTTGAAAATCATGGACGGCGGGTGGCTGCCACTTGCCGTGGGGGCAGTCCTTTTCACCCTCATGACCACCTGGTGCACGGGCCGGAACTTGGTTCGTAAAAGCCTGGATCGCGGTACGTTTGACCAGGACGAGCTGATAGAAAGTTTGAAAAACTCTGACCGCTTGATCCGAGTGCAGGGCACTGCGGTGTTTATGTCCGCCAACTCGCACCGCGCGCCGAATGCGCTAATGCACAACATGAAACACAATAAGGTGCTGCATGAGAGAGTCATTTTCATGACTATCGTCACCGACGACCACCCCTTTGTGTCCCCGAGTAAACAGGTTGAATTGGTCGAGTTGGCTCCCGGTTTCTGGCGTTTGAGCGGCCACTATGGATTCCTCCAAGAGCCCAACGTCCCCCAGTTGATGCGTCGGGCTAAGCATTACTATGATTTCGATTGCAACCCGGAGCAGGTGACCTTTTTTCTAGGACGTGAGACCATTGTTCCGTCTAAAGAACGGGGAATGGCCTTGTGGCGCGAAACCTTGTTCGCGTTCTTGTCCAGAGTGGCCGAGCCTCCCGGCACCTATTTCCGTTTGCCCGAAGGCCGTGTCGTTGAGTTGGGGATGCGGGTTGCCATTTAGTCCTGACCACGTGAGGTGTGTTAGTGGGATCTGCTGCGTCTTTGCAGACGAGTGAAGGGCTTTTTAGAGATGTCGAAGGTCTTCGGTAATGTGCGGTGATGACCCACTGAATGAAACGTGTATTGTGACTTTGTGACTCCTGTACGGCTAACTTCAGTGCGCATTCGTAATCTCGCTCTTGTTGAAGACCTCACCTGGTCTCCTGGGAGGGGCTTTACCGTCGTGACGGGAGAGACGGGAGCAGGAAAGTCTATTATTGTCGGAGCGTTGAAATTGCTCGTGGGGGAACGGGCCGACAAAGCGTTGATTCGTTCGGGCGAGGATGCTTGTACTGTTGAGGGCGTTTTTGAGGTGCAGGACCGGACTTGCTTGGATCCCCAGCTGGCGGAGTTGGGTTTGGAGCCGTGCGAAGATGGGCAGCTTTTAATCAAGCGGGTGCTCACAAGCGCGGGGACCAACCGCCAGTTTATCAATGGCAGTCCGACGACCCTGGCGGTGCTCAAAGGCTTGGGCGACGGGTTGGTGGATCTTCATGGGCCGCATGACCACCAATCGATCCTTTCTCCCGAGTTGCAACGTGCTTTGTTGGACTCTTTTGCTGGAGCCGCAGCCCCGCTGGGCGCCTATTGTGCGGTTTACAAGCAACGCGGCGAGGTGGAGCGCTCCCTCGCGGCACTGCACGGAGATGACGCTGCCTTCGAGCGTGAATGCGCGCTCCTGCTTTTTCAGGCCAATGAAGTTGAAGCCGCTGGATTGAAGGCGGGTGAGGAGGAGGATTTACTTGCCCGGTACGCGGTTGCAACGCAAGGGAAACGAATTTTGGAGCTCTCAAAGCAAGTGCTTCTCAAACTAGTGGACGCCGAAGATGCAGCGCTCGGCAAAGTCGCGGGCGTGGGGCGCTCGCTGCGTGAAATTGAGCGACTCGATCCATCGGCCGCATCTCTTTCGGCAGCCCATGTGCGCGCTGTCACTGAGTTGGAGGAACTGGCTTCCGAGATCCAGCGTTACGGCGAAGGATTGGAGTTGGATCCAGAGCATTTGCACCGTCTTGAAGACCGAGTGAATCTGATTGAATCCCTCAAACGGAAATACGGAAACACCGTCGAACAAATTATTGCGCACGGGGAGTCGGCTGCGGAACGTTACGAGAAATTAAATTCACGCGTCGAGGAGCGCTCCAGACTTCAGGCGGAGTGGGTTGCAGTTTCTGCCGATCTTCAGCGCAAGGCAAAAATACTTCGCTCCGTGCGGGAAAAGGCGGCGCTCCCCCTCGCAAAAGGAATCATGTCCCATCTCAAGGATCTTGGATTCAAGCGGGCCGAGTTTGCAGTTCATCTTGAACCGCTTGCCCAGCCCGGTCCTTTTGGAATGGAGGCTGTGGAATTTCGCTTCGCGCCCAATCCAGGGGAACCCTCCAAGCCCCTCCGCACCATTGCCTCAAGCGGGGAGACTTCGCGCGTGATGCTTGCCGTCAAAAGTGCTCTGGCTGAACAGGACACAATTCCGCTCCTGGTTTTTGATGAAATCGACGCCAATGTGGGTGGAGAAATTGCGCATGCCGTCGGCGCGAAAATGCAGGCGCTTGGAAAAGCGCGGCAGGTTTTGTGTATTTCCCATCTCCCCCAAGTCGCGGCCAAGGCAGCGCATCACTTCGTAGTCAGCAAAGACTATTCCGGTGGGCGCACTGTTTCTCTTCTGCAGGAGGTGAACGGGCCTGAGCGCGCGGAGGAAGTTGCCCGTATGCTCGGGGGCAAGTCTGAGTCTGCGTTAGGGTTGGCGCGCACGTTGCTTTTGGAATCGACGGACCGCTGACGCTCAGGGGAAGTGGCGCGCGCTTTTCCTTCACCTAGTCGAAATTTGGTTGCCTTTCTCAAGCGAAGAGCGTTAACTCTCCACCCCTTTAAAAAACCTCATCGGAGGATCTGTCTATGTCAGCTATTATCGCCAAGATTAATCAGGAGCAAATGAAGCAGGATATCGCCCCGTTCAACGTGGGTGATGCCGTCCGTGTCCACACTCGGGTCGTTGAGGGCGATAAGGAGCGTATTCAGATTTACGCTGGTATCGTCATCGGTAAAAAAGGAACTTTGATGAATCAGAGTTTCACGGTGCGCCGTATTTCTTACGGAGAGGGTGTGGAACGTGTTTTTCCCCTTCATTCTCCTCGTGTTGCGAAAGTCGAAGTCGAAACACAGGGAACAGCCCGCCGTTCGAAACTGAATTACCTGCGCTTGCGGAAAGGTAAGCAGGCGATGGCAGTTCGTGAGAAAGCCCGGTAGGCCCAAGAGGCTTGGCTTTCCCAGTTCACAGCTTAAATTATTCATGGCGGCGCGGTGCTCCCTCGATCATGAGGTTTCGCTCCGCGCCGCTGGTTTTTCCAACATAGCCGGAGTTGACGAGGCCGGTCGCGGTCCTCTGGCAGGTCCTCTTGTCGTTGCAGCGGTCATTCTTCCCGACGGGTTTTCCCATCCCCGTCTGAACGATTCCAAGAAACTTTCCTCAAAGGTCCGGGAACAGATTTTCCAGGAAATCAGCGAGGATCCCACCATCCTGTGGGCGGTTGCTGAACTCGGTGCGGAAGAGGTGGACGGCCTTAATGTGCTTCGCGCCACGCATGAGGGAATGCGGCGCGCCGTGCTCAAGCTCCCTGCAAATGTCGGTCACGTGTTGATCGATGGACTGCCCGTACATCCTTTTCCTTTTCCTCAGACAGCACTTGTGGGCGGGGACGGTTTGAGCTTAAGCATCGCCGCGGCAAGTGTCTGCGCCAAAGTGCTCCGGGACCGGATCATGATGAAAATTGACGCCGAGTTTCCCCAGTACGGCTTTGCGAAGCACAAGGGATACGGAACGGCGCTCCACCTGGCGCGATTGCGTGAGTATGGACCTACTCCGTATCATCGGCGAAGCTTTGCACCGGTTCAACAGCTGTCTCTGGGGCTTTGATGCGCCAGATCGCGGACGCCTTTGGAGTGATCCGAAAGCGTTTGGGCGCGAGGGCGAGAAACGTGCTGAGAGGTTTTTAAAAAAACAGGGATACAAAATCCTCTACCGCAACTTTAGACCCGCAATCGGGGGGGAGGTGGATTTAGTCTGTAGGGACCGTCGTCGTCCCGTTGTTGTTTTTGTCGAAGTCAAAACCCGAAAAACGGAAACTCACGGCAGCCCCGCTTCTGCGGTAGATCAGAAAAAACAGCGCCGGCTGGTTCTGGCGGGGCAGTGCTGGGTGTCGCAACTCGAGGTTACGGACGTCACAGCCCGGTTCGATGTTGTTGAAGTTCTCTATAAAGAAGGCAGTTGGAGCATCCGGCACTTGAAGGCCGCTTTTATGGAGGAGGAAGGGCCTAACACGGTTGCAGTTGCCTCGGTTTTTAGCCCGGAGGCCAGGCGAGGGGACGGCCTCCCAAGACGTGGACATGCAGATGAGGCACGGTTTCGCCGCCATCGTGGCCGTGATTGATCACAACGCGGAAGCCTGTTTCCAAGATGCTGAGTTTGCGTGTCACCGTCTGTACTGCTAGGAGTAATTTTCCAAGGAGCAGAGCGTCCTCAGGGGTAGCTTCACCCAACCGCGGAATGACTTTTTTCGGGACGATGAGGACATGCACCGGCGCTTGAGGGTTGATGTCATGAAAAGCCAACCATTCAGGCTCTTCTGCCACAATTTCAGCGGGTATTTGGCGGGCGATGATTTTCTCAAAAAGAGTCATGGATCAGCGAATTGAAAAGGTTAAGGGCCTTGAATTCGATATTTCACAAAGAGTCGCGCGCAAAAAGGAAACGAGTTCGTTCGCTAAAGTTTCGCAGCTGGGACACCAGTGGGATCGGGAAAGGATTCTCTTCACCGCGGGCCGGAGATCATCCATGCATATCCGGGTGACAACGCCGCTGGAAAGCAGGCGCCTGCAAAGATCTCCGCACGCCCTGAACAATCCTAGCTCGAAACCTGCGGGTACCTCGTCGGCAATTTCCAAAAGCGAGTAACGCACCTCCATGCCGTCTCTCAGAAAGTGTGGAGCGACCTCGTCGTAGCCGATGCCCTTGAGCACATTTTGAACGGCCGCCGTAAACCCCTCGAAGGAGAAAGGCTGGGGAGTGCGCTGCGAGAGCAGGAAGGCGGTCACGCTGCGGGCCACGTCAGCGGCCGGCCACTCCGGGTATCCCGCCGCGCTCGCAGCTTCTTCGAGGCACTGTTCCAGCCATATGGAATCGAGTGCCACGGCGCCGGAGCCCAGCTCGATTAAAGGCGGCTGCTCGCGAATGTAGATCATGCTTTGAACATCTCCGTTTGAAGCTCGCTGCGTTTTGTTCGGGTGCCGAGCTGTGCGATTTCGTCGATAAACTCTCCAAGGTCTTCAAACTGGCGGTAGACCGAGGCGTAACGCACGTAGGCAATTTCATCTAAACCGTGCAATGCCTCCATGACTTTTGCTCCAACTGCCCTGCTGGAGAGCTCTCGTTCCAATCCCGCCTCGAGCGAAGAAATAATCTCTTCGACGGCTGCCTCGATCGTTTGAAGCGTTACCGGCCGTTTTTCACAAGCCTTCAGCATTCCACTGATGATTTTTTGCTTATCCAAAGGCTCGGAGCGGCCGTCGCGTTTGACCACGCGCATTTCTGTCTGCTCGATTTGTTCGTAAGTCGTATAGCGGAACGCACAGCTGACACATTCGCGACGTCTGCGAATGCTTTTCCCGTCCTTGGAGGGGCGGGAGTCAATCACTTTGTCTTCGAGAGCACCGCACTTGGAACAATACATTTTCTTGTGGAAAAAAGAACGCTTTCCTCCTTTCTACCACAAGCCGTTGTATGAGCAAGTCCAAAGGGCGCTCCAGAAGCCAGACCTTTTGATTATCCGGCCAGACTTGGTCCATGCCGGCTCAGCCTGTATGGTTTGGCTACTTAGAAATGGAAGGCGGCCTAGCTTCTCTGCATTCACCGCCTTCCCCGGGAAGGGGCGAAGTGAAATTATTGCTTCGCCGTGGGGCCATTCGGACCTTCGCCCGGCTGCCATTTTAGGACGCCGCCGTCCACGCCGTCCTTGGGGATTTCCTCGGCGAATTGGTCGTCATCTTTCAATTCGGTACGCAGACGCGCAAGCTCCGCTTTGAGTGTCATAACAAGACTGGCAGCTTCGGGAGCGTCGTAGATGTTTTTCTGCTCGGCGGGATCTTGTGAGAGATCAAACAGTTCCCAGGCGTTTTTTTTCCAGTAGTGGATCAGTTTGTGGGTCTGCGTCCTCACACCGTAGTGGGCTCGCGTGTTGTGATGCCCGGGATCGTGGTAGTAACGATAGTACATCGAGGAACGCCAATCCTTGGGAGCTTCACCTTTGAGAAGCGGAATCAACGAGTGCCCCTGCATGTCTTTTGGAATCGGGAGTCCGGCGATATCGAGAAAGGTTGGGGCGTAGTCAGCATTGATTGCAAAAAGACTGGTCGTGGAACCGGCCTGGATCACTCCCGGCCAAGACACGAGGAGGGGGATACGCAGGGAAGGTTCGTACATGAACCGCTTGTCGTACATTCCATTGTCGCCAAGAAAAAAACCGTTGTCCGTCGTATAAATCACCACCGTGTTTTTGGAGAGGCCTTCCTCCTCTAACCAGGCGCGGAGGCGTCCGACTTGGTCGTCAACGCCTTGCACGCAGGCCAGATAGTCCCTCATGTATTTCTGGTACTTCCACGCGAAGAGTTCTTCTCCGGAGAGAGTTTTTTTTACGCCGTTTTCTTCAATGTCCACAGTTTCCGGTTTGACGGCCAGCCACTGGTTCTTCGCCTGCTGCGTCAGGTTTTCGGGGGGAGTAAGCTTAAGATCCTTGCGAGTGAGATCGCGCCGGACTGTTTGAGCGTTTTCAGGGAGAGCCGCAGGCCGTGTGGCGTAGTCATCGCGCAACGTTGCGGGCTCGGGAACTTTGATGTCCGCAAATTTGGCGGCGTTCACTGCGTCCGGTTGCCATTCCCGGTGTGGCGCCTTGTGGTGCAGCATCATGAAAAACGGTTTGTTCTTTGGGCGGTTTTTGAGGGCCTCGATACCAATGTCGGTGAGTACTTCGGAGGCATGTCCTGGGTAGACGCGGGCACCGGTCGCATTGTAGAGAATCGGATCAGAATAGCGGCCCTGTCCTGGGAGGATATTCCAGTAGTCGAAGCCTGTTGGAGCAGAACCAAGGTGCCACTTGCCGACCATCATGGTGTGATATCCGCCCGCCTGAAGCAGTTTGGAAACCGTCTGCTGTGCGCCGTTGAAGGTGTTGAAAACGGGTGTTCCGTTGAGGTGGGAGTACTTCCCAGTGAGAAGAGTAGCACGGCTGGGAGTGCAGATCGAATTGCAAACAAATGCGCGGTCAAACCGGATCCCGTCGGATGCGATTTTATCAAGATGTGGTGTGGTGTTGATTTTAGAGCCGTAACACGACAGCGCGTGCGCCGCGTGGTCATCTGTCATGATGAACAGAATATTGGGTCGCTCTGAGGCATTCACTGTGCCCAGCGAAATCAAGGACAGGGAGGTCAGCAGCATCCAGGAAAGAGAGAACCATTTCATATAAAAGGGGGACTGAACAAAAACTGTGCGCGACCAAGAATGAGATGTAAACTACGACGCCATAAAACTGTGGCCTGTGATCGGAGCGTATTGGACCGATTGGGAGCGGGCATTGCGGCGGTTAATTTTACAATTTTAATTCATGCAGGCGCTTTTTGATCTTTTACATTCGCACGCTGAAATCGTTGCTGATGACGCGGCTGCGGCCGTGCATTGGCTGGCGGATGGCGCAGCAGATGCCGCTAAAAAAGAGCGGTTTTTGGAAACCCTCGGCACAAGGGGCGAAACGGCGGCAGAACTAGCAGCGTTCGCTCATGCGCTTATCGCGCTGGCTCTTGACCCAGCAATTGATGGGGCGCTGCTCAACGGCCCCATGCTGGATGTGTGCGGCACCGGGGGAGACCGGCTTGAACTCTTCAATATCTCCACCGCTTCGATGTTTGTTTTAGCGGCAGGCGGAGCCGTGGTGGTGAAGCATGGCAACCGTGCGGTAACTTCGCAGTGCGGTGGCGCCGACGTTCTCGAAGCGCTGGGCGTGCCCATAGAATTATCGCCCCGGGACCTTCAGGAAGTGGTGTGCCGTCATGGGTTGGGATTCATTTATGCACCGGCTTATCACCCGGCTTTCGCTGTCATTGGGCCGGTACGGCGCGCCTTAGCGAAACGCGGTATTCCAACGATCTTCAACCTGCTGGGCCCCTTGTTGAATCCGGCCCGCCCTGGGCACCAGCTTGTGGGAGTCTATGCGCCTGAATTGCTTCCAAAATACGCGGGCGCGTTGTTGAAACTGGGACGAAAGAGCGCGTGGGTCGTCCACGGTTCAGGCGCGGATGAACTGACGACGGCAGGGCAGGGGGTTGGATTTGCCGTGAACCGGGATGAAGTGCGGGAATTCACGGTGAACCCGTCTGAACTCGGCCTCGCATACGCGCCGGTTGAGTCTCTGCGGGGAGGAGACAAAAAAACCAACGCGCACATGCTCGAGTCTGTTCTGAACGGCACCCTCAACGGCCCGTGTTTGGATGCTGTTTTGCTGAACAGCGCCGCGGGTTTTGTCGTCGCGGGACTCGCTCCTGATTTAGCTACCGGCCTTGAAATTGGCCGTGAGGCGGTGGCAGGTGGCGCTGCCTTGGCAAAGCTCAACGCACTCCGCACCGCGCCGCGGTGATTGAAGGTCGCAGAGAGTTATAGGTTGTCCTTGAGGAGGGCTACGGAGTAGTCACGGTTCATTTGGCCGATGACCGCCACGGGAATTTCGGCAGGACAAACAGCCTCGCACTCCAAGTAGTTGGAACAGTTTCCGAAGCCTTCCTCGTCCATCTTTTTGACCATGGCGAGGACGCGGCGTTCCCGTTCAGGCTGACCCTGCGGAAGGGAACCTAGGTGCGTGACTTTGGCTCCCACGAAGAGCATAGCGCTTGCGTTGGGACAGGCTGCGGCGCAGGCGCCGCAACCGATGCAGGCGGCCGCTTCCATGGCGCGGTCTGCCTCCGTTTTTGGGATGAGGATGGAGTTGCCGTCCTGGGCCGCGCCAACGCGGGCGGAAATAAATCCACCGGCTTGCTGGATCCTGTCGAAGGCGCTGCGGTTTACTGTTAAATCACGCAACGGAGGGAAGGCACTGGCGCGGAACGGTTCGATATAAATGGTCGCCCCGTCTTTGAATTTGCGCATGTACAACTGGCACGTTGTCGTCTCGCTTGGACCATGTGGGATACCATTGATGGTCAACGAACACATGCCGCAGATGCCCTCGCGGCAGTCGTGGTCGAAAGCAATGGGTTCGTCCCCACGGGACAAGAGATCTTCGTTGACGAGATCGAGCATTTCCAGAAACGAACAATCCTCAGGAATGTTCCTCGCCTCGTAATCCACCAGGTGGCCTTTAGTTTCAGCGTTTTTCTGACGCCAGACTTTGAGATGCAGGTTCATTTGTAGCTCCGTGTCGCGAGTTTGACGGTTTCGTAAACTAAGGGCTCTACATTGCGGATGGGGGGTGTTTTTTCACCCTGATATTCCCACGCCGCAACGTGTGCGAAGTGTTCGTCGTCCCGTTGCGCCTCCCCCTCGGGAGTCTGATACTCCTCGCGGAAGTGCCCGCCGCAGGATTCGTTGCGCTTGAGCGCATCCAGGCACATGAGTTCGCCGAACTCTAGAAAGTCAGCCACTCGTCCAGCCCGTTCCAAGGATTGGTTGAGAGATTCGTTGTTTCCGGGAACGTTTGCGTTTTCCCAAAATTCCTGACGCAATGCTGGGATTCTGTTGAGGGCGCGGGTGAGGCTTTTTTCAGACCTTGCCATCCCGCAATAGTCCCACATGAGAAGACCTAGCTCGCGATGGAAGGATTCTACCGAGCGCTTGCCCTTGATGGAAAGGAACCGGTTGATTTGGGCGCGCACATCGGCTTCGGTTTGCTTGAACGCGGGATGATCTGTGGTTGGGCGTTTGCCGCCTTCCGGCGCGAGGTAGTTCCCTATGGTGTAGGGAATCACAAAGTAGCCGTCGGCAAGACCTTGCATTAGAGCACTCGCACCTAGGCGGTTGGCGCCGTGGTCGGAGAAATTGGCCTCACCCAAAACAAACAGGCCGGGAAGGTTGGACATCAAATTGTAGTCCACCCACAGTCCGCCCATCGTGTAGTGCACCGCGGGAAAGATCCGCATGGGCATTTGATAGGCGTTTTCCCCCGTGATTTGGTGGTACATCTCAAAGAGATTGCCGTAGCGCTCGCGAATCTTGGGTTCGCCAAGTCTCTTGATGGAGTCCGCAAAGTCGAGGTAAACACCCAGCCCGCCCGGGCCCACGCCACGGCCTTCATCGCACACTTCCTTCGCTGATCGTGAGGAAATGTCGCGGGGTGCCAAGTTGCCGAAACTGGGATACTTGCGCTCTAAATAATAATCGCGCTCCGCGTCGGGAATCTGGCTTGCCGGCCGCGTGTCCCCTTTTTTCTTTGGGACCCAAACACGCCCGTCATTACGGAGGGACTCGCTCATGAGCGTGAGCTTCGCCTGCTGTTCGCCTGCTACTGGAATACACGTGGGATGGATCTGCGTGTAGCAAGGATTGGCGAAGGCCGCTCCACGCTTGTAGGCACGATAGGTGGCGGTGACGTTGCTGCCTTTGGCGTTGGTAGAAAGATAAAAAACGTTTCCATATCCCCCAGTAGCCATGACGACGCAATCGGCGGCCCAGCTTTTAATTTCACCGGTCACCATGTTTCGGGTGACGATGCCTTTGGCATGTCCATCCACCAGAACGAGATCCAGCATCTCGATGCGCGAATGCATTTCGACGGTGCCAGCTGCGATCTGCCGGTTCAAGGCGGAGTAGGCTCCCAGCAACAGTTGCTGGCCCGTCTGGCCGCGTGCGTAAAAGGTGCGCGAAACTTGGGCGCCGCCGAAGGAACGGTTGTCTAGCAGACCTCCATATTCGCGAGCGAAGGGAACGCCAAGGGCAACACAGTGGTCGATAATGGAAACACTGACTTCCGCGAGACGGTGAACATTGGCTTCCCGCGCTCGGAAATCGCCCCCCTTGATAGTGTCGTAGAAAAGACGGTGTACCGAGTCGCCGTCATTTTGGTAGTTTTTTGCAGCATTGATACCACCTTGAGCTGCAATTGAATGCGCCCGGCGGGGTGAATCTTGAAAGCAAAATGCCGTGACTTTGTAGCCGAGTTCTCCAAGCGTTGCAGCCGCAGATGCGCCTGCAAGGCCAGTGCCGACGACAATCACCTCAAACTTCCGTTTGTTTGCCGGGCTAATCAGCTTGGACTCAAATTTGTGACGCTCCCATTTTTGCTCAAGCGGGCCGGAGGGAATCTTGGGATCAAGGTTGAGGCTCATAGAGTCGCTGTTAAGGTAGCGTGTTGAGGCGAAGGGTGTGCTACTTCAGGAAACCGAGGAGAACGGCTGCCGGAATCGAGGCATATCCAATGAAAATGAGGAGAGAAAGGAATCTGCCCGCCTTCGGCATCCACAAAGCGCTGCGCTTGGATTCTAGCCCAAAGGTTTGGAAGACCGAGGATATGCCGTGGCTCAGATGGAGCGCAAGAAGCGCTACGCTTAGGATATAAAAGCCGGAGAGGAGCGGGTTTTGGAAACCAAGGAGCACCATCCGATATACATCAAATACGCTTTCCAGCTGGCCTCCTTCGGCAACCGTCCTGAACCGAGGGTCTGTCACGCGGAGCGTGTAATGAAGGAGGTGGAAAACAATGAAGGAAAGAACGGTAAGTCCGCTCAGAGCCATGGTGCGTGTAGAAATCTTCGCCTGCACATGCCGGTTCAGAACATAGGCTTGTGGCCTCGCCGCCCGATTCATCCTGACGAGGGTGAGGGTTGCGATGATGTGCCCAAGGAAGCAGGCGATTAGTCCAAGTCTTGCCACCCAGAGGGGCTTTTCGTTGGCGTGCAGAAACTCCGCGTAAGCGTTTATTTTCGCGGCCCCAGCGAACATTTGAAGATTGCCCGCTAGGTGCGCCATCACGAAACCCAGGAGCGCGAGCCCGGTGAGAGCGACGAGCCACTTTTTCCCGATGGAAGAGCTCCAGAACTTAAGCAAAAGGTTCACAGAATTTGGCGGAGTTTGAGGAGTTGGTTTGGCTTGGGGAACGGATGCAAAATAACGAGGATCAATGCCATCACTGATTCAAGAGATGTGCAAACATTTTGCTTATGTGGCGAAGGAAAGCTTGGCGTGCGTTTTGCGGATGGGGCATGGCGGGTCAATTTTGCCGATATTAGCCATTGTTTTTGACGCCTGCGCCATTTGGCATAAGCCTAGGGGAGGCCCAACGCAGGTCGCTATTTTTCTATGATTGCTTCGACTGATTCCCTTTATCCGCAGAGCTCTGAACCGCTGCCGAATTCCCGCCGAATTTACATTCCGGGAGTGCTGCATCCCGAGGTGCAAGTTCCAATGCGCGAGGTTACACTCTCGCCGACTCGGCTTCCGGATGGCGGGCTTGAACAGAATGCTCCCGTTCTAATATACGATGCCAGCGGACCTTGGGGTGACCCTGCTTTTCGCGGTACGGTTGAGGAGGGTCTTCCGGCATTGAGGGCAGAGTGGGTGCGGGCGCGAGGTGATGTGGAGGAGTACGAGGGGCGCCAGGTCACGGCTCGGGACGACGGCTATCTTTCGGAGGTTCACGCTGCAGCGAGCGCCCAACGTTCTGGCAAACAGACGGCCCTTCGTGCGCCGGCAAGCGCATCGCGCAGGGCAGTGCGCGGGAATGCTGGGCATCCTGTCACCCAATTGTGGTACGCGAGGCAGGGGATTATTACCCCGGAAATGGAATACATTGCGATCAGGGAGAACCAGGGGTTGGAACAGTTGCTCGGAGGATTTTCGGAAAAAGCGGCTCGTAATGATCTTGCCCACCAGCACGACGGAACGATGGGCAGGGAGGACGCGCCAGAAGTGTTCCGGCGTTTTCCCCAGCACTTGCAGAGGCGCATCACGCCTGAGTTTGTACGGGAGGAAGTCGCTCGGGGACGTGCGATCATTCCTGCCAACATCAACCACCCGGAACTCGAGCCGATGATTATCGGGCGCAATTTTTTGGTCAAAATCAATGCGAACATCGGCAACTCCGCCGTGGCCTCGAGCATTGAGGAGGAGGTTGAAAAGATGCGCTGGTCCACCAAGTGGGGTGCGGACACAGTAATGGATTTATCGACGGGCAAGAACATCCATTCCACCCGGGAATGGATTATCCGAAATTCCCCCGTACCGATTGGCACTGTGCCGATTTATCAGGCCCTCGAGAAAGTTGGGGGGCGTGCGGAGGATCTGACGTGGGAGATTTTTCGGGACACCCTGATCGAGCAGGCGGAGCAGGGGGTTGATTATTTTACAATTCACGCAGGAGTGTTGCTGCGCTTCATCCCGTGGACCGCAAGGCGCGCGACGGGAATTGTTTCCCGCGGAGGATCGATCATGGCCAAGTGGTGCTTGTCCCATCACAAGGAGAATTTTCTGTACACTCATTGGGACGACATTTGCGACATCATGGCTGCTTACGACGTCAGTTTTTCCATTGGCGACGGCCTCCGGCCTGGCTCCAATGCGGACGCCAACGATGCCGCGCAGTTTGGCGAGTTGGAGGTCCAAGGCGACCTGACCAAGCGAGCTTGGGCGAAAGGGGTGCAGGTCATGAACGAGGGGCCGGGGCATGTGCCGATGCATCTCATTCACGAAAACATGATGAAGCAGTTGGAGTGGTGCCACGAGGCTCCGTTTTACACGCTCGGTCCATTAACGACGGACATCGCCCCCGGTTATGACCACATTACTTCGGCGATCGGCGCCGCGATGATCGGATGGTATGGAACCGCAATGCTTTGCTACGTTACTCCGAAGGAGCATTTGGGTTTGCCCAACCGGAAGGATGTGAAGGACGGGGTCATCGCATACAAGATTGCGGCGCACGCGGCGGATCTCGCCAAGGGGCATCCCGGCGCTCAGTACCGTGACAATGCGATCTCTAAGGCACGGTTTGAATTCCGTTGGGAGGACCAGTTTAATTTGTCTCTTGATCCGGAAACCGCGCGGGAGTTTCACGATGAGACCCTTCCAAGCGAGGGCGCAAAGGCGGCCCATTTTTGTTCGATGTGCGGCCCCCATTTCTGTTCGATGAAGATCACCGAAGATGTTCGCCGATATGCTGCGGAGCAGGGGATTAGCGAGGACGCTGTCCTTGAGGCAGGTATGGATGCAAAGTCCCGCGAGTTTGTTGAAGGCGGCTCAGAAGTTTACAAAATGCCAGGGTCTGAACCTGCAGGGCATTGATTGCTCAAATTCTGGCGGCGCCCTTGTTGGCAGCCGTTTTGTGAGGGTGTGAAAATTAAAACGGGGATGCAGCAAGTGCCGCATCCCCGTTTTTGATGGGCCCCTAAGCGGGGCTTCTTGAGAAGAGAGAAGTTCCAGGCCTAGTTTTGCGAAGTAAAGGCCTTGTTGTTTTTGTCGCCTCCGCTGAAGAGATAAGCGATTAAGTCCAGCAGTTCGTCTGGGTTGAGCATGTTGATCAAGCCGGGGGGCATGGGAGAAATTCCGTAGTCCTTGCGGGAAACGACGTCGCCGACTGGCACCTGAGCGGAAACGTCAGGAGCGAAGGGATTGGTCATCACCTGGAACTTTCCATTTTGCTCACCGAGGATTCGGCCCGTGACGAGCGAACCATCACGTAAGGTGATTTCTTGGAAGGCGTACTGATCGCTGATCACCTTCGAAGGGTCCAGGATGCTTTCCGCCAGATCGCGCACGGAGTAACGGCTTGCGGAGCCGGTCAAATCGGGTCCGATGTTTCCTCCATCATTGGCAAAATGATGGCAGGTTGCGCACTGGGTTGTGGCGTACATTGCTTTGCCGTGTTCGAAGTTGCGGTTTTTGAGGCCGTCTTTGGCCAGCGCGACGACCTCGTCAATCGTGTAGACGCGGCCAGGGCCTTTGGGCAGAACTAGGTTTGCCAAGGGTGCTGGAGCCGTCTTGGAGAGTTCCTCGAGCGTCGCCTTTTCCGCCGCATCGCCCACGGTGGAGAGCGCGTCGTTTTTCATATTGATCAGAAATTTGGCGAAGCTATTGCCTCCTTTCCACTGTGTGGATTTTGCGAACCACGAGAAAAACGTTTTTCGCAGATCAGGAGTCCATCCGGCGGTTGCGTTCCTAAGGGTGTAAGCGAGAGCAATCTGCCCCTTGTTTGGACGGCTGTTTCCTGCGGCTTTGAAGGCCGTGGCGTAGCTGCTGTTGCGGTCCAGCAAGGTGCCGTCGGTGTTTTCGTCGTAGTCGTCGCCCATAGTCTGCATGAGGGCAATGGCTTTGGAAGGCGCCTGCGGAGAGTCCAGGAAGACGAGGAGCTGGAGCAGCTCGTTGTTTTCAAAGATGTTAGGTTGCGGAAACAAAGGCTCGAGATGTTTCGCAACCTGCGCGCAGATTTCGGGGGCTGGCTTGCCCATGCGGGTGAAGGCCAGCTGCCAGGCGCGCAAAAGAGGAAGACGCAGAGTCCTGTCCACTTTCAGATATTCCAAACGCGAGAGCGCAGAAATGAGTTTGGGTTGCAGCGAAACATCGCCCACTCGGGCAAGCGCGATGAGTGCTTCGACTGCAGCCTGCGGATTCTTTTCAGAAAGAGCCTTCTCTGCCCAAATTGCGGAAGGCTGTTTTTCGACGGCAACGCGCGCCGCAAAACGGACGAACCGATCCGAGTGGCTGAGATGGGGCCAGGCTGTCGAGACGGACTCAGGTCCGGCTCCGTCGACGTGCAGCGTTTCGAGTTGGCGGCGCAGTATGGCGTCCTTTGGAAGTTTGTCGGGTTGGACTGCGCTGGTGGATTCAGCGCCCGTGTAGATGACTCTGTAGAGGGCGGACTGGTTGCGGCGGCCGCCCACGGCAAAGTAAAGGGCGCCGTCCTGCGGGCGGATGACAACGTCGGTTACAGAAAGCGGTTTTCCGGAAACGAACTCCGTTTTTTCAGCCTTATAACCTGCTCCGTCGGGTTTGAGCATGATCGCGTACATGGTGCCGTAGGTCCAGTCGTTGGCGAAAAATGCGGTTTGATATTTCGCCGGAAACTTGGCGCCTGTCCCGAATGTCACTCCCGTCGGGCTTCCTGGGCCGATGTCCAAAGTCGCAGGCAGACTGTCAGCGTAATAGGCGGGCCACTTGCCGGCTCCGCTCCGCCAGCCAAACTCTCCGCCGCTTGGAGACTGGTTGATACGCGTGGGGCGGTACCAAGGTGTGCCGATATCCCATTCCATGTCGGCATCATAAGTGAAGATGTCGCCGTTGAGGTTGAATGCGAAATCAAACTCGTTTCTATATCCGTAACAAAACATTTCGAGGTCTTTGCCTTCGGGGTTCACGGACGCCACGTAGCCGCCGGGGGCAAGAATGCCTTTTGCATGTCCGTTGGCATCCCAGAGGCGGGGCAAAAGATGGTCCTCGTTCCACGACTTTGCGCCACGGACGCGGTCGATATTTGCGGGTGGCTTGGTGTGGTTTCCGCAGTTAAAATAAATGCGCTTGCCGTCGGGTGACAGGGCAAGACTGTGCGGGCCATGTTCGCCGGCACCCTCTAGGGGGAGGAGGTATTCGTTTTTATCGAAATTTCCGTTTTTCTGGGTATCTGTGAGGCGATGAAGGCCTTTGTCCGGGCCTTCGTTGATCATCACGTACAAACTGTCGAATGCGTACAAAAGACCGTGAGCGCCCTTGATGCCAGTGTTGAGCGCCTCCACCTGAGTTGCGGCCTCGGAATTTGCCGCCCCAAGTGGAGCGGGTGTGACACGGTAGAGATCTCCATATTGATCGCTGCAGATCAGGCGGCCTTTTGGATCGAGGGTCATGCTCACCCAGGAGCCCTGTTCCAATTTTGGGACGCGATAGAGCAACTCGACTTTGAAGTCTTTGGGAACCGTGATGTCGGCAGGAAGGGTGACTGTTGGTGGGAACAGGCAAAGGACGTCGTTTGTTGCGGAGTAGGCGGCTCCGATGGCTGCGGCCGTGGGTTCGGCTGTTTTTTTTCCGGCGGCCGCAAACGTCCAGCCTTCGCCGGTTTCGAGGACTTGTTTGGTGCCGTTTGCGAGTTCAACGACGATTTGGGCGACGATCTGCGGAGCGTTTTTGTTGTCGCTGGCGCTGATGGTGAGCGTGTTTTTTCCAGGCTTGAGTTTGGATTTCAGGTCAAACTTTCCCGGCAGGTCGCCGAGGAGTTCTCCATTGAGCGACACATTTCCCGAGCGACCCGAGGCTGCACGGAGCGTGGCGGATTTGACGTCGCCCGAGAGTTCGAAGTCTTTGGAAAACGTGCCGCTGTTGCGCTCTGTTCCCTTAGGGGCGGTGGCCCAGGTGAGTTCTGCTTTCAGCGTGGCTGGGCAGAGAAGCGCGAGAATTGAAACACTGAGAACTGGAAGCAGGGATTTGGTGTTCATGGGGATCAGACTGATAAAGCTTTGCAAAATACGTTTCTTAGACGGGTTCTAGGGAAGAAGAAGGACGGTGAGCCGCTTCGGCCCGTGGGCGCCCAAGACGAGAATCCGTTCGATGTCACCGGTTCTGCTTGGGCCGGTGATGAAGGAAATCATGCTGGGGTATGCGTCCCGGTACTTTGAGGCGAGGGAGGCGTATGCTTCGGAGAGATCCGTCACGAGTTGGTTTTTGCGCGCGACTACAATGTGATGCGGAGGGAGAACACTCAGGACCCGCCCGCCGGCGCTTTTGCTGGTGACGCAGACTGAACCGGTTTGGGCCACGAGCAGGTCGCATTCGGTAAGGCCTGCGTCACAGGCCTCTAATTGGTCTTTGTCGTATCCCTTGCTGAGAACCATGGGTGAGAGCTGCGCAGGGAACGCAGGGACGAGAGCACTGGTAAGCTCGCCTTCGTGGAGGGCGATGGTTTTCCAAGCTCCTTCTTCGGCGAGTTTTTTGATTGCAGCGGAAACTTCCGCCATGTCAGCACAGAGCTGCAGTTCGGTCCGCAGAGATTCGCTGAGCTTGGCAAAGAGAGCGTAGCGTTCTTCGATGCTTGCGCCAACGGGAGGTAGCCACTCCCTGAAATGAGCGGTAGTGGGTTCTCCGCCTGCAGAGCGTTCCGCGGGATGCTTTAGGGGCGCTTCCTCCCGGAGTGCCTCCCGCACACGGCCAAGAATGGCTTCGCGGTCTCCTCGGTTTGGGCTCACTGGACACCTCCCTTTTTGAGGGCTGCGGATTTCGCCGCGGTGTGGGCACGGAAACGGGCGCGAAAAGACCCCGCGGGAGCCGCTGGAAATTCACGGGTTGCAGTCCAGCTTGCCACTGGGTCTAGCGGCGAGCCTTGTACCAGAGGATGGAGCATCCCTCCGAGTGGTGCGAATTTTGTGGCAAGGCGGTAAAGGGCTGGCCGCTTCATGAGAAAACTAAAAGCCCGCCATAGAAATTGTTCACCCGGAGCTGGTTTCTGGGTGGCTGCATTTCTGCGGTTGTGAAGGAGATGATGATGGATGTCGATGCCGACGGGGCAGGTTTCGGTGCAGGCTCCGCAAAGGGAGGAGGCTCCCGAGAGGTGCTTCCAGTCTTCGAGTCCGCGGAAGTGCGGGGTGATTACAGAGCCGATCGGGCCCTGATAGGTGGTTCCATAGGTGTGTCCGCCAATATTTTTGAAGATCGGACAAACGTTGAGGCATGCGCCGCAGCGGATGCAATGGAGTGCGTCGCGTTGCTCTGGATCGGCAAGCAGTCGCGTTCTGTGGTTGTCCAAAAAGACGACATGAAATTCATCGGGGCCATCGATTTCCCCGGGTTGTCGGGGGCCGCCATACATGGAGTTATAGCCAGTGAGGTGCTGTCCGGTTCCCGCGGTTGCGAGCATGGGAAGAAACAGGGCCAGGTCGGCCAGACAGGGGACTACCTTTTCAATGCCAATAAGGGCCACATGGATTTTTGGAAGACCGACGGTGAGGCGGGCGTTTCCTTCATTTTCGGTGATGGAAATCATTCCAGTGTCAGCAACGATGAAGTTGCCGCCGGAAATCCCCATGTCGGCTTCCACGTAGGCGCGGCGCAGAACGCGGCGCGCGATCATGGTGAGTTCCTCGGGACTGTCTGTTTTCTCGGTTCCCAGTTCACGCTGAAAAAGATCACTGATTTCATCCCGGCGCAAATGCATGCAGGGGAATACGAAGTGGTAGGGGGGCTCGCCTTTGAGTTGCTGGATGTATTCTCCAAGATCGCTTTCTACGACCCCGTATCCTTCCTCGAGCAGTGCCTGGTTGAGGTGGATTTCTTCGCCCGTCATCGCCTTGGATTTCACGATAGAACGGACGTTTTTTTCCTTGGCGAGATGGAGGATGTAGTCGCGCGCCTGCTTGCTGTCGGAAGCCCAAAAAACCTTGCCGCCGCGGGCGGAAAATTTCTTCTCGAACTCTTCCAGATAGCGGTCCAGATGATTGACCGCCTCGTGTTTGATTGTCGCGGCCGAGGCGCGGGCGGATTTCCAGTCCGTGAAGGTCGCCCCGGTACGGTCTCTGGCGGTCTGGTAATTGCTTAACGCTCGGCGGACGGCAGCGCGGCGCGGGGCGTCTGTCGAAGTCCGGTTTGCATCGGACTGGAACTGTTGGCGTGGAGGCTCTGCCGTTATGCTCATGAGCTTTGGAATTGGTTTGTTAACGACTGGCGAGAACTTCGGCGAGATGCAGGCATTTTACGGAGCCTACGTTCCGGTTGAGCCAGCCACCGATTTGCATCAGACAGCTGGAGTCGTTGCTGATGACGTAGTCCGCTTTGGTTTCGCAGATGGAGTTGCACTTCACTTCGGCCATGGCGGTGGAAATTTGAGGATATTTGACGGCAAAAGTACCGCCGAAGCCGCAGCAGGTTTCCGCCTCTGACATTTCGACAAGTTCAAGACCTTTGACATGACGCAACAGCTCCCGTGGCGCCTGTTTCGTGCCCAATTCGCGCAGTCCATGGCAACCGTCATGAAAGGTGGCGCGCCCGTCGAAACGGGCCCCAAGATCGGTGACGCCCAGCTTGGTCACCAGAAACTCTGAGAACTCCCAGGTCTTTGCGGAAAGTGCTTTGGCCTCCGCCTCTCCGGGATGTCCGTGGAAAAGTTCCGGGTAAAAAACTTTGAACATTGCCCCGCAGGATCCGGAACCAGAGATGACCACTTCAGCGTTTTTGAAGGCTTCAAGTTGTTTGACTGCGACCGAGCGAGCTTCTTCCCAGTAGCCTGAGTTGAAGGGGGGTTGTCCGCAGCAGGTTTGCTCCTCGGGAAAATCAACGGTGTGGCCGAGTCTCTCGAGAATGTGAACCATTGACATGCCTACGTTTGGGTAGAGGGAGTCGATGAAGCAGGGGACAAACAATGTGACGCGCATCGTAAAGAAAAAGACTCTGAAGGGAGACAAACGGCAAGGCAACCTTGGAGGAAACACTTTTGGCCGTCTGTCCTGACCTTTGGCGAAGACAACCCCGCGCTGCGGCGCAGATGCCAGGCGGGAGTGACAATTAAAACCCCGGGGGATGGCGGAGCACCGTCCCGTCGGCTGGACGGCTTTGTGTTGTCCACAGCGGGCCTTCCCGCCTTTGCGCCCAGCCGGTATCAAAACGGAGTCCTGCCACGGAGAGGAATACATGCCCCTTGCGGGCGTACACGGTGATCCATTTGCCTTCGCCAGATTCTCCGTAATGACAGAAACCGTTGGAGTTTGTAGCCCCCGCCTCCAACAAACCAGCAGCGCGCAGGACATAGGAAGTGGCACCGGAACAATCGTAACCGGACGGTTTTTCTGATCCATGGCCTCCGCCGTAAGAATAGGGCATGCCCGCGATGCGATTGCCGGCCGCGATGGCGGCGACGACGGGCGCAGGAGCGTTGGGCGGAGCGACTGCCAGGTCGTCGTTGAGGGTGGCCGTTTTTTCCGGTTCGTAATGGTAGACGTAACGGGGGGAAGAACAGGCTGCGAAAAAAAGCGTGAAGCCAAGGGAGACGAGGCGGACCAAATTCATGGGGTTAGACCGAGTTTTCCATAATGAACCATGAAAGTTCAATTCACGCGGTGGGTGTTTCAAATGTGATTTTTTTGTAAATCTGGAGAGGTCCGCTGTAAAAAACGCGATCTCATCCCGGTCGCCAGCCAGTCAAACGCTGTTCGCTCGCCCCCTTTACCGGCTCATCCGCAGAAAGAGGCCTTTCCCCGCTTTCAAATACCAGGAGGGGCCGCCCGCTGTTCCGTCGCCGTTTTCACGCTCTTGGGGAACATAAAGCCGGTAGGAGGCATCGTCAGTGTATCCAGCCAGGCGCATGCGCGACTCGGGCATGGTTACAGGCGTTTTTTCAGCCGGTACCAATGGAGCGCCTCCAAACAAAAGCGGGGGTGCAGCGGCGGGTTCGATGGAGTAAAAACGAGTGTCGCCGACTGCCGTGTTTTCCAGCGCTTGCTCCAGTTTTCCTCGCCTGTCCCGGTCGTAGGAGGCGGAAAAGGTGGCGAGGGCAACGCCCACGACGAGCGCCAGAGTCCAACCCACCGCCGCGCGCGAAAGATCTACTTCGGCCTCCGAGGGAGGGGTGGAAGGAGGCGTGCTCGCCGATGGATTGGATTTCATAGGGTATTTTGTGACTGCAGTGCGCTAGTCTTCTTTCCCGGCCAGGTTTGCCAGAATGGAGAGATCCTCGAGAGTGGACGTGTCCCCAGTGACCATGGTGCCACAGGCCACCTGTTTGAGCAGGCGGCGCATGATTTTGCCCGAACGCGTCTTTGGGAGGGCGTCTGCAAAACGGATTTCGTCCGGCGTGGCGACTGGCCCGATCACGTGGCGGACGTGTTTTTTTAGATCGTCCCGCAGTTGGTCGGTCGGAGTGACGTCCTGTTTGAGGGTGACGAAACACACCACGGCTTGGCCTTTGAGGTCGTCCGGGCGGCCCACCACGGCGGCTTCCGCCACCACGGGGTGAGAGACCAGCGCGCCTTCCAGTTCGCTCGTGCCGATTCGGTGACCCGCGACGTTGAGGACGTCGTCGATGCGGCC
Organism: Verrucomicrobiota bacterium; assembly: GCA_003402745.1. Classification (GTDB taxonomy): domain Bacteria; phylum Verrucomicrobiota; class Verrucomicrobiia; order Chthoniobacterales; family Chthoniobacteraceae; genus Chth-196. The sequence continues at coordinate 23,271 of QQND01000025.1, forward strand.
CACGATCCAGAAGTAGCCGTCTTTGTCGCGGCGGGCGCCGTCTCCAGCAAAATACGCGCCCTTGACCTCAGTCCAATAGGTGGATTTGTAGCGAGCTTTGTCGCCGTGGATGTTGCGGAGCATCGAGGGCCAGGGTTTTCGGATCACCAGCTTCCCGGCAACGTTCGCAGGCACCTCGTTGCCCTCATCGTCGACAATGATGGCGTCCACGCCGAAGAAGGGAAGGGTGGCCGAACCCGGCTTGGTCGGGATGGCTCCCGGGATGGGCGTGATCATGATGCCGCCCGTCTCGGTCTGCCACCAAGTGTCTACAATCGGGCAACGGCCGCCGCCGATGGTCTCATGGTACCACATCCAGGCTTCGGGGTTGATGGGTTCCCCTACGGAACCCAGCAGGCGCAGGCTGGAAAGATCGTGGTTTTTCACCCACTGGTCGCCCCAACGGATAAACGCCCGGATGGCGGTAGGGGCGGTGTAGAAAATGGTGACGCGGTAGTCCTCGATGATTTTCCAGAAACGGTCGTTCTCGGGCCAGTTGGGCGCGCCCTCGTACATGAGCGAGGTGGCTCCGTTTGCGAGGGGGCCGTAGACTAAGTAGCTGTGGCCTGTGACCCATCCCACGTCAGCGGTGCACCAGTAGACATCTTCGTCCCTCAGGTCGAAGACGTATTTGGAGGTGACATAGGCGCCCAGCAGGTAGCCGCCGGTCGTGTGCAAAATTCCCTTAGGTTTGCCCGTGGAACCGGAGGTGTAGAGGATGAAAAGGGGGTGTTCGCTGTCCAACGCGATGGCGGGGCAGTTGGCGTCGACCCGGTCCATTTCCTCGTGCCACCAAGTATCCCGGCCTAATTCCATAGGGATTTCCTGCCCGGTGCGCTTGAAGACGACGACTCCGCGGACGGTCTGCGCGTCTCCTTTGAGGGCGTCGTCCACGTTGCGTTTGAGTCCCACGACGCTGCCCCGGCGGTAGCCGCCATCGGCGGTGATGACGAGGACGGCTTGGGAGTCGGAAATCCGGTCGCGGATGGCCTCGGCGCTGAACCCGCCGAAAACGACGGAATGAGTGGCCCCGATGCGAGCGCAGGCGAGCATGGCGATGGCGGCTTCGGGCACCATCGGCATGTAGATGATGACGCGTTCGCCCTTGCGGACTTTGTGCGCCTTCAGGACGTTGGCAAAACGGCAAACCTCCCGGTGCAATTGCTGGTAGGTGAGCGTCCGTTTTTCACCGGGCTCGCCTTCCCAGAGAATGGCCGCCTTGTTCTGGCGGGGGGTTCCCAGGTGACGGTCCAGACAGTTTTCTGACACGTTCAGTTTTGCGCCAACGAACCACTTGGCGGACGGCTCTTTCCACTCCAGAACCTTGGTCCATTTTTGCTGCCAAACCAGTTCCGAGGCCTCGCGCGCCCAGAATTTTTCAGGCTTCTGGATGGACTCGTCCCAGAGCGCCTTGTACTCAGCAAAGCTACCGATGCGGGCTTTTTTTGCGAAATCTCGGGAAGGTTTGAAGACGCGTTTTTCGACCAGGTGGGATGAAGTATTCTTGGAACTCATGGGAGGGTAGGACGGTGGAGGGCGGTAGGAAGGAGGAGGAAACCTATTTTACGCCCGCAGCGCAAGCGCGTGTGAGAGGAAGCCTCACGCGGAGCGGGCAAGGAGCGTTTTTCGCAGGCGGTGGCTCGCAAAATTGTTGGGATTAAGAAGCGAGGGGTTCGGAGAGGGTTTCCAGCACGCGTTTGTGGATATTATCAAAGCCACCATTGGAGAAAATCGCGATGACGTCGCCCTCTTTGGCAAGCGCACCAAGGCGGGTGAGGATTTCAGGAACGCCCGCCTCGTAAAAAGCGGGTTTTCCAAGGGCGGCGATGTCCGCCACAACCTGTTCGGGGTCGAGGCGGTTGTCTTCGGGGAGTTGGTCGAGGCGGGCGACCTGGGAGAGGAGGACTCCGTCGGCTTCAGCAAGTGCTTCGGGCAAAGATTTTTGAAAAATAGCCCGGCGGGTGGTGTTGGAGCGGGGCTCGAAGACCGCCCAGAGGCGGCGGCCCGGGTACTGGTGCCGGAGGGCGCGTAGGGTTTGCTGGAGTGCGGTGGGGTGGTGGCCAAAGTCGTCGATGATGGTGATGCCTCGCACGGTGCCCCGGACTTCCTGACGACGGCGGACGCCTTCGAAGGAGGCGAGGGCTTTTTGGATGTCCGCGTCGGCGACGCCATAGAATTGGGCCGCAGCAACGGCCATTGCGGCGTTGCGCACGTTGAACTCTCCGGGAATTTGGAGCTCAAACTCACAATTTTTAAGGCTAAAGAGGGCTCCTTTTCCGTAGCGTGGGTTAAGGATGCGATGTGTGGCGTTTTCAGAAAAACCGACGGTGAACACAGGGGCCCTGGAGGCGGAGGTGACTTCAAGGGCGTTGGGTTCGTCTGCGTTGACGAAAACAGCACCGTTTTGGGGCACGAGCAGGACGAGGCGCCTGAAACTGGTCTGGATTTCGGCCAAGTCGCGGAAGATATCGGCGTGGTCGAATTCGAGGTTGTTGATAATGACCAGTTCCGGGAGGTAGTGGAGGAACTTGGAGCGCTTGTCAAAAAAGGCGGTGTCGTATTCGTCCCCCTCGAGGACGACGTGGGAGGATTCGTGCAGAGAGCAGCCCTGGCCCAGGTTGTGGGCGATGCCGCCGATCAAGTAGGCGGGGGCGAGGCCTGCGGACTGGAGGATCCAGGTCAGGAGCGAGGAGGTGGTCGTTTTTCCGTGGGTGCCTGCGACCACCGCGTTGTGGCGGCCGCTGAGGAAGAACTGCCGGAGTGCTTCTGGCAGGGAAATGTAACGCAGGCGCCGGTTGAGGACGGCCTCCAGTTCGGGATTGCCGCGCGAGATGGCGTTGCCGACGACAATGAGGTCGGCATCTGCGGGGATGTTTTCGGGTTGGAAAGGGGAGGCGATGGGGATTCCCCGTTCCTGAAGAAAGGTGCTCATGGGCGGGTAGACGCCGGCGTCGGAACCTGTGACGGTGAAGCCCTGGGCTTGGAGGGCGACGGCGACGGCGCCCATGGCGGTGCCGCAGATGCCGATAAAGTGAAGGTGTCGAAGGGGTGTCTGCATGGGTAAAGGGAGGAGGGTAACCGAAATGTGGAGGAGCGCAAAAAGGAAGGCTGAAAGGAGGCTGGGCAGTGCCGGAAGAGGCTTGGGAGAAGGGGCTGGCCCCGCGGGGTTCACAAGGAACGGCACAAAGAACGGCACAAAAAAAACAGGCGGGGACGGACTGGAGCGAACAAAAACGGAGGCTGGGATTCTTTTCTAACGGGAGGGCGGTGAAATGGGAGGCAATTTTGGAGGGAGCCTGCAGGGGTTGTCTTTGGAAGGAGGAGCGTTTTGCGTTGCGCTTGGGCGTGCATGCTTTTTGCTAGTGGGAAATTTATGTCTGCCACCCTTACTCCGATGATGCAGCAGTATCAGGGCATTCGGAGAACCCTGACTTCCGACACGATCCTGCTTTTCCGGCTGGGGGATTTCTATGAGATGTTTTTTGAAGACGCCAAGCGCGCCTCCGCGGTGCTCAACTTGGCTCTGACCAAGCGCAACGAGGTGCCCATGTGTGGAATTCCCTACCATGCCGCCGAGGGGTACCTACGCAAGCTGGTGGGTGCCGGCATGCGTGTGGCGGTCTGCGACCAGGTCTCCGAACCTCAGCCGGGCAAGATCGTGAAGCGGGAGGTGACGCAGGTAATTTCCCCGGCGACGGTTTCCGACCTGCAGATGCTGGACGCGGCGCGCAACAATTTTTTGGCAGCCGTCCATGCAGATGCGAAGCGGGGTTTCGGGTTTGCGTACATCGATCTGATGACTGGGGAGTTTCGTCTGACGGAATTGGCCAACGCCAAGGAACTGGAGGATGAACTGGCTCGGGTGCGGCCGGCGGAGGTGTTGGTGGCGGAGTCGGGAGCGGAGGCGTTGAAGGAGGTGCGGGGACTGGTGGTGCGGGACGGGTATTGTTTTTTACATGACCAAGCCTATCACACCCTGAAGGAGCAGTTTCGAGTGCAAGCGCTCGACGGGTTTGGATGCGAGGAACTGCCGGCGGCGGTGGGTGCGGCCGGGGCGATCGTGCATTATCTCCGCCACGAACTGCGCCGCTCGCTGGCGCACGTCACGAAGATGTCCGTGTACCGGCGATCTGAGTTTATGGTGCTGGACGCGGCGACGCAGGCTAATCTTGAGCTGGTGGAGTCGCGTGGTGCGGGCAAAGACACGAGCCTCGTGGGGGCGCTCGACCGCACGCGCACGCCGATGGGTGCGAGGAGGCTGAGGGACTGGATATTGCATCCGTTGTGCGATTTGGAGCCGCTTTTGGCCAGGCAGGCGGCCATCGGAGTGTTGCTATGCAACCCCAGCGCGTTGGCCGAAATCCGTGATGTGCTCGGGGCCATCAGGGATATGGAGCGCACGGTGGGCCGGCTTACGCAGACCGGTGGCACTGGGCGGGATCTGCTGGTTTTGCGGGGGGCCTTGGAGCGCATTCCGGAATTGAAGGCGGCGGTGGCCGCTTGCGGGACGACGGGCGAGGGCCGCTTTTTGACGGAAGCGGGCGAGGGGCTGCATCCTTTGCCGGCGGTATGGGAGTTGCTGGCGCGGGCGCTCGTGGACGAGCAACCGGCGGTGATTCGGGACGGGGGCGTCTTTCGGGAGGGGTATTCCGAATTGCTGGACACGCTGCGGTCGGCTGGCAACGAGGGCAAACGCTGGATTGCAGACTTGCAGCACCGGCTGGGAGAGGAGACGGGGATCCGGTCTCTGAAGATTCGCTACACGGGCGTGTTTGGTTATTTCATCGAGGTGACGCGCTCCAATTTGACGTTGGTGCCTCCGGACTGGACGCGCAAGCAGACGGTGGCGAACGGGGAGCGTTTCGTGACGGCGGAATTGAAGGAGGTGGAGGGCAAGATTCTGGGGGCAGACGAGAAGGCGAAGGCCTTGGAGGTGGAACTGTTCGGGCAGTTGCGGGGGGAGGTGCTGGCAGAGCTGAAGGCGTTGCAGGAGACGGCGTTTTCTGTCGGGACTTTGGATGTCATCGCCTCGCTGGCGGAGACGGCCCGTTTGTACGGGTATTGCCGGCCGGAACTGCACGAGGGCTTGGAGTTGGAGTTTGTGGACGGGCGCCATCCGGTGCTGGACCAGGCTTTGGTGGAGGAAAAGTTTGTCCCAAACGACGTGTATCTCAACCCGGAGACCCACGCGCTTTTGGTGCTGACGGGGCCCAACATGGCGGGTAAATCCACCTACATCCGGCAGGTGGCGCTGCTGACTTTAATGGCGCAAACCGGCTCCTGGGTTCCCGCAAAACGCGCAGTGGTGGGGATCGCCGACCGGATTTTCACCCGGGTGGGTGCCAACGACGATCTTTCCCGGGGCCAGTCGACTTTCATGGTGGAAATGCACGAGACGGCCAATATCACCAACAACGCCACGCCTCGCTCGCTGGTGATTCTGGATGAAATTGGCCGTGGCACTTCGACATTCGACGGGCTGTCGATCGCTTGGAGCGTGGCCGAATACCTGCACGACATTCTCAAGGCCAGAACCTTGTTTGCAACCCACTACCACGAACTGACAGAGTTGGAGCGCACTCGCACGGGCGTAAAGAACTTCAACGTGGCTGTCCGGGAATGGAACGATCAGATTATCTTTCTGCGCAAAATCATTCCCGGCGGTGCTGACAAAAGCTACGGAATCCAGGTGGCACGGCTGGCCGGACTGCCGAAGGCGGTGCTTGAGCGAGCCCGGGAGATCCTCTCAAATTTGGAGCGCTCCGAACTCAGCGCGGACGGTGCGGTCCCAAGTGAATCTCCGCGTCCGGAGGGGGGTGTGGTGCGCCAAACGCGCCGGCGGTCGGTGATGGCCGCCGAGGCGGACCGTCCGCAGATGACGCTGTTTTAGGCGGTGCCGAGTTTGCCGCTTTTTGAAGCTCGGGTTTTAGGGATGCGTTGCCAGTGCGTCTGGTTTCTAAGAAACAACGGGAGGTGAGGTCTTCCCTGCGTCCTCAGAAGCGGGCTGCATTTTGAACCCCGTCTCCAAAACGAACGTTTCCGCGTCTTTCTTTCATGATCTTTTCCTTTAAAAAAACGATTCTCGCCGGGTTTCTTTTTGGAACGTTCCCCGCCCTTGGGGCTGATCCTGCAAAGGCGGAGAACACCGTTTTGTTCTACGGAAATTCATTGGTAGAGAAGTTGATGGAAGGAGGTGAGCTGGAGGCCTGCCTTCAGCTCGCGCACCCCGATGCGTCCGTTGTGGTACGCAGCCTGGCCTGGACCGGGGACGAGGTGGGCTACCGGTTACGGCCGGAGGGATACGTCGAACACATGAAAGGCCTTCTCGCCAAATGGCCGGCCAAGACCGTGGTCATTGGCTTCGGGAACAATGAGTCTTTTCAGGGGGACGCGGGCTTGGTTCAGTTTAAAGCAGACTGGGAGGTCTACCTGAGGGAGATTAAAAGGCTGCATCCGGGGGCCGGTTTGGTGCTGTTGTCGCCCGTTGAGGTTCAGTCAGGAGGCGCATTGAGCCTGGCCGAGCGCACCCGTGATGTTTTGAACTACGGCAAAGCAATCGAGGAGATTGCGGCAAAACACGGGGCGCTTTTTGTCGACTTGGGGATGGGGGCGCTAGTGAAAAACACCCTCAAGGGGGCAGCGGTTTCCGTGCATGGAATTGCTTTAAGCGAAGAGCAGAACCGGAAGGCGGCGTGGGTGGTGGCCCGTGCGATGCTGGGCGGGGCGGTTGTAGCTGGGCTGGATCCCGCGCGTGTCCGCGAGGTGGCGAAGGCCGCGGCGCTCAAAGCTGGGTACGTCGCGGATGTCGTGCGCCCCAAAAACGGGGTCGTGTATTACGGGGTGCGGAAGCGGGCGGATGAATACGAGGCCGAAATCCCCCGGTATCACGCCCTAATCCAGCAGGCGGATGAGATCATTCACGGCCTGGTGCGAGAGCCCAAAAAGCGGTTTTCCGATTACCCGCTGCCCTGGCTGCCGGCGCTACCCGAGGGCAAGAGTGTTCCTGACCGGTATAGCGGTGGGGTTTTAAAGAGCCCAGCCGAACAGCAAAAAGACATCACTGTTGCCGAAGGTTACCGTTTGAATTGTTTCGCTTCAGAAGCGGATTTTCCTGAGTTGAAGGCGCCCGTCCAGATGAGCTTCGATGCGCGCGGGCGTTTGTGGGTGGTTACGATGCCCTCCTTTCCCCACACCGTTCCCGGGGCGCGGCCCGATGATAAAATCCTGATCTTGGAGGATGCCGACCACGACGGGAAGGCGGACAAATGCACCGTTTTTGCCGGTGGGTTCGACGCTCTCGACGGCGTTGCTTTTCACGAGCGCGGGGTGATCGTCTCCGCACAGCCGCGGCTCCTGCTTTTGAAGGACAACGATGGCGACGGCCGCGCGGACACACAGGAAGAGTTGCTGCGCGGAGTGGATGTTACCGACTCCCACCACGGGGGCATGATCGCCACGGATCCCCTCGGGTGCGTGATTTTTAGCGACGGAGTGTTTCATCGTTCCCAGTTTGAAACCCCCTTCGGTGTCGTGCGCGGCATTGATTCCACAACATACCGCTTCGATCTGGCGACGGGGCGTGTACAGACGGAGTGGCAGGGTCTCACGCCCAATCCTTGGAAAGTGGCTTTCGACCGTTTTGGAAACATCTTCCAGCGTTTCGGGGGTGGGCATGTGCTGGACGGACTGCCTCTCACGTGGACGCCGCTTGGGGTTTATCACGCCTACGGGAACGGGATGGTCGTGAACTACGGAAAAGGGTCAGCCCTTAGTGTGGTCTCGAGTCCCAATTTTCCGGACCGCTACCAGCAGGGAGTTGTTTCTGCCGCGCTCTTGGGCAGCTACACCGTTTCAATCTCCGCCTCCAATGGGGACTCCGGGGGGATCGTGGGCGAGGACCGGCTGGATTTGCTCACCTCCCAAAACTCCGCCTTTCGCCCCGTGGATACCGCTTTCGGCATGGACGGCGCGCTTTACGTTTCTGATTTTTCAAGCCGCATCATCGGCCACGCCCAGCATCCGATGCGCGACCCGCAGTGGAACCACACCTTGGGGCGTATCTGGAGGGTCGTGGCAGCGGACCGGACGGTTGCCAAAGACTGGCCGCGGATTGAGGGGGCGCCCCTGCCGGAGTTGCTGACGCTTTTGACGCACTCGCAGGACCTCGTACGCGAGCACGCGCGAATTGAACTGCGCAAGCTTGGGGCGGAGGTGGTGCCTGCGGTGGACGCATGGATTGGCGGGATGGACTTGAAGGCCGCCGTTTACGAGCAGGCGCTGTTGGAAGCGGTCTGGGTGCTGCACACCAAGGGGCAGGTGCGGTTGGACTGGTTGAAGCAACTCATGCAGTCGCAGGAGCCGAGAATGCGGGCTGCGGCCGTTCAGATGGTGCGTTATCAGGGGGCGCAAATTCCCGAGGCGAGGATCTTTTTGGGACAGGCGGCGCGGGATCCACACCCCAGGGTGCGGATGGCGGTCGTCAATGCGGTTTCCCGACTGAGGGCTGAGCTCCGGGGTCCGGCGAGTTTAGCGGCGGCGGACCCACACCCTGCCCATGCAGCGCACGGGACCGGCCTGCAAGGGGGTGGGGCTTTGGACTGGGAGGGCGCGCTGGAGGGGATGAGCGCCGAGGAACCGGTGGTCCGCCAGATGGTTCTCGATTTGAAAGCGGGTACGCAACCCACCAAAGGCCGGTCCGTTCCCGTGCTGGAGGTCAGTCCGGCAACGGAGGTGCTGCAATGGCTTGCGGCAAAAAATTCGGGCGTTGGGGGAGTGGGCGCGAATTCCCCGAGTGTCGACAAAACGAAGGCCAAGGACGCCGCGCCCAAAGCGACGGTGTTTCGGACCTTGATCGAGTCGCAGGGAGCGCAGACTGTTCTTTTGAGTGTGAAACACGGCTTCTTGGACATTTCCGCCAACGGCGTCCAGTTGCTCACGGCGGACAGTCCCTACAGCTCGCAGCAGCAGGTGCAAATCGAACTGCAAAAAGGTCTTAACCTTGTGGAAGTTGCGTTTCGAAAGCTAAGAGCCAAAGATGCGCATCCGCCCGTGTTCATTTACGACATGACGGGGCAGGTGCTCTCAGGCGCACGGTTTGCCAAAGACGAGGCGGAGTTGCAGGCCTTTTGGGCGGCATGGGAGTCGGCGCACGCGGCGGACGCGAACGCCCTCCGGGTGCAGGCCGTTCCGAATCTGATGCAGTTTTCGCCCAAAGAAATCCGGGTAAAGGCGGGGCAGCCTGTGCGGTTGGTGTTTGAAAACCCAGACTTGATGCAGCACAACTTGGTGCTGGTCGAGGCCGGCGCTGAGGAGGAGGTGGGCGCTTTGGCCGATCAGATGGCGGCCAAGCCGGAGGGTTTCGCGAAGCAATTCGTGCCCGAGTCTCCCAAAATTCTCCACGCCACGCCCTTGGTGAATCCCAACGGTCGCACGGAGCTCCTCTTCACGGCGCCGGCGAAACCGGGGAGTTATCCGTATCTCTGCACGTTTCCGGGACACTGGCGCGTGATGCGCGGGGTTTTGGTGGTGGAGTAGGATGTTGGCAATCGGAGGAGTCTGTCCCGCGACTCCCGGTGTGGCGCGCCCGTTGGATGAGGGGTGGATGAGGTCGGCCACGGAAGGTTGGGGTTGGAAGCGAAAACAAAACCTCGATCCAGCCCGTACGAGATCTTGCCATACGACTACTCCGATTCATGTAAAGTTTCGGATCCGATGCCGGGGGCATCAAAGGGATGAGTGGGTGGTTGAGCGACAGCGACACCAGCAGAACCACACCCCCAAAAAATGTATCCCAAAGGGATGCGACAACACGAGCTCTCCGGAGAGCGGGTGGAGTCGCCTCACACATTGACGAGGTGCATCCCTCTGGGATGCATGGCGTGGAGCGGGCGGCAATCTGGCGGGGTCGCGCCTGCGACGCTCAAAAGGAATTCGCTTTTTGCCCCCTCGCACGATTTTTTCAGCCTTCATGCGGGGGCACTAATAAAAAGAGGCCGCCATCAGGATGGCGGCCCCTTTATAGACTGAATCTTGTGGGGCTTAGAACGAGGACGACAGCCCTACATTCACGCGGTTTTCACGATATCCGCTGTTACCAGTCCGATACTCGTAAGACACTTCAGCGTCGAATTTTCCTAGTTTCCAACGGGTGCCAACCGCTCCGCTCACAAAGTCACGGGCACTCGAAGGAAGGCTTACGCTGACGGAAGTTCCAGCTCCGGAGCCAGATGCAATACTGACGGTGCTGGCCTTGTCATCACTTCCGAACTCTTTGTCAAACCCGCCGCGAACAAAAGGCGTCACGCTGCCACTGCGCAAGGGGAAGGCCCGAGCAAGTTCAACCGAAGCACTCCCGGCGCTCCGAGAGAAGCTCTGGCGTTGGTATGAAAGCGGTCCGAACCCGCCGCTCTCAGAATAGGCGTTCACTTTCATCCAACTATGCGAAAGGCCGAGCACTGGAACGACGGTCCAGCCACTGAACTCGGACACCGTGCCGCCAATGTTTCCTTCCAGAGTGACGCTGCTGCCATCGGTCGCCCCCGAGGAGGTACCGCCGTACGCTCCAGCGCGCTCGATTTTGCTGAAATCCTGAAGGCCAGCCGTTACTGCGAGGCTGCCAAACATTCTCCCAGTGCGCCCCACGAGGTAGGCCGTCAGACTGTTTCCAGTGTAGTCGACCTTGGATCCATCGGCACCTTTGGAGGCCCCCCCCTGAACCCCCAAGCCAAGACCGAGGGAGAAGGACGAACCAAGCGACCCCTCTAATCCGAGCGCGCCGGCTGTGGAATGAGAGTCCAAGGACGGCGCCGAATCTAGCGCGCCTTCGGAAACACTGCGGAAGGAGCCGTCCATCCACCAGCTCAGGCGTGAATCTTCAGCGGTCGCGCTGGCACCGGTGATTCCCTGCGCGGGCGTACCGCTCAGCACCCCTTTGTTGAGGCCACTGACAGCCATCGCTAGGGTAGGTGCCGCCAGCCGCACCGAACCGCTGAGACGCCGGCTGAGGAAGCCGCCGAAGTTTCCACCGAGGCTTTCAATGACGCGTTTTGTACGGGCCATCGCCAAGGGCGCTGTGGCGGTGGCGGCATCAATCAGACCCGGATCAACATAACCGGGAAGCGTCACACGATAGACCAGGATGCGGTTTACATTCTCCGCAACCAAAGTGCTGACAGAGTTGTAGGGGGTTCCCAACATGGTGCCTTTGGCTGTAATAAAGTCGTTGTCGTTTCCAACCAGGAGGAAATAGTCGTTTGGAGCGGAAGCATCCAGTACCGGCACAAGGCTCAGCGCCTCCCACTTTTCTCCGATCGAGTTCGAGCTCACAGGTGCAGCGGATGTCGTCGCGCCCACGTTCAGATTCAAGCCGAACCGGGCCAGTTGGTTTACATTCAAAATATTGACGAAATCTGTCGTGCTTGCCGCCACGATTCCGTTGACAGGCGCCAACAGTGTGTCGGTCAGGACCGTCGCAGGAGTGTAACTCGTCTCGTAGGTCGTGCCCGCAAGGTTCGTCGCGCCCTTTGTGGACAAAAGAACGACAGATTTGAAGACAGCGGGATTGGTGTTGTTCCCAGATCCATTGCCCGCGCCATCGCGCGACAACACAAGGAACGAAGTCGAGGAGAGGGCCAAGATTTCAGATTGCGCCGCGGTCTTGTTTGCCACCGTCCCGTTCCCGCTATTGCGATAGCTGGGAAGCTCGACCAGATAGTGCCCAATCGGACTGGTGGGCGTCTCCGAAGTCGAGGTGTCATACACCATCAGTCGCGTAAAAATACGGTTCTGGTCCTGAGTGTTGGTCGGATTATCCTGCCGTGTCGCGCTCTGTAGTAAAGTCACCAGATAACGGCCGTCCGGGGTCAGTGTCACTCCTTCAAGGCCCTGGTTGTCGCGGCGGCCGCCCGTCTGAAGATCGATCGCGGCCGAGTCCGTGTTAAATCCGGAGTACGTGGTAGTGGAAAACTGCGGAATCAGAGCCTTCGGCGGGACGATGATCCCCTTCATCTTGCCGTTTTTGTCAAAGTTATAAACGGTGGCGCCGTATTCATCTGCCACGTAGAAAGAGCCATCAGAACGAAGCGTCAGCCCCTCGCCATCAATCGACAGCAAACCATTCGCCGTGGGAACAGGTGAATATCCGCCGATGGGTCCCGTGCCGGTGGGATTGACTGCGGTGGAGGTGTTTCCGTTGAAGTCTGTCAGAGCAGTCGTGCCTCGGAACGTCAAGGAGAGCTGGGTTTGAGTGACAACGTTGGTGGTGTAGTCAGGTGTAAAGCTCAAATCGAACTTCTGGATGCGCGCAGCGTACGCGATCAGCCCTGCTACATTGTAACCGCGGTCCGGGAGGGTTAGGAGAGAACCCGCGTAGGACCCGTTTGACGTTTTGCGCCAGGAAGAAAGATCAACCTTGAAGGAGGAAAAGGATCCGAGCGTGTCGCCTAATCCATCGATAGCATCTGCAGCAAAAACACCGACTCCAACCAGACCTTGATTGACGAAGGTTGAGCCCTCAAGCGTGACACTCCGTGAAGCTCCCACGGCTGTTGAATCGAGGTTTGGCGTCGTGTAGGTCACGGCATGCGCTGTGAAGCTGATGAATGGCAGGACGAGAGAGGAAATAGCATTTTTTCGCATGGCGTCGCTAAAATGTGTAAGCGGCACCTTCTTTTCAAGGGTGCGGCAGTTACATTCTTGTGTCCACACCCGCTGCACAGACGCGTGGAAAAGCCCCCCAAACTCTGGCGTAGACCCGTGGTTATCTCTATTTCGCCAACGCCGGCTTCCCGGAGGGGCTGCGCCAGGAACTCGCCGGACCCTCCTCCCGCGGGGCCCACAAAACCTACACACACCAGGAAGCCGATCGGTTGAGGGCGGCGATTGCTTCCCTTGGCCGGCTTCTTTGAAGCCATCATCCGCACCGGTTCCCTTTCTTTTTTCACAGCGCAGAAAGTACGAATTTTCCGAATTTTGCACCCATCCAACCCCTGGGCTCTGGAGGGAACTTCCTCCCATAAAATGCTCAGCTGCCTCGCTACGGAGTGTGCCTAGCCCCCCCAGAATCGCGCCTGCGTTGTCTGCGGTTGGCCAATAAGGTTCAGGACAGATCCAGACTAGGGGTCATTCTGAGTCAACACGCAACGGGGCTTCCTCAGCCGAAGCCGGTCACAATCAACTCCACATCAACACACCCAACTCGGTCTCCTCCGGTTCCGAATTCTCAGGACACGCTGAAATTCAAAGAGCTCAGCACCTGGGACAGCGGAGCCCAGCGCAATGACGTCCTGAGTTTTTGGAGCGTCAAAGCGGAGCTGGGGCTCCGCGGTCCCAGGAGAGAAGGACCAGTTTTCTTCAAGACTTGGGTTGAGAACCCTCCGGGTTCAGGGGCTCTTTAGCCTCCCGGTATGTAGGGGCATGAGGGCGACAGCAATGTCTTCACCGACGTTGTACACAGCGCAAAGGCACTCACCCAGTGGGTGAGTCTGAAACGAGATATATTCGAGCTGGATCTCCCTTTTAAAGAATTAGATGGTTCCCCGCACGGTGCCGAAGCCCGATGGTTCCTTGAACGAGGCGATCCATTCACTACGAGAGGCGCTGGCGTTTGGCCGCAAACAGGGCCTCATGCGGCGCGATGAGGCGGCTGAGATCTTGTGGGAAAAGGCGTATCAGCGGCTGGGCTCGGATCCGGGAGGGCTGCTGGGTGGCGCAACCAATCGTGGCGAGGCGGGGATGGGTGGCGTGGCTGAGGATTCGTAAAATTCGTTATTCGTTGCCGCTGGGGCTTGGTGGCGCGGTTCCAGTGGCGGGTAACCCCCTTTTGGTCCGTCAAAACAATAGAGATGGGGCACGCTCATTTTTTGGGTGAAAATTCTGAGGATTGTAAGAAGCAACTTCTTCGTTTGACTCGGGGCGCAGCCGCACCCCGCAAGCTTTACTGAAAGGGGGCGAAAAAAGATTTTCTCATGACGCTAAATTTGTTCACTACAGTTGCACACCTGTGTTTTCCGTGATAGTTCACCTTCATGTTGCTTCGAGAAACACTGCAAGCCGTTCTGGCCACGTCGGGCGCTGGGGAAGTTGCCGACCATGAGGTGACGCGGCTTTTTCAGCCGGCATGGAAGGCGGAGGCTGCCTCCCATGCGCTCGTGCTCACCGGGGTGCGGCGGTGTGGGAAAAGTACGCTGCAAGGCCAGATCCGGCGTAGGATCAAGGGTGCATCCGTCACCATAAACTTGGAAGATACACGCCTGTATGGGTTGGGACCTGAGGACTTCGCTACCATGATGTCGATCCTAGATGCC
>QQND01000026.1 GCA_003402745.1 Verrucomicrobiota bacterium
CGGCGTCGTTTGGATTTCATTGGGGTCAGTTTGGGTTGTGTTTTCTAACACCCTCCTGCCGCCACGCTATAGCTTAGCTCCTGGTCCAAATTCCCGGGTCCGCCTCAATATTCGAGCTGGTAAAGTTCCATCAATAGTCATCGGTTTTTCCGTTGGTAATCAGCGTAAAGAAGTGTTTTACCAATGATATCCGCGCGTTTCAAATGGTAATCATGAACACACCCGAATCCCGTCCGTTTGTGCGTCTTGGTGCGTTGAAGACTTTGGAGGATTTTCAAGCTGCCTGCGCGGCGCTTGAAATTAACTTGCCCGCGGAGATGGCAAGCGGCGAGGAATCTCCTTTGGGGCGGCCCGCGGAGGTGGTGGTGAATGGCAAACGCCCCGGTAACCGGATCGTGATTCATCCCATGGAGGGGTGGGATGGTACGACCACGGGGGGCGTGAGTGATGAAATGAGGCGGCGCTGGCGGCGTTTTGGGGAGAGCGGAGCGAAGCTGATCTGTGGGGCGGAGGCGATGGCCGTGCGTGCCGATGGAAGGGCCAACCCTAACCAACTCATCTTGGTGGAGGAGAACCGAGCGGGGATTACCGAGCTTGTGGGGATCTTGAAAGAGGCGCACAGAGGGTTGTACGGGACGGTGGACGACCTGGTGATTGGATTTCAGCTAACGCACTCTGGTCGGTTCTGCCGACCGAGCGACAAGGCGCGCTGGGAATCGCGGGTGGCATTCCGGCACCCGATTCTGGACAAAAAGTTCAACGTCCTCAGCGATGATCAGGTGTTCACGGACGCAGAAGTTGAGTTCTTGATCGGGGATTATGTGCGCGCGGCGCGCCTTGCGTGGGAGGTGGGGGCTGATTTCGTCGACATAAAGCATTGCCACGGATATCTGCTCCATGAGTTTCTCGGGGCTCACACGCGCCCAGGCAAATACGGGGGCAGCTTTGAAAACCGAACCCGTATTCTGCGCGAAATCATTGAGGGAATCCGAGCGGATGGTAATCCTGTGGACATCGGGGTGCGGCTCAGTCTTTTTGACAAGGTGCCGTACCGCCCAGATCCCACGCGGGCGAAAGCGGGTAAACTCGGGCCCGGCATTCCCGAAGATTTTACCGAGTGTCTTCCGTACCGCTACGGGTTTGGAGTTAACATTGAAGATCCCTCGCAAATTGATTTAAGCGAAACGTTTGAGTTCGTAAAGCTTTGCGCTGAACTCGGAGTGAAAGTGTTGAACACAACGGCGGGTTCGCCTTACTACACGCCTAACCTCCAGCGCCCTGCGACTTTTCCTCCGAGCGACGGCTACCAGCCTGCGTATGATCCGCTCATCGATGTGGAGCGCCAGGTTCAGGCGGTGCGGCAGGTAAAAGCCATCTCGCCCAAAGGCATTTATGTCATTGGGTCCGGTTACACCTATCTCCAGGAGTTTCTGGCGCCAGTGGCCAGTGCGGTTCTCCGCCTGGGCTGGGCGGACGGCATTGGGCTGGGACGAGCGGTCCTTTCTTATCCCACGATGCTCACCGATGTGATCACCGGTCAGGCGGTGCAAAAAAAGTTTATCTGCCGCACTTTCAGTGAGTGTACAACGGCACCGCGGAGTGGCCTCATCAGCGGCTGTTATCCCTTGGATAAATTCTACACGGAGCGGCCGGAATTTGCTCAGTTGAAGGAGATTAAAAAGAAGGCCGGAGTTTAAGTTTTAGCAAAGGTTGCTGCACATGAAGACACTGATTTCAAACCCCAAGGAACTTTTGCCCGAAACCCCCTGGCTGGACACTGCTTGGGCCTGGACTGCGGAGGAAGATCTCGTAGACCACAGAACCAAGGCGCGTTTGTGTGCGGCGGCTCTGCTGCCGTTTGGCAACGGGCGGCCCGACTGGGACGGCTTTGCTGCAAGTATCCGCTGGATGCAGGCTACCGCAGATTTCTACGGGGTGGAGCTCGTCGTCGTGCTCAACGCGGACACCGGCTACATCTTCGATTTGGACGACGCGATGTATGCCGAGGTGTTGCGCCGGTTTCGCGCGGAATTTCCGCTGTTGAAATTCATCGCGGGCGTGACGGCGCGCGGCGCCCAGGAAGATACAACGTTTAAGGCAGAACGTTACCGGCCGCTTTTGGACATCGTCCAGGAGCACGACAACTGCGAAGTGATGCTCATGACTTCCCGCTGGCTAAACGCCCTCGGACCTGAGCCTCGGCGGGATGCTTATTACGAGATCGCAGAGTGGCTGATCCGGCCTGGTATTGTGCACGCGCTTGAACCGGCCTTTGTCCCCTGGGCGACCCCTTACGAGCCGTGGCTACTGTGGCAATTGGCGCTGCATCCGAAGTTCGTCGGTGGGAAGGTGAGCACTTTGGACGAGCCGCATTTTCTCTACTGGGCGGCGATGTGCCGCGACCTTGCTCTGGATTTTGCGCCTCACAGCGGCGACGACTTCGGGATTGCCACGGCCATTCGGCTTGGTCTTCCGCTGCTCATCGGCGCGGCGGTGAGCGGGGCGCCGTTGATTTGCGCGGCCAAGGACATGTGGCTAACCGACGACGCGCCCTCCAAGAGGTTCAAGACGGGCACGGGGCGTTTTGACACGCGCGTTTACAAGGTGTTTGAGGCTTTTCAGTCCCTCGAGGACCAAGTGTTCCGACTTGACTCGAAGATGAGTGCCGCCGCCTACAAACATAGCACGGCCCATGTGCTTCATCTCCTCGGGATCCTGGCCTCACCCGAGGCGCACCCTGCGTGCAAGGACCTGCGCGGAGCTGATGAACCCGGGCGTATGGAAGACGCCCTGCGCCGGCCCCGGAGGGTCGCGCAACGGCTGGGAATTTCGTTTTAGCGTCAGGTACAAAAAAGAAACGCGCCCTCCTGGATGGGGGGCGCGCTCCAAAGCTCTGTCGGAAAGCTTTTTTAGCGGATTGGTGAAAAGTCGGTGGCCTTCATGTAGACAGACTTCACTCCCTCAGGCTGGGGCAGGGTGAGGGAGCCGTTTTCCTCGCTTTTGGCTTTGGCGGCGATCCATTCGGGGTCGGCGCGGAAAGCCTCAAAGGACTTGAGACCCGCTTCCTTGCTAGGATGTGCGAGGATATAGATCAACTTCTTGGAAGCGCCTGCTTCCGGATCGGTGGGGGTCCAGTAGGCGATGTGAGACATTCCGTGGCGGGAGAAGAGCCCGACGGTGTGGTCGCGGAAGCGGCTGTTGAGGGCGTCGAGTTTGCCTTCGGCAGTGTTGTAGGTGCGCAGCTCGAACACGCGCTCGGCCGAACCTGCGGCGGGCTTGATCGCGGCGGAGTAGTCTGTGGCTTTCATGAAGATGACTTCCGGTTTTTGCGCGAGGATTTTTCCGCTGGCCTCGCTGGCTTTGGCTGCGGCCTGCCAGTCAGGATCCTTGCGGAAGGCGTCCCAGGAGGAGGCCGCGGCTTCACGGTTCTTGTGGGCGATGACGTAGATCAGGGTTGTGTCGGCGCCCTCGTTTTTTTCAACGGGAACCCAGTAGCCGACGTTTTCGATGCCGTGTTTTTTAAAGAGACCGACGGTGTGGTCGCGAAAGCGAGAAAGAAGGGCGGGAAGTTTGCCCTCGTTGGTGACGTAGATGCGCATTTCAAAAACGCGGGAATCTTCGACGGCTTGGGCTGGGGCGTAGAAACACATGGCTGCGGCGAACGTTGTGGCGAGCCAGCTACGGCGGTTGATGTGAGGAGCGGAGAGGTTCATTGGGAGGGTGTTGTGTGGTGGGGAAGGGTGGGAAGAGAGGTGGGGCGCCGTCCCGCTTTCGAGCAGACGCCCCGGAGAGGAGAGTGGGTTACTTGAGCTCTTTGTCCCAGGCGGCGATGAGTTTTTTCTCCGATTCAAAAAGTTCGTCCGTGGAGTCGACGATTTCGATCGAATCGATGGTGTCGCCCTGTTCAACGGAGTCGACGATGTCCTGGCCCTTGGTCACTTCGCCGAAAACGGCGTGTTTGCCGTCGAGGTGGGGAGTGGGGACGTGCGTGATGAAAAACTGGCTTCCATTTGTGTTGGGGCCAGAGTTGGCCATCGAAAAGATGCCAGGCTTGTCGTGCTTGAGGCCCTTGCGGATTTCGTCGGGGAAGCGGTATCCGGGGCCGCCCCTTCCTGAACCAGTGGGGTCGCCGCCCTGGATCATGAAGTCTTTGATGACCCGGTGAAAGGTCACGCCGTCGTAGAAACCGCGTTTTGCGAGATTCAAGAAATTGGCGGTGGTGATAGGAACCTCGGAGGCAAAGAGGGTGGCCTCTATAGCTCCGCGGGAGGTGTTGAGAACGATACGGATATTTTCCATCATCTGTAGTGTAGACAAAAAAAATAGGAGAGGGGAATCATTGCGTGAAACTAGTCACTTAGTAAAATTACTTCCGCTTATGACAAAACCGTTCCTCCTCACCTTTGCGGGCTGCCTCATGGGAGTCATCCTGCCTGTTTCCGCCCAGACGCCCTCGCCGGCGCCTGCACCCGCAGCTGACCCTGCTGCCCCCCAACCCGCGCCGCCCCCGATGAAAGAGGTCGCAGTGCTCAAAACGTCCAAGGGTGAAATGACTGTGGAATTTTGGAGCGATGTGGCTCCAAAGACAGTCGAGAATTTCAAAAAACTATCGAAGCAAGGTTTTTACAACGGAACCGCCTTCCACAGAATCATCCAGGGTTTCATGATCCAAGGCGGTGACCCCAACACAAAGGATCCCTCCAAGGAAGCCAGCTTTGGCTCCGGGGACCCCGGCTACAAAATCAAAGCCGAGTTCAACCCACGCAAACACGAGGCGGGCGTCATCTCCATGGCCCGCAGCTCGGATCCCGATTCAGCGGGTTCGCAGTTTTTCATTTGTTTGGACGCGGCCCCCAATTTGGACGGTCAATACACCGCCTTTGGCAAGCTGACCAAGGGCGAGGACACCCTTCAGAAGATCGGCGACACGCCCGTTTTGAGCAACGGTCGGGAACGTAGTAAACCGGCTGAACGCGTTGGAGTGGAGAGCATTTCAATCATCAGCGTACCCGTTAAATAGGGGGGTACTGAGAGGTTTTTCCTGGCAGTGGGGAGAGGGCCCGTTCGGTTCGAACCGCTCTTTCCCCTTTGTCCTCCGCTTTTTTGGAGCTTTTTCCGTACGGGCGTTTCCAGATTGTCACATTTTTCCCCAAGCTCGCGCGTCTCTGCGTGGGCATTGTTTTATTATGTCCCAACCTAAATCGGTGAAAATTGGTCTCGTGCAGACCCGCTGCGGAGCGGATGTGCTGGAGAATCTTCAGAAGGCAGTCCAGCGCACCCGCGAGGCCGCAGCCCTGGGAGCGCAGATCATCTGCCTTCAGGAGTTGTTCAACTCCGTGTATTTCTGCCAGGTCGAGGACCACAAATACTTTGCGCTGGCCGAGGAGATCCCCGGGCCGTCGACCGAGGTTTTTACCGCCCTCGCCAAGGAATTGGGCGTGGTTATCATTGCCTCCCTTTTTGAAAAACGCGCCGCCGGCCTCTACCACAACACCGCCATTGTTATCGACGCCGACGGGCGTTATCTGGGCAAGTACCGGAAAATGCACATTCCCGACGACCCGCTTTTTTACGAAAAATTTTATTTCACCCCCGGCGACCTCGGGTTTAAAGCGTGGGACACGCGTTTCGGAAGAATCGGTGTCTGTGTGTGCTGGGACCAGTGGTACCCGGAGGCAGCGCGCTTGACTGCATTGCACGGGGCGCAAATTCTTTTCTACCCGACGGCTATCGGCTGGCACCCCTCGGAAAAAGCGCAGTACGGCGAGCGTCAGCATAGCGCATGGGAAACCGTCCAACGCGGCCACGCCATTGCCAACGGTTGTTATGTAGCGGCTCCCAACCGCGTCGGGCACGAGGCGCCGGACGGCGGGGAGGGAATCCAGTTTTGGGGCCAGAGTTTTGTGGCTGACGCCTCCGGTCAAATCCTCAAGAGGGCCTCCGCCGAGGAAGAGGAAATTATGGTGGTGGAACTTGATCTGGAAGCCTTGGACACGCAGCGCACGCACTGGCCTTTCTTTCGGGACCGCCGGATCGACGCCTATCAGGGACTCGAGCAACGCTACCTGGGAGACCGCCATGTTTGAAAAATTCAGCTCTAGCGCTCCTACCCCGGCCTCCCGCGGTTACAAGATGCCCGCCGAATGGGAGTCCCATGCAGCAACTTGGCTTTCGTGGCCGCGGCCCGACGGGATCTCGTTTCCTGAAGCTTACGACAAGGTAATGCCGGCCTTCGCTAAGATGGTCGACGCCTTGGCCGACTCGGAGCCGGTCTGCATCAACGTGTGGGACGCCGCCCACGAGGCGGACGTGCGTCGGCAATTGAACCGCCACGGAGCGAGGGAGAGTCACGTCCGTTTCTACCGGCATCCCTCCTACGAACCTTGGTGCCGTGACCATGGCCCTGTTTTTCTCAAACGTTCCGGGAGTCCCGAACCGGTGGTTGTCGACTGGGACTACAACGCGTGGGGGGGGAAGTATCCGCCTCATGACCTAGACGACGCCGTGCCGACGCATATTGCTGAACAGCTGGGGCTTGCAGTGTATGCTCCGGGAATGATTCTGGAGGGTGGCTCCATTGAAGTGAACGGCGCCGGGACTCTGCTCACCACGCGCAACTGTCTTCTTAACCCGAATAGGAACCCCCATCTCAACCAGGCCGAGATTGAGCAGAAAATGCGGGATTATCTTGGAGTGAATCACTTCCTATGGCTTGGAGACGGAATCGAAGGGGACGACACTGACGGGCACATCGATGATTTGACCCGGTTTGTAAGCCGGACGAAGGTTGTTACTGTGGTTGAGCCCAATATTGAGGACGCAAACCATTTGCCATTGAGCGAAAACCTGCACGCGCTCCTTGGGATGCGTGTGGAGGACGGCTCGCGTCTGGAAGTTCTGCATCTCCCCATGCCCGGCAGGATCGACCGCGACGGGCTTCGACTGCCAGCGAGCTACGCCAACTTTTACATCGCAAATAAAGTAGTTCTGCTGCCCGTGTTTAACGATCCGATGGACGCTAAGGCCGTTGCCGTTTTGGAGCCTCTTTTTCCCGGACGCGAAATTGTCCCGATCGACTGCACGGAGTTGATTTGGGGGCTCGGTGCGTTCCATTGTCTGACCCAGCAGCAGCCCGCCTGAGTCGGAAGCGGCGCCTTGAATCATGGCTTCGATTTTTGAGAACTTTGGCCGCCGGCCCATTTGCAACCTGCTTCCGAAAAGAGCTTTTTGCATTCGTGGGTTTGTGTTTCCGGTTTGTGCACGCTGCACCGGGTTGGTGATTGGGGCACTCATGGGCGGCGCGTTCAGGGCTGCGGGATGGGTCGGGGCAGTTGCCCCAGAGGTGAGGCTGGCTCTGGTGGTGCCCGTATTGACGGACTGGTTGGTTCAGACGGTCTTTGGCCGTGAAAGCACAAATTTTCGACGGCTAATTACAGGTTTTCTGTGTGGATTAGCTTTTTGCGTTTGACCATATAGCTTAACTAACGCAACCTCCGCCCCCTTTCGCATGCGTCATACCCTTTCGGTTCTGGTTGAAAACAAGTTCGGAGTGCTCACCCGCATTGCTGGAATGTTCAGCGGTCGTGGCTTCAACATCGACACCCTCAATGTTGGCCCAACGCTGGACCCGGCAACGTCTCGGATGACAATCGTCGTCCGCGGCGACGATACTGTTTTGGAGCAAGTCACCAAGCAGCTTCGCAAACTCGTGGATGTGATCGAGTTGCAGGATTTCAGCGGGGACCAGAGCGTGGACCGCGAGCTTGTCCTGCTGCGCGTCAATGTGCAACCCGAGACCCGGGGCGAACTGATGCAGATCTGCGATATTTTCCGCGCCAAGATCATCGATGTGCAGCGCCACAACATCTCGATTGAGATCACGGGCGACGACAGCAAAATCAGCAAGTTCATCTTCCTGATGGAGCCTTTCGGCATTAGCGACCTGACTCGGACCGGGAAAATCGCACTAGCCCGGAAGGCCGACTAAGTTTCACTTCATTTTCAACCCACCTCCACCCAACTCATTCCATGGCTGTAAAAATCTACTCTGACAAAGACGCTGACCTCGGCATTTTCAAAGGCAAGACCATCGCCGTTCTCGGTTTTGGCTCCCAGGGCCACGCGCACGCGCTGAACCTCAAAGAATCCGGAGTCCATGTCATCATCGGGCTCTATCCCGGCAGCAAATCCCGCAAAACCGCCCAGGAGCGCGGCTTTGAAGTGTTTGACACCGGTGAAGCAGTGCGCCGCGCGGACGTTATTTTTGTTGCGATTCCTGACACCAAGCAGCCTGCTGCCTTCGTAAAAGACATCGAACCCAACCTCAAGAAGGGTAAGACACTCCTCTTCAGCCACGGCTTTTCGATCCATTACAAGACGATTGTGCCCCCAGAAAACGTCGACGTGATTTTGGTCGCCCCCAAGGGCCCGGGCCACATCGTCCGCCGTCAATATACAGAAGGCAAGGGCGTTCCAACGCTCATCGCGGTGCACCAGAACCCCAGCAAAAAGGCGAAGAAGATCGCGCTGGCATGGGCCAAGGGCATCGGCGGCACCCGCGCAGGAGTGCTCGAAACCTCCTTCAAAGAAGAAACCGAAACCGATCTCTTTGGCGAACAGGCAGTCCTTTGCGGCGGCACCTCCGCCCTCGTGATGGCGGGTTTTGAAACCCTCGTGGAAGCCGGTTACTCCCCGGAAATGGCGTATTTCGAGTGCCTCCATGAATTGAAGCTCATCGTTGATTTGATGAACGAAGCCGGGATTGCTGGGATGCGTTTCTCGATTTCCGAGACCGCAAAGTGGGGCGACGTGACGGTCGGACCGAAGATCGTCGACGCCGGCACCAAGAAGCGGATGAAGGCGGTTCTCAAGGACATTCAGTCTGGCAAGTTTGCGAAGGGCTGGGTCAAGGAATACGAAGGCGGGTACAAGCAGTACAACGCTCTCCTCGCGGCTGGTGAAAAACACCCCATCGAGAAGACCGGCGACAAACTTCGCAGTCTGATGCCTTGGATTGCCAAGCGGAACCTCAAGGGGACGCAGGCTTCCTACTCGGCGTAGACGGTCACCCTCCTGGAAATTCAAAAAGGCTGCAGGTCCTCATTGGGCTTGCAGCCTTTTGTTTTACAGGGGGACAGAGAAGGTTCGACGCTGGCTCCGTCCGGGACAGCGGCGGCGCGGCACGCCTCCATACAAGCGCCACCGGCGACGTTTGTACGGAATTTTTATGACTGGGCTAGGACCGCCGCGCGGGTCGGCTTGGTTTGCGTTACTTGATCGCGCCGCTGAAACCGTTTTTGTTCAGAGCGGCTGCCAGTTCCTTGGTATTAAAATCGCCTTCTACCTTGAAGGATGTCGCGCCTTTGGTCGCGGTATGGCCCGTGACGCCTGCAACCGAAGTGACCGCCGTTTCCACGGCTGTGACGCATTTTCCACAGCATAGATGGACTCCGTTGACGGTGGCTGACTTCACCTTGGCGTCGACCACGGAAGGAGCCACGGCGCCTTCGCCAAAGTAGCCGCCGCTTACGAGCGAGGCGACTGCGAGTTTAGCGGTTGCCTCGTCTTTGGCGGTGACTGTGACTTTGTTTTTTTCCACGAGTGCAGTCGCCCCTGAGACCTTGGCGATCGCCTCATTAATGCCGGTGTCGCATTTTTTGCAGCAGTTGTGCACGCCGTTGAGGACGACGGAAGCGTCTCCAAATGCAGCGAAGTTCAGGGCGAGGGAAAGGGCGGAAATGAGGGCGGGAGTTTTCATGAATCTAGTAAGTAAACCCAGCAAGGTCTCAGTTGTTTGCTGAATAAAAGCCTCTTTTTTGCATCATGGCTGGCAGGGGCTTTTCCCCGGGGGGTGGCGGAAACTTTTAAATGTGACCTCGAAGCCGCTTTTTGAGTCGATATTGAGTGCTTGGGGTTGCCGCGGGGCCAGCTTCGTCGTACGGAGGTAGGGCATGGCGCACGCGGTATTTCTATGGCATATGCACCAACCCTACTATGTGAACCCAGCATCTCGCACGGCGATGATGCCCTGGGTCCGGCTCCATGCGGTCAAGGGTTACTTGGACATGGTTTCCATCTTGGATGAATTCCCTGAGATGCGGGTGAATTTCAACATGACGCCCGTGCTGCTACTGCAGATCATTGAGCTCTCGGAAGGGCGTGTCCATGACTTATGGATGGATTGGGCGCGGAGGCCGGCGGCGCAGTTGGAGGAGCACGAGAGGCTTGCGATTTTGGAGAATTTTTTCAAAATCCATTGGGAGAACCTCGTCAAACCCTTCCCCCGCTATTGGGAACTCCTGAACAAGCGCGGGCTTGCTTTTGAGCGCGAGGAGGCGCGCCGGGAATTGCGTTACTGGTCACTGCAGGAGTTTATCGACCTGCAAACGTGGTTCAATCTCGCCTGGTGCGGGTACACGGCGGAACGGCTGTATCCGGAACTCGGGGAGTTGAAGCGCAAGGGGCGGCATTTTTCTGAGGGCGAGAAAAACAGGGTATTGGACATTCATCAGGAGATTCTCGGGAAAATCATCCCTCTGTACCGGGAGGCTGAGAAACGCGGGCAGGTGGAGATTACCACCACTCCGTTTTTCCATCCGATCCTTCCGCTCGTGTACGACAGCGACTTTGCCGAGCGAAGCATGCCTGGGCGGCAGCTTCCCAAGCGTTTTCAGTGGCCGCAGGATGCCTTGGCGCATTTGAAAATGGCGGTGGAACAACACACTGAGCTTTTCGGGAAGGCTCCGCGCGGGCTCTGGCCCAGCGAGGGTTCCATCGCGCCGGAACTCGTGGCATTGATGCAGGAGGCGGGGATCCGCTATTTTTGTTCCGACGAGGAAAATCTTTTTCGTTCGTTGGAAAAGGATCCGGCTTTTCGGGGGAAGCCGGTGAATCATTTGGAAATGTTTCAGGGCTGGAGGGTGGAGCACGATGGCGCCTCGGTGCAGGCCGTGTTCCGCGAAAAGCCGCTCTCGGACTTCATCGGGTTCATGGCTGCGAAAAACCGTCCCGAAGATGCAGCTGCCCACCTGCTGCATCATCTGTCCAATATCGCCCGGGCCCTGCCAAAAAAAACAGGGGTGATTCCGCTCATTTTGGACGGAGAAAATGCCTGGGAAACCTTTCCAGACGGAGGGCAGGGGTTCCTGCGGGCGCTTTACGCCGGGGTTTTGAAGGAGCCCCTGCTGCAGTCCTCCACGATCGAGGAGTATCTGGCCTTGGAGCCGCCCGCGAAAACGGTCCATATGCTTCACACAGGCTCCTGGATATCGAGCAACTTCGACATTTGGATTGGTGAGGAAGAAGAGAACCGGGCGTGGGATCTTTTGGGAGAGACGCGGCTTTTTTTACAGAGCCAGCTGGATGCCGGCCAACTCACCGCTGAGCAGCAAAAGGCCGCGTTGCTTGAGGTTTATGCCGCCGAGGGAAGCGACTGGTTTTGGTGGTACGGGCCGGATTTTTCGACTGAAAACGACGCTCTTTTTGACGACCTGTTCCGCCAGCACCTCAAAAACGTCTACACCCTCTGTGGCAAACTGCCCCCGGCGCGGATGGAGGAACAAATCACGGCAATGCGCGTCGCCCCCCTGTACAGCACGCCCGAGCGTCTCGTGAGCCGCGAGCTGACGGGGCGGCGCTCCTCGTACTTTGATTGGATGGGTGCGGGATGTTACGTCGCGGGCAGCGAGCAGGGGGCGATGTACCGGTCCGGCCGAATGTTGAAGCGGTTTTTTTTCGGAAACGACATCGAGTTTCTCTACCTGCGCTTGGATCCGATTCGGTGGGAGAACCTTTCGGTGCGGCTTGAGTTTCATGGGGAGTTCCCTGGGGTGATTGAGCTATCCAATCTGGACAAAGGCGGGCAGGGCACCTTTGTGTGGCACTCGGCGGACGGTGAACAAACTGAATACCAGGGGCTTGTGGCTCGGGACGTGGTGGAACTGGAGGTGCCGCTTTCTCTGCTAGGGCTCAATGGGGACGCGGCGGTGCGCTTTCAAGTGAAGGTGTTTGAGGGCGGGCTGGAGCGGGAGTGCTATCCGGAGCGCGTGCCGATTGAATTCAACCTTACGCGGCGGGAATACGCACTGGAGCATTGGATGGTTTGAGCAGGGAAGTGGAGTTTCCCCACTCTCCGAGTTTCTGAGATTGCCGCCTGCCCCCCTTTTCCCCTTTGATAGCGAGTCTTCGGTTCATTAGCCGTTGCTTTAGCCTCATGAAACTTTTCATTCCTGGTCCCGTACAAGTCTCTGAAAAAACCTTCGGTGCTTTCTGCAAGCCTATGATCGGGCACCGCAGCAACGACTTCAAAAAGCTCTATGGCGGCATCCAGCCCAAGCTTCAGGAGCTTTTCCAGACCACCCAGCCCGTTTTTCTCTCCACCTCCTCGGCATGGGGGGTGATGGAAGGGGCGATCCGCAATCTCGTGGGCTCTGGCAAGGTGTTGAACTGCATGTGTGGGGCGTTTTCGGACAAGTGGCTCGATGTTTCCAAACGCTGCGGCAAGGAGGCGGTTGGCCTTCAGGTGGAGTGGGGCCAGCCGATCCGCGGGGAACAGGTTCGAGAGCACCTCCAGGAGGGCGGTTTTGATGCCGTCACTTTGATTCACAACGAAACGTCCACCGGGGTGATGTCTAACATTGCCGAGATAGCGGAAGTGCTCCGTGAATTCCCCGAGGTGTGCTTTATTGTGGACAGCGTATCCTCTTTTTCAGTGGTTCCCATCGCCATGGATGCGCTCGGTATCGACGTCCTCCTCACAGGGTCTCAGAAAGCCTTGGCAATGCCACCCGGCCTCGCTCTTTTTGCGGCAAGCCCCCGGGCCATGGAGCGCGCCGCTTCAGTGAAAGGTCGCGGCTACTACTTCGATTTTATTGAATTTCAGAAGAACCAGGCGGAGGACATGACCCCCTCGACGCCTTCGATCTCCCACATCTACGCCTTGGAATCCAAGCTTCAGGATATCTTCGACGAAGGTGTCTCGGCCCGGCACGCCCGGCACGCCGCAACCAACGCGCTCGTGCACGAGTGGGTGAGGAGTCGCGGGTTTGAGTTTTTTGCGCCCGAGGGCTATCGCTCCAAGTCGCTGACGTGCGTTGCCAACAACCGCAATGTCGACGTCGCCACGTTGGTGGCTAACCTCAAAAGCCGCCATCAGTTCATCATCGACGGAGGGTACGGAAAGCTCAAGGGTAAGACTTTCCGGCTCTCGAACATGGGGGACGAAACGGTGGCCTCCGTGGCCGAACTCCTCGCCGCGCTAGACGACTGCCTCCTAGGCTAGTTTTCCACCCCAGCTCACTCGATTCAACCCAAACCAAACATCATCATGTCCGTACTCGTTGGAAAAAAAGCCCCTCATTTTAGCGCGCCCGCCGTGGTCAACGGAGGAGAATTCGCTTCGGAATTTTCACTGGACCAGTTTCTTGGTAAGCAGAACGTGGTTCTTTTCTTTTACCCGAAAGATTTCACGTTCGTGTGCCCGACGGAGCTCCACGCCTTTCAGGAAAAGCTCGCCGAATTTGAAAAGCGCCACACAGCCGTGGTCGGTGTTTCTACCGACACGGAACAGTGCCACTGGGCCTGGCTGCAGACCCCAAAAAACCACGGTGGGATTGCCGGCGTGAAATACCCTCTGGTGGCCGATTCCAACAAGACCATCTCCTCGGCCTTCGACGTGCTCAATGGCGAGTTTGGGGTGGACGAAGACGGCAATCTGACGGCCTCCTCAGAAATGATCGCCTACCGCGGTCTTTTCCTCATCGATAAACAGGGCATTGTGCGCCACCAGCTTGTCAACGACCTGCCCTTGGGGCGCAGCGTGGACGAGGCCCTTCGCGTGGTGGATGCCCTCAGCTTTTTTGAGTCCCACGGGGAAGTTTGCCCCGCCAACTGGGCTCCCGGTAAGGAAGGCATGAAGGCCGATCACGCCGGCGTGGCCGACTACCTTTCCAAGCACTAACCGTGAACCTGCCCCCCCCTCTCTCTCGAGTAGCACTTGCGGGCGCCTGTGTCTCGCAGGCAGAAGTCGCCCAACTGATCGCCGAGGGCTGTCCCCTCGAGGATTACCGAGGCAAACGCGTTGTCCTTATCATTCCGGATTCGACGCGCACTTGTCCCGTCGGGCAACTTTTTCAGACACTGCACGCACATTTGGGGGGGGCGGTGCAGTCTCTGGACATCATGGTGGCGTTGGGCACGCACCAACCCATGAGTGAGACGGCCATTTGCGAGCGCCTCGATATCTCTCTGGAGCAGCGCAAGGCTCAGTACGCCGCCGTCGGTTTCTTCAACCACGAATGGGACAATCCAGCGGCGCTCCGTCGTATCGGCGTCATTGGTCGGGATGAAATCAGCGCTTTGAGTGGCGGCCTTTTCGCCATGGACGTTCCCGTGGACATCAATGACAAGGTGCTGGGATACGACCACATCATCATCTGCGGGCCGGTCTTTCCACACGAGGTCGTGGGGTTCTCCGGTGGCAACAAGTACCTGTTCCCGGGCGTTAGCGGGCCTGAGATTTTAAACTTTTTCCACTGGCTCGGCGCCGTCGTCACCAACCCGATGATTATCGGAAACAAGTGGACCCCGGTGCGCAAGGTTGTCGACCGGGCTGCCGCCTTGGTGACGGTCCCAAAAACGTGTCTGGCCATGGTGGTCGACCACGGTCACCTCGCTGGCCTGTACTGCGGGTCCCCGGAGAGCGCCTGGGACGGGGCGAGCGAACTTTCCCGGAACCTGCACATCGAATATAAGGAGAAGCCTTTCCACACGGTGCTTTCCTGCGCTCCGGCAATGTACGACGAGCTTTGGGTGGGTGGAAAGTGTATGTACAAGCTGGAACCGGTCGTCGCGGACGGCGGGGAACTCATTATCTATGCGCCTCACATTCACGAAATCTCCCTCACACACGGGGACCTCATCCGGGAAGTGGGCTACCACTGCCGCGATTATTTCCTCAAGCAGTGGGATCGTTTTAAGGACTACCCGTGGGGTACGATTGCCCACTCCACGCATGTGAGGGGCATTGGCACGTATGAAGACGGGATGGAACATTGCCGGGTGAAAGTGACGCTTGCCACCGGTATTCCCGAGGAGGTGTGCCGCTCCATCAACCTTGGCTACCGGGACCCGGCCTCGATCAACCCAGCGGATTATGCGGGGCGCGAGGAGGAGGGGATACTCTACGTGCCGAAGGCTGGGGAAATGCTTTACCACCTGCGCGAGCGGCCCGAGTGGGCGCGGGAGATGTAGTCCTCGGCCCTGATTCCTGCGTAGGGTGAGCCCCTGGTCGAGGGGGCTGTTTTTTCTGGCGTTACTCTGGAAGTTGACTGGGGTTCGGGCAGGTTTGATCCGCCCAGGCTTTTTTAGACGGTTTGCGTTTCCTCCCTTTGAGAGGTACCAGTAAGGATGAATAAACGCAGACCGGTGAGTGCAAAAATCCTGGTGGGTGCGGAGGGGTTGGGAACGCCGGACCAGGATCTTTTTGAGAAAAGAGCTTGGGAGGTTGCTGCGATCCAAGGGCATGAAATTCCCACAGTCGCGGATTGGGACGAAGCTCGGCGGGAGCTACACGGGCGCTGTGTAGACAACGAATTGGCGGCGGTCGTGGAGGATGGCGAAGGGGGGATGGAGTTGATTGGGGCGTCTATGGGCAACGGGGAAGGGGACGAGACCAACCTCGGGGAGGAATTGGTGCGCGAGGGAATGGAAGAGGCCGAGCACGAGCGCATGTTGTTGGCAAACAAACCCCGCCCGGAGGGGATTGAGCTCTAGGGACTGGCGGAGAGTTCTGGACTCCTGCCCGAAAAAGAAACCTGAAAACAGAAGTTCACGCGGAGGCGCGGAGACGCGGAGACGCGGAGAAATACAAAATTCTGTGAAAAAGGATGTTCCATTTCCAATCTCCGCGCCTCCGCGCCTCCGCGTGAAGACCTCCTTCAGCCTTAATTTTGAGTCCGGGTTAAAAACCGAACGTTCAAAACCGGCAAGGAATGGGCTGCAAAGGGGGCGTTAAGATGGATGAGGGGCCTTGCGCTGAGGTGGATTCCAGGGCGGGGAGGGATGTGGTTTCATCAAAAACCAGCTCCTCTGTGTGGGGCGGATTGCCTTCTGCCTTAAAATGCCGAAGATCAAAGGCACCAGCCCTATGCTTGAAAAATCAAAAGAGGACGTCATTGAACTGCTTGAATCCATCGCCCGTTTGCTTGAACTCAAGGGGGAGAACGTCTTCAAAATCCGCGCGTACACCAATGCTGTACGCGCGCTGGAAACTTTCAGCGGCGACTTTGATTCTCTTGTAAAAGAAAAACTTCTGGGCCAGGTGGGCGGCATTGGAGCTGCCTTGGAAGAGAAGATCACAACGTTTGCGACCACGGGAACGTTGCCATATTTTGAGGCGCTCAAAGCCGAATTTCCAGCGACCTTATTTGATCTTTTTGAACTGCAGGGACTTGGACCAAAAAAAATAAAGGCGCTCTGGGAGGAACTGGATCTCACCACCGTCGAAGGGCTGGAAGCGGCATGTAAGGACGGACGGGTCGCCTCTCTCAAGGGGTTTGGAGCCAAAACGGCAGCAAACATTCTCACCAGCATCGAAGCGCTCAAGCAGTATGCCGGCTCCTTCCGGTTCGGGGACATTGCGGCGGATGCTGAGATCCTGCTGGAACAGCTCAAGCAACTTCCGGAAGTGCTTCAAGCCTCCCTCGCTGGGTCTTACCGTCGCCGCAAAGAGGTGGTCCACGACTTGGATTTCCTGGTCGCCACACGCGAACCCGCTTCGGTGTCCTCCTTTTTTGTCAACCACCCTTTGGTGGAAACGGTTCTTGCCCACGGCGTCACAAAATCAAGCGTCCGCCTCAACACTGGGATTCAAGCGGACCTCCGAGTGGTGGCGCCTCAGGAGTATCCGAGTGCGCTCAATTATTTTACGGGCTCCAAGGAGCACAACATCGCACTCCGCAGCCGGGCCCTTGCGCGCGGCTGGACTCTCAACGAATACCGGCTCGGGCCGGACGAAAAGGCGAAAAAAGCCCCCGATCCCATCCCCCCGATTCACACAGAGGCGGATTTGTACCGGGCTCTGGGACTGGACTACATCGAGCCTGAATTGAGGGAAGACCGCGGTGAAATTGCGGCTGCGGCTGAGCACCGGCTGCCGCATCTTGTGGAGATTCAAAACCTCCGGGGTACTTTTCACAACCACACCACCGCCAGCGATGGCCGTTCGAGCCTGGAGGAAATGGCAGCGGCTGCCCAGGAACTGGGGCTCCAATATCTTGGCATCTCAGACCATTCGGTTTCTTCCTTCCAGGCGCACGGCTTGGACGCCTCACGTCTTTTGGAACAAGTGGCTCGAATCCGCGAGCTGAACGCCGAATTCGGGCCGGATTTCCACCTCTTTTCCGGGGTGGAATGCGACATTCTTAAGGACGGCAGCCTAGATTATCCTGACGAAGTTCTTTCGCAACTGGACTACGTTGTGGCTTCTGTGCACGCGTCCTTCACTCAACCGCAGACTGAAATGACCGCTCGGCTCATCAAGGCCATGTCAAATCCCTATGTGACGATGCTTGGACATATGACGGGGCGTCTGTTGCTCAGCCGAGATGCCTATGCGCTAGACATTCCCGCGGTGATCGAGGCGGCAGCGGAGACAGGGACGATCATCGAGCTCAATGCCAGTCCGCGGCGCCTGGATATGGACTGGCGCTGGTGGCCCCTTGCAAAAGAGAAAGGCGTGCGTTGCTCCATCAACCCAGACGCACACCACGTTTCGCAACTGCAATTTCTGTGGAATGGAATCGGAGTCGCTCGCAAGGGATGGCTCACTGCCGCGGACGTGGTCAACACTTTGCCGCTTGGTAAAATCGAGGGAGTGCTCGGAAAAAAACGTGAAAAGGCGTAGTGGGACTGTTTTTTATCGATCCTTGCGTTCCTTCAGTTCGTTCCTTTTCCAAGCAGGGCGCGCAACTCTTCGACAACGTTCGCACGGGAGGCGTCTTGAGCTAGATTCTGAAATTCCCTGGGGTCCACGGCGTGGTCATAAAGCTCGGAGCCAAGCCGTCCCTCATTCCATTCTGTATACCGGTACCGCTCGGTACGGACCGAGCGCCCAACAGCCTCAGCCTCCTTTTTGTTGCCGAACACCACCTGGGTGAACGCGGCACGGTTCCACTCTCGATCTGGATTTTCGAGGACGGGCTTCAAACTTGTGCCTTGAATACGGCGGTCGGGCTTGAGTCCACACAGGTCGGCCAGCGTGGGGTACAAATCAATGAGTTCGGCGGTTCGCCCCGTCGGAAGGCCCGGGGAATTCATGCCGGGATCGCGGATGATGAGGGGCACGCGCGCCGAATCCTCATACAGTGAACGCTTCTGCCACAGGCCATGCTCACCCAAGTTGTATCCATGGTCGCTGATGAAAATGACAATCGTGTTTTTATCAAGGCCCTGCTTCTCAAGTTCCGCCAAGACGAGCCCGAACTGGGCATCCATGAAGCTCATGGATGCGAGATAAGCCTGCTTGGCACTGCGCTGCATGTCTTCGTCCATCCCGTAATGCGCCCGTGCTGTGTTGGAGAGCGCTGCCTTGGGCTTTGTTTCACGGTTACCTGGAGGCTCTTGGGGGAGCTCGACCTTGTCCTGAGGATACAATTCAAAATAAGACTTTGGAGAGACATAGGGCGTGTGAGGTCTATAAAAACCGACCGCCAGAAAAAACGGCTTCTCGTGCTTCTGCCTTAAAAACTGTTGCGCCTGCGCCGCAATTTTACCGTCGGTCTGCTCCTCATCCGCGCCCTCGGCCGCT
Organism: Verrucomicrobiota bacterium; assembly: GCA_003402745.1. Lineage (GTDB taxonomy): Bacteria > Verrucomicrobiota > Verrucomicrobiia > Chthoniobacterales > Chthoniobacteraceae > Chth-196. Next base: position 18,806 of record QQND01000026.1, read on the forward strand.
AACCAACTCAGCGTGCCTCCGTAATTTCCAGAGCCCCTCTGCAATACCGTTTTTGCGTTGGGTGAAGCCAAAATGCTGAATATTTTGTCCTCGTCGTCGCAATCCCGACCCCGAGGGTTCCAGACGTGCTCCCAAGAAGCCGGATCATCCAGCCCGTTCGTTCCAATTTCTTTCGGCACTCCATAGTGGTAAAGTTTTCCAATCCTCACCACCGAGTATCCGCCGTTGCGGAACATCTGGGGCAGGGTGACCATGTCTGGAATGACGTTCCGGAACTCTTTGGCGTTGTCCATGACCCCAGTCACATCGGGACGCAGGCCCGTCAAAAAAGAGGTCCGGCTGGGATTACACAATGCGTACTGGCAATAGGCTCGCTCAAAACGCCGTCCTGTTCGAGCAAGCTTGTCAATATTTGGAGTGAGACCGGGGCCGCCGTAACAACTCATGCCAGCGCGGCAGTCGTCGGAGACAAGCAGCAGGACGTTTTTGCTCGGGCTGGGATCTGCTCCGAAAGCGCATTCAGCGCAAAAAAGGAGGAGAAGCGGCAAGAAAAGGCGGAGTGTGAGCATAAGGGAATTGTGAGCTTAAAAACCGGGGCGGGCAAAAAGTTTGAAAAATCTGCCGGAGCCGTTGCTTAGGAGGGCACTTTTGCAATGCCGAGCGAAGTCCAAAGCCACTCGAGGAAACGTTACCGGGGATCAAAACTGAGGGGCGATTCGAGATTCGCGCCCACTCGACTGGCGCAAGATCCCAGACTGTGAGGGTGCCCGAAAGTCCGGTTCGAGGAGCAGCGTGGAGGTTTAGGCCGTTGGCTGGAGTCTGTGGGTCTGGGCGGACTCGAGAGGGAAAGGCGTTCGGGTCCACGTTTCTCACTCCATATGACATACATTGTATTAGGTTATAGATATGCCTCTCGTTGAGTCTGCTTTGCGGGCCTGTGAATAACTTGTGGGCCTATTTTTGCGGCGCCTTGAACGCCCCGGTCCGCCCCCCCCGATTCCAAAGACCTCGTCCCATTCCCTGCTTGTGGAGGCGGTGCCCCACTGAAACCGCCCCATTGAAAAAGGCGTCATGGCGACTGCTTTTTAAACGAGCAATCGCCACTTTTTAGACAGCGCCATATACGGACTAGATTTTTGCCTGACACCCGTTCAATCTGCCCGCGCCGTCCAACTCTGAGCTTAAAAAAACCAGGGTTGACCAAGCGCGGAACCCGAACCCGCAAACGTTTCGAGCACTCGGTCCCAATACTTTTTACCCGTCCTATGTCCGACAACGCCCTTGATACTCGCCAAAAAGCACTCCTGGTGAACCTTGACCCCCGGCTTTACGGCACCTTCGCAGAAATTGGAGCCGGTCAGGAAGTGGTTCGCTGGTTCTTTCGAGTCGGCGGTGCCGCTGGTACGGTTGCGAAAAGCATGTCGGCTTATGACATGACGGTTTCCGACGCGATTTACGGGACGAGCGACCGCTACGTTTCAAGAAGTCGGTTGGAGGCGATGCTTTCGCATGAGTTTGAACTGAACGTTCAGAGGCTGGACACGAAGCGCGGCGACCACACCTGTTTTTTCGCGTTTGCAGACACCGTCGCGGCACGGTCCTTTCGCGGGGGGTCAGAGTGCCACGGATGGATGGGAATTACCTTTCAACACGCTGCTCGGGCTCCCCAGAGTCGGATTTTGATTCATGTACGAATGCTCGATGCCGAGAACGCGGCTCAGGCTGAGGCGCTGGGTGTGGTTGGGGTCAACTTGGTCTATGGTGCTGGGTTCCTGCATCAAGACCCCGAGTCGCTTTTGACTTCGCTCCTGGACCAACTGTCAGTGGGACGGATCGAAATCGACATGGTGGAGTTTTCTGGAGCCGCATTCTCAGGGGTGGATAACCGTCTCATGAGTTTGAAGCTGGTGCAGCTTGGATTGTCCGGGGCCGCAATGTTCGGCCCTTCGGGCGAAGTCCTCCAGCCGTCGGAGGTCTTTTATCGGAAAGCGATTCTGGTGGAACGCGGGGCTTTTCATCCTGTCACCAAGGTGCACATGGACATGCTCAAGCGGGCCTCGGAAAAGTTCCGTGCGTCGCCCGAGGTCAAGGCTTCAAATGCGCCCGTGCTTGAGGTCATGGAAATTACCATGCGTAATTTGCTTTCGGACCAGAAGTCCGTGGACCCCCAAGACTTTTTGGACCGCGCGGATGTTTTGGCGGCCTGTGGACTCACCGTGCTCGTTTCAGACTTTTCTGAGTATTACAGGCTGAGCGCATTTCTGACTCGAATGACTCGTGAGCCCATTGGGATCGCTCTGGGGGTCACGCGTTTGCTGAATCTGTTTGAGGAAGGATTTTACACCGACCTTCCCGGGGGAATCCTTGAGTCGTTTGGCCGTCTTCTTAAACACCAACTCAAACTTTTTGTTTATCCCGCCTTGGACAAGGCTACCGGGCAGATTCGCAACGTGGACAACCTCGTGGTGCCTGCGGGGCAGCATAAGCTGTTTGAATACCTGAACGAGCGCGGCTCTTTTGTGGGGCTCGAAACAGAACATCCGAGTCTCCTCTCGATTTACCCCAAGGACGTGCTCGATGCGATGCTTCGAAGGGATCCTGTGTGGAAATCTATGGTGCCCGCAGAGGTCGTCGAAGCGATCGAGCGTAAGCATCTGTTCATGCGCGCCTCAGAGGCGAACGCATAGGCGGTGCTGGGGCGAGATTTTTGTGAGCAAAGGGCTTTGCTGCGGTTGCTTTAAGGGATGCCCATCATTCCACAAAGTCGCTTCTGTTGGCGGGAGAGAAGCCGCCCGACGTTCCTGAATGCTCGCCTTTTAACGGGAACATCGTAGGCTCGTCAAATAACCGATGATTGCGTTTAAGACTCTCGCCAAGGTGCGTTCCCCTGATGGCTCCATGATTACGCTCCACGAGCATGATGGAGAACATTATATCAAGCATAACGGCAGGCAGTTGATGAGCACCATCGCAACCGTTTCCGAGCTGCTCCTAGCGGACCTCGGTTGCCGTGAACTGCGCGAAATGCCCAAGCCCCGCGTCCTCATTGGTGGGCTGGGGTTGGGATTCACCCTAAAACGCGTTCTCGAACTTGTGGGAGAAAATGCGGTCGTCCACGTCTCTGAACTGCTGCCGGAAATGGTTGAGTGGAACAGAGAGCACCTGGAGAAAGTGAACGGCCTCCTCCTGAAAGATCCGCGCGTCGAGATTCTTGTGGAAGACGTCTTTAAAGTGATACGTGAGCTCAAGGGAGAGCGCTATGACGCAATCCTTTTGGATGTGGATCACACCCCAGCCTCTTGGGTGCAGGTGCAGAACCACCGACTGTACGCCCGCGCCGGCTTTGACGCCGTACACAGAGCTCTGAAGCCACACGGACTCGTCGCCTATTGGTCGGCCGGCGAGGAACCTGAGTTTGCCCTCCGCCTCGGACGCGCCGGCTTCCAAGTCCAAACCTACGAAGCCAAGGCGCACACCACCGCCAAACGTGCAGTGCACCGGATTTATCTCGGCGCAGCGAAACCGCGCCCAGAGGGAGAATCCGCGCCCAAAGCGGACCGAAAACCTTCCCGCAGACCCACCCCTGCGCCGCCCTCGGGCCGGCCCAATGGGATCGGCGGGCGCCGCAGGCAGGCACCGAAGCCTGTGCAGCATCCCTTCATCAGCCCGCGCCAGGCTGAGGGACTGGCGCGCAAAGAACTCCGCCGCGCAGAATCCAAGGGCGCGAGCAAGCGCTGAACCGCTGGGTTGCCAGCCTCTGGCTCCGTACGGGAGCGAAGATGGGCCCTCCTCGCCCGTTTTCAGGTTCTACTGTTCGACCCGGTAAAGCGCTCCTTTGGTTCGGAGCACCAGGGCATTTCCTACCACCGCAGGGGACGCCATAAAACCTTCGGGAAGGGTGTTTTTGGAAACAACCTCAAAGGTGGACTGCGCCTTCACGACCGTGGTCAGCCCGCTGCAGTCTGAAAAATAAAGCAATCCGTTGGCCACGAGGGGCGTCGCCGCAAAATCGCTCCCCATGCGCTCCCTCCAGAGAACGTCCCCCGTGGAGAGATCCAAACAAGAGGCGATCCCCCCCGAGGAGACGGTGAAGACCAGATTATTCACGATCACGGGGGTGGTTTGATCTGGGGCGGCAGTTTTCTGCTTCCAAAGCAAGTGGCTCTCCGTGATATCTCCGCGGGCTCCTTCGAGTTTGAGGGCCCAGATTTCGGGCTTCATAAAGCCCGTGCTCAGCACCATCGTTTTGCCGTCGGTAGCGGGCAGGGGCACGTTGGAAAACCCGGGGCTGTAGTTCACAAACCAGCGTTCTTTTCCGGTGGCCGGATCCAGACCGTAGACCCGATTTGAGGCGGTGGTAATACTCACGGGCTGCCCGCCCAATTCCACCACAAGCGGGGTGCCGTAGGCCTTCCGCCGGTCAGGGGCAAGCGTCTCAAGAAAGTCCTTGGCAGAACGCGGGGAATCCCAGACCACCTCGCCGGTCGCTTTGCTCAGGGCAACCTCGTGCTGCACATCCATCCCGTCGCATGGAATCAAGAGCGTTTCGCCGAACTCGGTCAGGGAGCCCCCTGCCCCGTTTTGATGATCCACCTTCAACGTTTTCTGACGCCAAAGAACGGCCCCTGTCTTTGCATCCAAAGCAGCCGTCCCGCTTGTGCCAAAATGGACAAAAAAGCGGCCTCCGCTCAGCAGGCCGGTGGGCGAAGCGTAGGAGTTGCGCCGGTGTTTTGCGGGCGCCGCCTCAAGATGAAAAACTTCGACGTCATGCAGGATTTTCCCCGAGGCAAAATCAACGGCCACCGCCCGCAGTGAAAGCCCTTCCTCGGTGGCCGTGGTCAGCCAGATACGGCCATCGGCCACCACGGGCGAAGACCACCCTTCCCCCGGGATTTCCGTACGCCAGCGTACGTTCGTGGCCGGATCCCAAGAAAGAGGAAGTTTCGGAGCATTCTCCACCTTGTTGTTCTGTGTGGCGCCAAGAAAGCGCGGCCAGGCATCCGCTGCCCCCACCGAGGAAAGGCTCAAGGCTGCCACGAAAAGTCCTGCCAAAGGCCGGACTGAAACACAAAAATAAGGACTCAGAGAGGAAAATGGAACAGGGGTCATCAAAGAAAAAGCCTGCGGGCCGTTAAAAATTAGACAAGTCGGAAAAGGCCACACCTATGATCCGTGCTAAAAAGAGTCGTCCCTCTCGCCTGATTCACGAACTGGACCAAGGTCGTCCTCAGTCGCGACGGCCCAATCTTTCCCGGATTTGTTCGGGGCTCAGCGCCAGCAATTCGTCGTGTTGAGCGCCGGAGATCAGATTGATTTCAAGCATCGTTTTCACCACGCTTTCCTTCGTGGCTTTTTCGTTTCGAGAGTCGTCTATCTGCTCTCCGAAGAGGAGCACCATGAGCGTTTTTCCCACGATGTTCATCAGGATCCCAAACAGCACCAACCCCAGCAACATCGTGACACCCGCAATCACGCGTCCCCCAAAACTCACAGGATACATGTCTCCGTAACCGGTGGTGGTGAGGGTTACAATGCACCACCACATCGCGGCGGGAATGGAGGCGAAGAACTGTTTGTCCGGAGGCATGGGGTTTCCACCGATGGGGTCGACCGGTAGAAATTTCCGGTCCGCTTCGGGTAACGCCTTCCAGTCGGCATCTGAAGCGTGCGCCTGTTCGAGTGCGCTTTGCCCAAGAGAGAGCGCTTCCGTAGAATAAAAACCGCCCTCCACGTAATACATGAGGGTGCTTGAAATCATCATTACCGAGAAAAGCGCAATCAAATAGATACGCAGGTTTGCTATGATTGGATTGGAGCTTTTTGACTGAGAGGTAATCTCCATCAAGGTGGTCCGGGCCATTTTCAAAACCCGCAGCACCCGCACGACTCTCAGCAGTCGGAACACTTTCGCCCCTTGAAGGGCGGTGAGGTTCAAAATCATCAGATAACTCGGTAGGATCGAGATCAGGTCGACCAACCCCCAGAAACTGAACATGTACCGCACGCGATCCTCTGCAAAATATAAATTTGCAATGTAATCGATTGAAAAAAATGCCACCGCTACACATTCCAAGGTAAAAAACCAACTTTGGTGCGTTGTCGCAAACGGCTCCACGGTTTCAAAGGCCATCGCAATGCAGGACACGAAAATCAGCAGGTTCAATACCCTCTGCCAGCGTAGAAAACTCGGGGCTTGAGGATCCGTGAACAGGACATGCAGGAAATGGACTTGGGGCGTTTCAGTAGCGGGGCGGTTCATCTTCAGTTTTTCTTACGAGTCCAGTGCACAAGCACGCGCGAAATTGAGCAGTCTCTGTGCCAGACGCTTCCGTGGCGGGGATTTTCCGAAAATACACAAAAAACGGAAACAAAAAATCTCGCATCTCCCCGATCCCGCTGCCCTGTGTTTTCGAAAAAGCATCTCAGCGCGAGCGGTAATTTTTAGCGCATGATACTCTATCCGCAACGCGAAGGTGCATTTCTATTGCCTGCCTCAAAATTCCCAGCACTCTATGTGGCGGATCTTCCATGGCTTTTTATTTGCTCATAGACAACAGCAATTCGTTCACCAAGTTCGCCCTCTCCAGCGCAAAGCGGGTGGGTGCGGTGCGCCGCCTGCCCACCCCGGAAGTGAGTATCCGCAGCGTAAAAGGCCTTCTCAAGGACTGGAATTTTGAGGCCGTCATCCTGTGTTCCGTTGTGCCGGCAAAGGGCGCCTTGCTCAGAAAAATTTTCGCCAAAACGTTCCTCTTGGAGGTGAGTGCCTCCACCGATCTTGGGGTAGGAATTGACTACCCCCAGCCAGCCTCCATTGGGGCTGACCGCCTGGCTAACGCTGTCGCCGTGGCCCTGCTTTACCGTCCGCCCGCTGTGGTGGTGGACTTCGGCACTGCGGTGACCTTCGACATCATTTCCAAGGAGCGCTGCTACATCGGCGGGGTCATCGCCCCAGGTCTGGAGGCCATGACTGACTACCTCCACCAACGCACGGCGAAACTCCCGAAAATCAGTCTGCTTGAGCCCCCCGGTGTGATCGGAAAGTCGACCAAACACGCAATGCTCGCGGGCGCCGTATACGGGTACCGGGGGTTGGTGCGCGAAATTCTGCTCAAAATCCGGCACGCATTGCCCGGACGTCGTCCGCTCAACGTCATCGCCACCGGCGGTTATGCGGAACTTATCGCCGCCGACCTTCCCGAAATCACCGAGGTCAGGCCAAAGCTGACCCTTGACGGGTTGCGCTTGATTGCGAACCGCCATTTCCCCAAAAAAGACCCGCAGGAATCTTCTTTTTCTCCGTGACTCTCCCAAATCCCCTTCCCCACGCCGTCGGCATTGATTTCGGCGGCACCAGCATCAAACCCGCCCTTGTTCAGGGAAGCACCATTCTCACCCACGGCGCGACATTCAACCCACAAGGTCGCAGCGCGGCGCAGACTTTGGATGCGATGGAGGAGTCCATTCGGTTTTTGTGCAAGGACCTTTCCTCGCTAGTGCCCGTGGGCATCGGCCTGCCAGGGTTTGTGGACAGCGTCCACGGAGTGGTTCACGGCCTCTCCAACGTGGCTGGTTGGACGGAAGTGCCGGTGAGTAAAATTCTCTCCGAAAGATTGGGCGTTCCCGTGATCCTCGAAAATGACGCAAACGCAATGGCCTATGGCGAGTGGATGTACGGAGCGGCGGCGCACGCTCGCAATGCTGTTTGCATCACGCTGGGCACTGGTGTTGGCGGCGCTCTGATTCTCGAGGGGAAACTCTACCGCGGCTCCCAGCTTGCCGCGGGCGAACTTGGGCACACCAGTATCGACCTGAATGGCCGCATGGGGCCCTATGGGAACAAGGGCTGCCTGGAGGCCTATGTCGGCAACCACTCCATAAGCGCCCGCGCGCTCGCTGCCTACGCGCAGGCCGGAATTCCCGCCCCCTCAGAGGAATGCACCCCTCTGGATCTCACTGGCGCCGCCCGAGAAGGCTGCCCGGTCGCCCTTCATATTTGGCAAACCATCGGCGATGAACTTGGCGCCGCTTTTGCCAACATCGTCTGGATTCTTAACCCGGACGTCATCGTTGTAGGCGGCGGTGTGGCCAAGGCTGGCGATCTGCTTTTCCCTCATATCGAGCATTCCCTTAAGAGCCGCACCTCTCCAGTGATCAGCCGTCAGTTGCGCATTGTGCCGGCCACACTCGGAAACGACGCCGGAGCCATTGGCTGCGCCGCCCTCGCCCTCGCGGCTGCCAACCCGTAACCCTCGCACCCGCCCTTCAGTAGGCCGCGGGCGGCGGGAAGATCACCTGCCAGGCCGTCCGGGCGATCAGGGTGAGGTCCAGCCACAGGTTCCAGCGTTCTACGTAAACGATGTCAAAACGCACCCGACTGTCCATGTCCGCGGCGCAACGCACCTCGCCCCGGCAGCCGTTCACTTGAGCAAGGCCCGTGATGCCCGGTTTAACAAAACTGCGCACATGATAGCGCTGCTGCTCGGCAAACTGACCGGTGTGTTCCACAAAGTGGGGGCGCGGCCCAACAACACTCATTTCACCGGAAAGAACGTTCAGAAACTGCGGTAGTTCATCCAAACTATGACGCCTTAGCCAGAGCGCAAAGGGATAGATTCTTGAGTCATTCTGTTTTGCCTGGACCGCAGCGAGGGCTGGATTCTCGTGCATGGTCCGGAACTTCCAAACCCGAAAGGGCCTGTTTCCACGCCCGTGCCTCCATTGCCTATAAAACACGGGCCCAGGGGACTGAACCCTCTGCGCCAACCAGGTCACCAGCGCGACCGGAACTACGGCAAATAAAACAGCCGGCACTGCCACGCAAACATCTAAAATTCTCTTTAAAAGTCGGTTAAACGGGCTTTGCAGGGGCTCCCTGCAGGCCATCCCAAAGCACCACTCCCCCTGGGCCTCCCAAGAAAAACCGCCCAGTCCAGATTCAGTGAACTTCTGGGCCACCACCAGACGCACGCCCAGTTTTTCACAATCCGTCTTCCACTGGTTGACCTGGGCCTCGCGCACCCCGCCTGCAAGAATCACCTGGTCGACCCCCTTTTCCCTAATCACGGCTGCAAACTCATGGGATGCACCGAAGCAGGGAAGACTCCCCTTGCCCGGGTTGATTTTTCCCACCCCCAGCCATCCCACAGGATTGTAGCCCAGTCCTTTGCGTGAACTCAGCATGCGTTCCAAATCAGCCACCCTATCCTCCTCCCCAACCACAATCACCCGATGCCTGTGCTGCACTCCAAAGAAGAGCACTCCGAAAAGGCGCGGGAGCAGCCTGTAGGCTAGAACAAGCAGCAAAAGGTGTCCGATCCAAAGCAGGGCGGCCACATCGGAGCTCAAATGTTTGAGAACCGGCTCAAAAGCCGCAAATGCTGAAAATGTGAAAGCGAAAAAAGCCCGTGGCCAACACTTTATCCACTCAGGAGCGGAGCCGTCTCCGTGCCAGTGGTTGCACCAAAGCAACTCCGCGCCGATCCCAGCGGCCCATGCCCAGCACAGACGCCCGAAGTGCTCGCTCAACAAACCCAAGTCCAGATGGTTAAATCGGACCACCGCCCAAAGAGCCCCCCAATGCAGTAGACACTGCGAAGCTCCCACCAATGCATCAAATCCTCGCGCACGATACGCAAACATTGTAAGCCCCCCCCTTTTTGAACCTGCCACACCTCTCGTCTCGCCCCTGGCAGAAAGTTTTCCTGCCACATACTGATTCGCAAATGAGCGCACCGCCGCTCTCAATCAGTTGAACTAATCCCTAACAGAAAGACTGGCTTAAAATAGCCATCAGAGGGAGTTCGGGATCCGATCCTCCCCAGCCAAAACCTCAGCCAAGTTTGGCTAACTCCGTTTGCCGCGGTTGAAGCGAGAGACTTCCCGCTCCATTTCCCGCTTCTCTGTGCGTGTTTTCAGGTCTGCCCGTTGGTCCGCCTTGTCTTTGCCCGAACCGACCCCGAGTTCCACCTTCACCCGGTGGCCCTTCCAGTACAGACGAAGAGCTACAATCGTGTTTCCTTTGATGTGGGTCTGCTCAAAAAGTTTGGCGATCTGCTGGCGGTGCAGCAGCAAACGGCGCCGGCTCTTGGGTTCGTGCTGGGTGTGGCTGGCCTTGTCGTACTCCCGGATGTCGAGTTCGTACAGATAGACCTGCATCTTTTCGACGCGCGCGAAGGCCCCTTGCAAATTGGCATGCCCCGTGCGGATGCTTTTGACCTCCGTCCCTTTGAGCTCTATGCCCGCCTCGAACCTCTCAAGAATATGAAAGTCTCTCAGAGCCTTCCTGTTCGCTGAAATCTCAGTACTCATTCCCCTCAATCCCCCCGCTTACCGCCCCCGGTTGAATCCGGGAACTCGAAAACAACCCCCGACTAATCCTCTGTAACCGCGTCTGTTGCCGGATAGATGAGGGTCAACTTTCCCTCAATGATCTCCTGCAATGCGATATCAGCAAAACCCGTGCGAAAACCAGCGTCCACGAGAGGCCGTTCCCCCTGATTCAGTTGACGCACTCTCTTGCTGACAATATTCACCAGCGCTTGTTGGGTCGGAACTTTTTTGAGGGCTTCTTCTAGCAGATGGCTGGTCATAAGTATCAGGGAAAGTCGGCCACCCTATGGGAGGATGTCTCAGGAGTCAATGGGAGCTTTCAGAGAGCCGCGCACCCCTTCCTATTGGGCCGCTTCCACGCGGTACAAGTGCGTTTTACTCCGCAAGTACAACGCTCCGCCGGATACCGCCGGAGACGCCAGGAACCCGCTCTCGAACTGTCCCTCACCCAACACTCTGTAACCCGTTTTTTCAGCGGCGAATACGGTCATCTTCCCCTCCTCATTACACGCATAAATCCGACCGTCGGACAGCAAAGGGGAGGCTGAAAAATTGCCCCCCACTCGCTCCGTCCACAGGGTGTCGCCCGACTTCGCGTCCACGCAGGAGGCAATCCCAGAATCATCCACCATAAAAAGGGCGCCATCGAGCAGGAGCATGGAGGGCTTGCTGGGCACGCTTTTTTTCACGCGCCAGGCGACCTGGCTTTCCTCGAGAACCCCTGCTCCTCCCAGTTTTACAGCGAGAATCTGCCCCTTGAAACCGCTCTGGAAAAACACTTTACCGTCCCAAAACAAGGGCCGGCTGCTGGCACTGTGCTGTGCACGCTCCTCCAACCTCCACAACTCCCGGCCCGTCGCAGGGTCGTATGCGTAGTGGCACTTGGCTCCGCTGCTAAGCAACACCGGCTGCCCCTGCCATTCTCCCACAGCCGGGGTGGCGAAGGCCTTGCGAAAATCGCCCTCGCCGGTGATTTTTCCATCGCCATTGACGTCCTTGAAGTCCACGGACCGTTCCGTGCGCCACACGGTTTTCCCCGAGTTTTTGTCCAGCGCAACTACGTACTGAAAGTCACTGCCGTCAAAGTGCATAAGGACAAAATCACGCCACACAACTGGGGAGGAGCCCGACCCCCGGAAATGGTTGCACACAAAGTCCGCGCGTTCCCAAAGCTTGACTCCTGTCGCCTCGTCAAAACAGGCGGTGTAGGGCGAACCAAACGTCACAAACACCTTCCCATCCGAGATGGCCGGAGTGGGCGATGCGTAGCTGTTGAATTTGTGGCAAAACTGCGGGTTCTGAACGTTGAAAAGCACCTCGTCTCTCAGGATTTTTCCAGACTCCTTGTCCACCACCACAAGAGAAAGTTCTGAGCCGTCTTCCGTCGCCGTTGTCAACCACACTTTCGACCCAGAAAGCACGGGCGAGGACCACGCCTTGCCATGAATCGCAGTTTTCCAGCGCACGCCTTCCGTTTCCGAAGGAGCCGCCGGCACCCTCAAACCGGAGGTCTGTCCATCGCCCTGAGGGCCGCGAAACTGGGGCCATTCGTTCAGCGCGTAAGCATTAACCGGGGCAAGCCCCAGCAAAAGACTCATTCCAAGACTCGGGCAACAGAGGGGGAGTGCTTTCATCCTTAAGACAGAAAAACAATCCGAGCCCAAGCGGAAGAAGGAAAAGCATATTTTTAAGGACACGCTACTTCCCTGCGCACGCATTCACCGCCTTGGGCGAACCAGAGTCTGCCGTTTGATTGCCGGTGCGGCATTGCCAAGACGTAGGGAACGGTCGAAGTTAAGCCCCATGGAACCCCGTCTGAATCCACTCCCGAGCCGCCCCCTCCTGCCCTTTGGAACCGCGTCAGGCGGCAGGCTTCAGTCCGCGGCAGGCGTCTAACTCACCATTTGGCCATGCACGTTTTTTCTGTCTACTGGCTCTGGAACGGCCTCCAATTTGAACCTGCCACGGGTTTTCCTTTTTCTGATCGCGGCGCGCGCTACGGGATGTCCATCTTTGAAACCCTCCGGCTTCGACGGGGGCTTCCGGAATGCTTGGGGGCGCACCTGGAACGCCTGTGCCAGGCGGCCCAAACCTGCGGCTTCCACCTCCCAGAGGGGGCGCTTGAAGCAGTGACAACGCTTTTCCCGATCGGCGCGCGCGACGGGATGGCCCGATTGTACGTCACGGCGGGAGATGGAGGGCCCTCCGACCCTGCGGCAAGATGTCGGATGGCTTTGTTTTTTGAGGAACGAGCCTGCGTGGTTCCCGCAAGTTACTCTGTGATTTTGGAAACCGAGCCTCACCTTCCCTTATTCGGAGGCCTGAAAACGGCCAACTACTGGAGGAACGCAGAAAGCCTGCGTCGGGCCCGCAACGGGGGGGCGCATGAGGCGCTTTTATTCGATCCAGCCGGCATCTTGATAGGGGCCTGTATGGCAAACGTCTTTCTCAAAACGGCCGGGCAATGGGTAACGCCCTCTCCCGCGTGCGGGGCCCGTACGGGAGTCGTGCGCGCATGGGCAATGGCCACTTTGGGAGCAAAGGAAGCTCGCTTCAAAGCCGAGGAGCTTCAACAAGCGGACAGCGTTTTTCTCACCAGCAGTTGGCTGGGCGTCATGCCGGTGGACCGCATTGGCGCCCAGAAACTGCCACCGCCGCCCGAGGAAGTCCTGAACCTCAGGGCAGAATGGGATGAGACGCCAAAATAACAAATTGGCAAGGGGCTTCCGGGCTCAGCGAAAGCCAGAACCAGGAATGGCTCCGAGGACGCTCCGGGAAGGGAGAGGGATTTCAAGGAATCAGGTGGCCTTGATTTCGCGTCGGCGCACCCGAGCGCCACGGGAGGCGACGCCGGAATTCCGGCCCCCGGTGGGCTGGAAGGGGGCGACAAAGGCCTCGTGGAAAGTATAAACACCCTTGAAATCGCCGAGGGAATCCTGTTCTGACTTCCCGAAAATTCCCTTCTGAATGAGGAGGTAGACCATCTCTCCGAAGTGTTCGCAAGCGGTGATTCCCCAGGTCTCAAAGACCGTCGGAACCATAGGGCCAAAATATTTGAGGGCGTACTCGCGGATTCCCTCCAAAAGCTGCCTCCCACTGACGTGGTTGGTACCCCGTTCCCGCGTCTTTTTCGTCTGCTCCACGGTGAATTCGAGGGCATCCTTGATGAAAAAATACGCGTCCCGGTCGAACCTGGGATCTTCCGCGATGATGAGGTCAATGGTGGCGGCGAAGTCTATTTTCTGCATGGAGCAACAAAACAAGTTCCTGACATTCCTTTGAAATCGCAGTCCTGGGCGGGCTGGCGCCCTTTGAGGCTTTTACCCACCGGAACTTTTCAAAGGTTTGGGGGGGGCGTTCGGCGGAAATGTTTCCAGAAAGTTTGCAGACTAGCATTGTCTATTGAGTCGTCAATCAGAGTCGAATCCGCCCCAAAACTCCTGTTGACTACATGGGGGGCGCAAAGATAGTTTGCACCTCACCCAAATAGTTGGGATCGAATCCTCGAAAGAAAGGAGGGAGATTTTACATGCCAGAAGTATCTGTACGCAAAGGTGAACCTATTGACCGTGCCCTGAAACGCTTGAAGTCCAAAATGGAGAGCGAAGGGATTATGGAAGAGGTGCGCCGGCTGCGAGCGTTCGAAACGCCGACTCAGAAGACCAAACGCAAAGCAAAAGCCAACGCCAAACGCGCCAAGGCTAAGCAGCGTTTCAATGCTTCCTAGTCTGAGTCTAGTCTGAGTTCATCAGCGGCATCGTTCCGCAGCGGGTTTTGAAAGAAGCCGCCCTTCAAACAGGGCGGCTCTTTTTTATGCCCCACGGCCCGCGGTCGACTCCCGCCCCGCCTCCCCGTTCCTGTACGCCTGAGGTGAACAGCCATGTTTCTGCACAAAACACCGGTGGAGGTGGCGCACGCTCCCAAACCCGCAAGCCTCAGCCACCGTCGCCACCTTGCTCTCGCCCGAGACAAGGAGATGCGCCGCGCGTTCTAACCGCAACAGCAGCAACTGCCGTACTGGAGTGCGCCGCAGCTCATTTTTAAACGCGTACTGCAGTGCACGCTCCGACAACCCTGCTGCGCGCGCAATATCCCCAATCCCAATGGTCTCCTGGACCCTCGCGGTCATGAAGGCAAGCGCCTTCTGCACCCCAGGATGCGTGACGGCAAGACTATCGGTGCTGCGCCGCATGAACACGCCCCTCACAGGAACCAGTAGCGGTTCCCTCAAGGCCCCGGGATCGGTTCCTGCACAGGTGCCCTCCATCACCTCCGCCAGAAGGGCGGCCGCCCGATACGCAATTTCACTCAAATTTTCGTCTATGCTAGAAATCGGCACCCGTGCGCATTCGCAGGCAAGCTCCATGTTACCCACCCCCATGACCGCCACGTCCTCGGGGACCCGCAGTCCGAAATCCAAGCAGACATCGATGACATCCATCGCGACAACATCATCTAAAACAAATACAGCCAATGGTTTAGTGATGCTTTTAAGCTGCACTCCCAGCCACTCCCTGCGGTTGTCCCAAGTGTCCCTGCGCTGGGAAGTCTCCCCCATCCACTCCAGTACGTGGCAGCTCCGACCGGACGCCTGAAGTGTCTTAACAAACGCCTCGCGCCGACCCATTTCTGAGCGACCATGAGGCAGCCCTAGCCAGGCAAAATTTTGATGGCCTCGCTCCAAAAAGTGGACTGCTGCCAACCGCCCCACCTCGCCATTGTCCTCCTGAACGGAAGGAAAGCCCGCATACCGGTGGTTTGAACCAATAAGCACGGTGGGCTGCAAGCGTATTTGATTCTCAATAAAACGTTTTATTCGAGGAACTTCCGTGTCGTTTGCAAGCATCCCGTCGCCCCGCCAGTAGGCCGGCAGCGCGGATTCTATCACCGCGCGCATTTCAAGGTGCCAACCTGCCTCCTTCGCATAACGTCCCACACCCTCGAGAATGCGCGGGTCGTGCCAGCCAAGGGCGATGAGGACGTTGCGTTTTGTTTTCAAAAGTGGTTTTCGGAAAATGTCCGAAGTTTTGCGGCTCAGGTCCTGTGGCGCAATTTAATTTTGGGTTACACTCTCAAACGAAGCGAACCTTCCCCCTGCCTGCATGCCCTCCCAAAGAAACCCGCTGGCAAAGGGTCCTCCAATTACCTACCCTATGTTCTCCCATTCCCCGACGCCCAACCATCGCACCGCCCTTTTTCTTGGCGCCTGCACCCTCCTCACGCTTCCCCTCACGCTTCCCCTCGCCCGCGCCGAGGAAGCGCCGATCACCCACTCCTACGTGTCCTTCGGAGCCGCGACGGAAATCATCTCAGACAAGGGTGAACTCCTCTGGAAATACCCCGCATCCACCCGCGACGGATGGGTGCTGCCCAGCGGCAACCTATTGCTGACCCTCTCCAAGAACAAGGACTACCCAGGCGGGGGCGTGATCGAGGTCACGCGCGACATGAAGGTGGTGTTTGAATACAAAGGCACCCAAGCGGAAGTAAATACAGCGCAGGCTCTTGCCAATGGAAACATCGTCCTCACGGAAGCCGGAGTCAACCCGCGACTGCTGGAAATCGATCGCTCCGGCAAAACCATCGTCGAGTTTCCGCTGCAGTGCCAGAGCACCAACGCACACATGGAAAGCCGGATGACCCGCAAGCTGGAAAACGGGAACTACCTCGTGCCCCAGTTGTTGGACAAAGTGGTCCGAGAATACACCAAGGAGGGAAAGATTGTCTGGGAATTCAAGACTCCCGACGAACCCAAGGACAGCTGGCCCTTTACAGCCATCCGCATTCCCAATGGCAACACCATCGTCAACCTCACTCACGGCAACAGCGTCGTGGAGGTCGACCCTGCGGGGAAAATTGTCTGGCAATGCTCCAACGCCGATCTTCCCGATACCTTCAAAGATCCCTGCGGCGCGCAATGGTTGCCCAATGGCAACATCGTGGTGGCCAGTTATGCGGCCAAGGGCGACGCCATCAAACTATTTGAGATCAACCGGGAGAAGAAAATCGTGTGGAGCCGCCGGGATGGAAAAACCCACGGCATTCATGAATTTCAAATTTTAGACACCAACGGCAAGCCTTTGGAAGGCACCCTATACCGTTAGTCCCAGGAAAGCATGCCGTCCGGAAACTTCTCCAGAAAAACGCGTCCCTCATGAAACAACCGAATTTGAGCCTCCCTCTTTTGGTCGTTGGCAGCTTTCTGTCGACTGGTGGAGTTTCGCTTTGGGGGACTCCTGGGGATGCGGAGTTTTTCGAACGGAAAATCCGGCCGGTTCTGGCGGACAAATGTTTTGAGTGCCACAGCGCCGACGCAAAGAGTCTCAAGGGCAACCTGCTTCTGGATTCTAGGGAGGGCCTCCTCAAAGGGGGAGACACAGGCCCCTCCTTGGTCCCCGGGGAACCGGACAAGAGTCTGCTCATCACAGCCATCCACTACGGCGATCCAGAAACGGCGATGCCGCCCAAAAAAGCCGGCGGCAAGCTGCCTCCCGAGGTGATCGCCGACTTCCAGGCGTGGGTCCAGGCCGGCGCCGTTTGGGCTCCATCCACTGGTGGCGTACAAACGACCTCAAAAAAATTCGACCTTGCCCAGCGCAAAGCCGACCACTGGTGCTGGCGCCCCCCCGTCTCCCACGCCGTTCCAAAAGTGAAGGACGCCTCCTGGTCGCGCTCCCTAAGCGACACCTTCCTCCTCGCCAAGCTCGAGCAGAAGGGCCTCCAACCCGCCCCGCCCACCGGCAAAAACACCCTCCTGCGCCGCGTCGCGTTTGACCTGACTGGACTGCCCCCCTCGCCCGAAGCGCTCGCCGCGTTCCTTTCCGACCCCTCTTCGGACGCCTTTGCAAAGGCCGTGGACACCCTCCTCGCCTCGCCACAGTTTGGCGAACGCTGGACCCGTCACTGGCTGGACCTGGTGCGTTACGCTGAAAGCCGGGGACACGAGTTTGACCCGATCATCCCCAACGCTTGGCAGTACCGGGACTACCTCGTTCGCGCGCTCAATGCGGACGTGCCCTACGACCAGTTTCTCAAAGAGCACCTCGCAGGAGACCTGCTCCCCCCACGCCTCCATCCAGAAACAGGCGCCAACGAGTCCATTTTGGGCACCGGCTTCTGGTTTCTAAACGAAGAAGTCCATTCCCCTGTCGACATGCGCCAGGACGAGGTCGACCGCATCGACAACAGGGTCGACGTCATGACTAAAAGCTTCCTCGGCCTGACAGTCGCCTGCGCCCGCTGCCACGACCACAAATTCGACGCTATTTCCCAAAAGGACTACTATGCGCTCACCGGTTTTTTAATCAGCAGCAGCCAGCGCTTGGTGCGGTTTGAAACCATGGAGCAGGAACGCAAAACCTCCGAAGCGCTCGCCCTGCTGCGCCCCCAAATCGCCCCCCAACTCCTGAGTGCCGTCGCCACTGCGGTCCGGCCAGCACTTGCACCCGCGGCCCCCGCCGTTCTCACCGCAGCAAGAAAAGCCTTCCCTGCCCGCCCGAAAAACACGTCCCCACAGCCGGCACCTCGTCTTCTGGCGGACTACACCCAAACCGGCGCGACCCCTTTCCTCCAAGACGGCTCCGCCTTCGGTAACGGTCCCGCAATCCCTGGCGCCGTGTTTGCCGGAACCTCCGCAACAGCCCCAATCGCCGCCATCGTCACCCACGGGGCAGCCAAACGCGACCCCGCGTGGAAGAACATTGTGAGCAAAGGCGAGACGGATC
>QQND01000027.1 GCA_003402745.1 Verrucomicrobiota bacterium
CAGTGACTGCTAAGGGCCGTCATATCGACGTCCTTAAATTCGTGAATTCACCTGTGGCGTGCGACTAGGCACCGGAGCCTTCGTTTTTGGAAGCCCACCAGATGGAACCGAAAAGAAGTGATAAAACCACGAAGAGCGCGCCTGAGCTAAGCATAAAGTCTGGCTGGGTTTGCCCAATTCAGAGAGCCAGGTCAATGGTTTTTGTAATTAACAACAAAAAACATTAGACAGCCAAGGCCTGGGGTCTTTTTCAAACAACGAAAATCAGGGCAGGTTGATCCAGAGCAAGTCCGCGAACACGCTCCGGTACATAGAGCGTTTCATGGGGGGGAGCCACTTCAGGTCGAAGGTCTCGGGTAAAATCCAGCGGTAGCTCTGGAATTCCGGGTGGGGCATGTCCAAGCAGATGGCGTCCTCGGGTCCGTGGTAGTGGACGAGGAAAAAATGCTGGTCCTTGCCGTTATAACCCTTCACGACGGCGCCTTCAAAATCGTAGCGGTAGGGGCCCTTTTGGTTCCGGACTTCGGTTTGTTCAGGGGTCACGCCGATTTCCTCGTATAATTCGCGGGCGAGTGCACCTTCCAGGGTTTCCCCGGGATCGACGCCGCCCTGAGGGAATTGCCAGGCGCCGCGTTTGCCCAGTCGTTCGCAGATCAGGATCCGGCCATGGGGATCGCGGAGAATACCAGCGACATTGAGTCGGTAGCGAGGCAGGGGGGAAGGAGGCATGAAAATGAAGGTTACTCGTCGGGCGGGAGGACCTTTGTTTTGGTAGCCGCCGCTTTCTTAGGAACTTTAGCAGGTCTTGGCTCAAATTCGAAGCTAACTTTGTCTCCATCGAGTTTTAAAAACGCGGAAAACGGGCGTCCCTTTTTTGAGATGAACCGGCGCAGCAGGTCGGTTTTGCCGGTGGTGCAAAGTTTGACGGCCTGCTCCGGGGCGATGGCCTGCTGGAGGATCGTACGGCCCATCCTGAACTTGCACGCCTTGGAGGGGGCGTGTTCGCATAAAAAGGCGGTGTCGGTGGAGACGACCTGTCCTTTGTGGCACAGGGGGCAGAGCGCGAGGCGGGGGGCCTCAGAGAGGTCCATGTTTGCCCCTTCGGCATCTGCTTTTTCAAAGTCAAAGCGCTGCTTCCACTCGCTGGACTCGTCCAGATGGACGTGGGCGGCGAAGGCGCGGCCCATTTTTGAGCGAAAGCCTTCCAAAGGGCCAACTTTCCCGGAGGACAAGAGGGTGATGACTTCCTCTCGTTCCAGTTCGCGGGCCGCCATTGTTTTCCAGACGGCGAGTTTGCAGCCTTCACATTCGTACATGCGGAAACTTTCCTTCAGTCCCTGGTGACTGCAGCGCGGGCAGGTGGCGTCGATCGGTTTGAAGAGGCCGGAGACTTCCTTGCCCATGCCGGCTCTGACTTTTTCCACCAGTTCTTTGGTGAGGGAGCCAATCTGCCCCATAAAATCGGCGCGTGACAACTGGCCGCGTTCCATCTGGCGCAGGCGGAACTCCCAGTCGCCGGTGAGCTCGGGTTTGGTGAGGGCCTCGGCGTGGAGGTCGCGCAGGAGGGTGATGAGGGACATCCCCTTAGCGGTGGCCACGAGGTCGCGGCCCTGCCTGAGGATGTAGCCTTCGGTGAGCAACCCTTCGATGACCTGGGCGCGGGTCGCTGGGGTGCCGAGGCCGCGCTCGCTCATGGCCTCGCGCAGTTCCTCGTCGTCGACGAGTTTGCCAGCGCCTTCCATGGCTGAGAGCAGCGTGCCTTCGTTGAAACGGGCAGGAGGCTTGGTTTCCGACTCTTTGGCCTCCACGTGGAGGGTTTTAGCGGTTTCGCCGGCCTTTATGGCCACGATGGATTTTTCGGACTCATCTTCAGATTCAGCCTGCTTGCCATAGACGGCCAGCCAGCCCGGGTCGACGATGACTTTGCCATCGGTCTTGAAGGCTTCCCCTTCCACGCGTGTGATGCGAGTGGTGATTTCAAACTGCGCGGCTGGAAAAAACACGGCGATAAAGCGGCGCGTGACGAGGTCAAAAATGCGCTGTTCTTTGTCGTCCAAGGTTTTTGGAATCGTGCCCGTGGGGACGATTGCAAAGTGGTCACTGACTTTGGCGTTGTTAAAAATGCGTTTGTTGGGGCGTACCCACCCCTGGGCGAGCGCCTTGTTGGCGTGCACGGAAAGGACCGGATCCTTGATGGAGTCGAGGGCGTGCTGGGCTGTCGCGATGTGGTCTTCGGGCAGGAAGCGGGAGTCTGTTCTGGGATAGGTGAGTGCCTTGTGTTTTTCGTACAGGGCTTGTGCGATCTGGAGGGTCATGCGGGCGGGGAACCCGAAGCGCTGGTTGGCTTCCCTCTGGAGGGTGGTCAAATCATAGAGGAGCGGAGGGGCCTGGGTGGTTGGTTTTTTTTCCTCTTGGATTTCCCCGGGTTTGCCCTGGCATTTGGCCACAAGGGCCTCGGCACTCGCCTTGTCCCAAAGGCGCTCGGCTTTGGCGTCTTCTTCGGCCGTCTTTTTCTTGAAACTCGGGTCGAACCACCTCCCCCGGTAGGAGCCAGCGACCACGCCGAAATCGGCAAACACTTCAAAATAAGTTTTTGCTTTGAAGGCGCGGATTTTTTCTTCCCGCTCGACGATGATGGCCAGCGTCGGGGTTTGGACGCGCCCGGCGGTGGTTTTATGGAAACCGCCATCGGCGGAGTTCAGGGCTGTGAGGGCGCGGGTGGCGTTGATGCCCACCAACCAGTCGGCTTCGGAGCGGCTGATGGCGGCGTCGGAGAGGGGGAGCATTTCCTCGTCGGAGCGCAGTTTGGAGAAAGCGGTGCGGACGGCGTCCGGGGTCATGGACTGGAGCCAGAGGCGGCTCATGGGTTTTTTGACACCCGAGGCGCGCACGATGTTGCGGAAAATCAACTCGCCCTCGCGGCCGGCGTCGCAGGCGTTGACGATGGCGGTGATGTCTTTGCGTTTGAGCAGTTTTTTGAGCACGGCCAGGCGGGCTGCGTTCCTTTCAATGGGAACGAGGTCGAAGTGAGGAGGGATCGAGGGGAGGTTTTCGATTTTCCACTTGCCCCGTGCAGGTTCTGAGCCCTCAGGGGGGGCGATCTCCAAGAGGTGACCCACGGCGGAGGAGATCACCAGGGAATCGTTTTCAAAATAATCGCCGTTGCGCTCGAGCTTGCCCAGAACGCGCGCCAGATCCTGCGCGACGCTGGGTTTTTCGGCGATAATGAGGGTCTTGGACATAAAGTTGAGAGGGAGAGGGGCAGATGAGGCGTAAGAGGCGGGGCGCAGAGATCGCCATGAAAGCGAACATTAGGCAACCGCCGAATGAGTTAACTCAAGGATTTTGCGTTTGCGGGGTGGGACGAACGCGCTGGAGTCGTTCCTTAACGGATTCGAGGCCGGGATCCAATTCGAGTGCAGATTCCCAAGCGCTGATGGCTTCAGGCAGGTGGCCCAGTTTTTCCTGCACTTCCCCGAGGTGCTCGTAGACTTCGGGGGCTTCTTCGCGCCGGATTTTTTCGAGGGCTTTGCGCAATTCTCGCACAGCGGCGGGGAGGTCTCCGCTGCGGTAATACCACCAGCCCAGGCTGTCCAGGTAGGCGGGATGGTTGGGGCGGAGTCCGAGGGCTTTGCGGATGTAGTTGCCGGCCTCCTCGAGGTTGATATTGCGGTCCACCCACATGAAACCCAGGTAGTTCAGGGCCTCGGCCGCGGTTTCAGGCGCGAGGGAGATGCTTTTTTTGAGCAGTTTAGCCGCTTGTTCCAGCATTCCTGCGCGCTCCGCCGCCGCCCCATAGGTGAGGTAGAAGGAGGCGTCCAGAGCCTCGGAGCGGTCTTTGGAGAATTCCTGTTCCGCCGCCTCGAAGGCCTGGATGGATTCCTGGTGGCGCTTGGCTTCGCCGAGTGCGACGGCCAGAAGCATGGTGAGTCCGGGGGCCTCTGGAAAGAGGGAGCGGGCCTTGAGGGCCGTTTCTGCAGCTTCATCTCCGCGTTTGAGCCGGAGTTGGAGCTGGATGAGGCGCACGTGATCCTCCATTTTCGAGCCGCCTGCGTCTAGGGCCAGTCGGAAATGCCCCAAGGCTGCGATCAGTTGGCCCTGCCGCAAATAAAGCTCGCCCGCCAGTTCCCGGGGGTCAGCGGCGGAAGGGTTCTCCTTGATTAATTCCTCCAGCAAATCGAGGGCGGCGTCGGGTTGTTCGTTCAGAACGAGGGCCCTTGCCCATTTTTGGCCGATCGGCAGAGAATGGGCTTTGTTTTCCTGGAGATGCAGGCTGTTCGCCCGGTCGTAAAAGCGGCAGGCCTCTGCGTACTGTTGGGTGAGGGTAAAATGGTCGGCCGCCCGCTGGAGGCAGAGGGGGTCGTTGGGCTCCAAGTCCAGCGCCTTGCGGTAAAGGGCGTTGACGCGCTCCAGTTGGGTCTTTCCCGGGGGCGTGCCACGCAGGGAGAGGGCGTTGCGGAAAAGGTCGCCTGCGCGCAGCCAGAAATTCACGTCCGTTCTGGAGAGGGCGAGTGTCCTGCGCAGCGTTTCCTCCAAGCGTTGCGTCAGACGGGCAGAGGCGCAGACCTCAACGAGGGTGGAGATGGCCGTGAAGTCCCCGGGGGCCAGTTTGTAGGCGCGCTCCGCATAGGTGAGGGCCGAATCAGGCTGGCGAAGTGAGGTGAGGTAAATCCGTGCCAGTTCGACAGCAGGCCCCAGTTCCTTGGGCGCAGCCTGGTGCGTGGTTTTTAAAAGCCTGACTGCCTCCTCTGTCTTCTTTTGTTGGAGCAAGTCGGCGGCGATCCGCGAAGCCAAGCGCGCGTTGCTTGGGTCCAGTTCCAGTGCTTTGTTGAAGAGCGAGGAAGCTCTTTCCGAGTCTTCCTGGGCCTCAGCAATCACCGCCAGGGCGAAATGAACGTAGGCCTCTGAGAGAACGTCCCGCTCCGGGGCGTTCAGGAGGTCTGGAGCGGGGACAGAGTTTGGGGAAGGGTAAGGGTCGGCATAAAGCGGCCCCGGAAGCAAAGCATCCGAGGCAACAACTTTAGGAGGAGCCGCTGGGGCAGCGGTAGATGGCAGCGTTTTGGAACCGGACTTGGCCGCGTCCAAGCGGCACGGGAGCAAACAACACGCAAGAAGCGATGCTGAAAGGGCGTACCGCAGGCCGGGCAGGACTGTTGCCGTATTGGAACGGTCCATACGCCGGGACGCAAACTAGCTCTTGTAGCGCAAACGCTTCTTGTGGCGGTTTTCTTTCATCCGCTTTTTGCGCTTATGTTTTGCGATCTTTGTTTTACGTCTCTTTTTTAGGGAACCCATGTGAAATAATTTGCTAGCGTTGAGGGGGCGGGAGGCAACCAAGAATCAGGCAACGTTGCAACCTTTAAATTCAAGTTGAGCTGATTTGTTTTAGTGCACAAGCTTGTTTAAGGGGTATTCGATGATGCCTTCGGCGCCCAATTCCTTCAGGAGCGGGATGATTTCGCGCACCACTTTCTCGGCGATGACCGTTTCTACCGCAATCCATCCTTTTTGAGCCAAGTGAGAGACCGTGGGGTTGCGTAGTGAGGGCAACGCCTCGAGCAAGGCGTCCAACTGCGCCTCTGGAAGATTCATTTTGAGCCCCACATTGTCTCGGGCGGCGAAGGCGCTTTTGAGCAGCAAGACGAGTTTGTCTAGTTTGGCCTTTTTCCAGGGGTCTTGGTAGGCTGTTTTGTTTGCGATGAACTGAGGGGAGGATTCCAGGATGGTCTCTAAGATGCGGAGTTTGTTTGCCCTCAGCGAGGAACCCGTTTCCGTGACATCCACGATGGCGTCCACGAGGTCGGGGACCTTGACTTCGGTGGCACCCCAGGAGAATTCGACGACGGCTTCAACGCCGTGGCCGGCGAGATAACGTTTTGTCAGCTCCACCGCTTCGGTGGCGATGACCTTGCCCTGAAGGTCTTTAACGCTGCGAATTGGGGACTCCTCTGGCACGGCAACCACCCAGCGGGTGGGTTGGGCGCTTGTTTTTGAAAAAGTCATTTGGGCCAGGACTTCCACATCGGAGCCGTTGTTGTAAACCCAGTCCAAACCGGTCAACCCGCAGTCGAGAAAACCGTGCTCCACGTAGCGGCTGATTTCCTGCGCGCGCAGGAGCCGGATGACCAGCTCTGGGTCGTCGACGGAAGGTTTGTAGGAGCGGCTTGCGCCGGAAATGGTGAAACCCGCCTTCGCAAACAGGGCAAAGGTGGGTTCTTGTAGGGAGCCGGTCGGCAAGCCGATTCGGAGGACACTGGGTTCACTCATAAACGAGGTGGCAAGGTTTTAGGGGAGAGCTGGCTTTGCGCCAGTAAAAAGAGACTTCCTGGGATTTAATGGCCTCCAACAGCGTGCAGGCGCCTGGCTTGGAGGCTCCGGCGCCGGAATGAATTGGGGATTTCCTTTGGAATTTTCTTTTGGAACGCTGCGGTTTTGCCCCAGTTTATCAGAATGCCCCGTCACGCCGCCCTTACTCTGGGCCATTCTCCCGACCCCGATGATGCCTTCATGTTTTTCGCCCTCGCGGAGAACAAAATCCCCACGCACGGCTGGACCTTTGAGCATACCCTGCAGGACATCCAGACGCTTAATGAACGCGCAACGCGCGGAGAACTCGCGATTTCCGCCATATCGATACACGCGTATGCCCACGTTCTGGACAAATATGCTTTGCTGCCCTGCGGCGCAAGTATGGGCGACGGCTATGGACCGATGCTGGTGGTGCGCGAGGGGGTTTCTTTTCCCTCCGAGAAAGAGGCGTTGGTCTCTTGGCTCAAGGAGCAAATCATTGCGGTTCCCGGCTTGATGACGAGCGCGTATCTAAGCCTCCAGTTGTTTATGGGAGCGGCCAAACATGTGGTGGTGCCTTTCGACGAGATTTTTAGCGCCGTGGAGTCCGGGCGGGCGGACGTGGGGCTGATCATTCACGAAGGCCAGCTAACCTACCAGGCGGAGGGCTTTGAGAAAGTTCTCGATCTTGGGGAGTGGTGGAAAAGCGAAACCGGACTGCCCCTGCCTCTTGGGGGCAATGTGATTCGCAAGGATTTCACGCCGGCGGAGCGCAGCGAGATCAACGTGATTCTGCGCGAAAGTATCGAGTATGGCCTGGCGCACCGGGTTGCGGGTGTGGCGCACTCGATGCCGCTGGCGCGAGGCATGGATGAGGTGCTGGCGGACAAATTCATAGGAATGTACGTCAACGGCTACACGCTGGACTATGGGGACGTCGGCCGGCGTGCTATCCGCGAGTTTTTGGGCCGTGCACACAAAGCCGGGTTGATTCCTTCGCCGGTGGAGTTGGAGTTTGTTGCCTGAAGCGGTTGGGGTTTCCGCGGAGTTTTAAAGTAATTCGCGGGTGTAGCGGATCGCCACTTCGAGGAGTCGCTCGCCCGTTTCCAGCCCAAGCTTGTTTCGGATGTTACTGCGGTGGGCCTCCACGGTTTTGAGGCTGAGAGAGAGGCGCGCAGCAATGGCCTCTGAGCTCAGTCCCTGCCCGATGAGGGAGAGGACCTCGAGTTCGCGGTTGGTGAGGGATTGTATGCCGGGACGTGGCCGGCAGTCGGGGGAGTGCAGGGGGCGCCCGAGCAGAAGGCCGGTGAGCCTTGGGCTGACGTAGACGCCGCCGGATAGAATATGGTCGAGGGCCTCGAGGATCTTCTGGGCGGCATCGCTTTTCATGATGTAGCCGTGTGCACCGGCCCTGAGGGAGCGTTCGGCGTAAACCAATTCGTCGTGCATGGAAAGGACGAGGATGCGCAGTTCAGGCACCAATGCGGTCATTTCCCGGATGAGATCCAGCCCCATGCGTTTGCCAAGGGAGATGTCCAAGACCAGGGCATCTGGTCGGGTGTTTGCCGCCAAGTCCACGGCTTCTCCCCAAGTAGAGGCCTCGCCGCACACCAGAAAGCGCTCCTCCTCAGAGATGAGGCGACTGACCCCCTGTCGCACGATGGGGTGATCGTCCACGACAAGGATCTGGTATTTGTGGGTGGACATCGGAGTTGAAGGGGAGGCCTTTAATTAGGGGTGAGGGGCCGTGTTTGAGCGAGGCGAAAATGGACGAGGGTGCCGGCTCCGTGGCTGCACGCGATATTGAGATGGCCTCCGATCGAAGCGGCGCGGTATTTCATGATCTCCAAGCCGAGGCCCCGGCGGGAGGGCTCCTTTGGGAGGCCGCCGCCATCGTCCTTGATTTTGAGATCGAGGCCCGGATCGAGGCCTTGAAGGAGGATGGTTATGTTTTTTGCTCCGGAATGTTTGAGGGCATTTCGGACGGCCTCTTGGGCAATTCTGTAAAGGTTGGAGGAGATGGCGGCATTGGTGATTTGAACAGGCCCGAGGATGGAGAGTTCGCAATTGACCATCGAGTTGGAGTGGACGCCGTCCGCCAATTCCCTCAGTCCCACTACGAGGCCCCCGGGTTCGTCGGGCACGGGTGGAGGCCGCGGGTGACGAGGCGCGTTTCCTCAATGGAACTGTTGATGAGGGAGCTGATTTGGGTGAGTTCGTGTTCGGAGCCTTGCAGCATTTTTCGGTGCAGGCTGCTGATCATGAGAGAGATTCCCGTCAGTTGCTGGCAGAGGCCGTCGTGCAAGTCCTGGCCGATCCTGCGTTGCTCCCGTTCACTCACATCCAGGAGCGAGCGCTCGAGGCGCTCTCGGTTGGAGATGGCGCGGCTCAGGGCGAGGGTGCTTGCAAGGTGGAAAACAACGGCGAGCACGCTGCCCATCCCGATGATCCAGGTGGTGCGTTCTGAAACTTCGCGCAGACGGACGGCTGCTTCCCCCAGGTTTTTATCCTCGACCGCCTCATTTTCTGCCACCACGGCTCGCACTTCGTCCATGAGGCGTTTGCCAATGCTGGCCACGCCGACAACGGCATCCAACCCTTCGAGTTGTCTGGCTTCAAGGGTGATGCGCAGTCGTTCGAGGCGCATCTCAATGAGATTAATAAGGCGCTCTACCAGGGCGGGCGAAACGGATTGCGCCTGGACTTCGCGCAACCGCTGGATGCCTTTTTTAACATCGCTAACCGCCTCGGCATAGAGTTTCAGATACTCTTCGCGGCCCATGATTACGTACCCGCGCGCTTCGCTCTCCGCGCTGACGATGTCCGTCAGGAGGCTTTCCCGGATGTTGGCCAAGTAATGGGAGCGAGAAACGAGATCTGCGGTGGAGCGAAACTCCCGAATGCTCGTGTACGAAAACCAGCCGATAATGACGAGTAACAAGACGGTGAGGGAAAAGCCCGAGACAGCACGATGTTTCATTTTTTTTTCCAAAGACGGTTCAAGATGGAAATCACCTCAAGGGCGGCTTCCGCGCTGAGCCAAGGATGCACGGGCAAACTCAGCACTTCGCCAGCGAGGCGTTCGGCGACGGGAAAGGAGCGCCCTCTCCCAAATTCCTGATAGGCGGCTTGCTGGGAAAGCGCCTTTGGATAGTGAATCCCATAGCCAACGCCATGCAAGGTCAACTCGCAGGCCAAAACGTCCCGCGTCGGCGAGCGCACGACAAACTGGTGGAAGACGTGGTAGCGCATGGTGTCTGGGTGGGGCAGGGTCACAAGGCTCCGGGCCGCGGCGTTTGCCAGAGCGTTGAGGTAACGGCTTGCGTGGGAGCGGCGGCGAGTGTTCCAAACAGGGAGCCAGGGAAGGGCGACCCTCAGCACGGCGGCTTGAACTTCGTCGAGGCGGCTGTTGCGGCCCGCGTGTTCGGAGTTGTCGCGTGTCCGCCAGCCGTACTGGCGCAGCCTGCGCAACACCTCCACCACCTCAGGCTTGGAGGAGCAGCAGAAGCCACCATCGCCGATGGCACCCAGGTTTTTGGTGGGATAGAAGCTGAAAGCGCCTACATCTCCGAGCGTGCCAGCCGAACACCACTTCTTCTTGGGGGCGCTCCAATAGCGCGCGCCATGGGCATGGGCGCAGTCTTCGACCACCCAGAGGTTGTGGGTCGTGGCAAAGTCGAGGAGGGGAG
The DNA here is from genome assembly GCA_003402745.1 of Verrucomicrobiota bacterium. Taxonomy (GTDB): domain Bacteria; phylum Verrucomicrobiota; class Verrucomicrobiia; order Chthoniobacterales; family Chthoniobacteraceae; genus Chth-196. Next base: position 9,978 of record QQND01000027.1, read on the forward strand.
TCATGGCGTCCATGCCTCCAAAAAGATGGACAACCACGAGCGCTCGGGTGCGCGAGTTGAGGGCCGCCTTGAGCTGTTGAAGATCAAGACCGAAGTCGAGGCTCACATCCACCAGGACGGGGATGGCGCCCGCAGCCAGAATGCCGCTCGCCGTGGCCCCAGGGGCAAACGCAGGGACGAGCACTTCATCTCCCGCACCGATGCCGCCCGCGAGCAGCGCCAGCGTAATGGCGTCCGTTCCTGAAGCCACTCCGACGCCGGAGGGGACCGCTAGGAACTGACTAAACTCCCGCTCAAACGCCTCCACTTCCTGTCCCAAAATAAACTTTCCAGAATCAAGGACCCGCCCAATCGCCAAGGAGGCCTCCGCTCTGGCCTCGGGTGGGTGCACCCACAACTGGGTGAAGGGAATTTTAGTCTCCATCGACGCCTCCCCTTGGAGTTTTGGAAAAGGCTGCGCCAAGCTTCTCCAAAGTCCTACGCAGACCTTCCTCCAGCCCGATCTGGGGCACCCATCCAAGCCGATTTTCGATCGCTCTGAAGTCGCCCCAGTAGTCCCCAATATCAATACCCGCCAGGCCGACGGGGAAGGGTTCCCGCCGAATTTTCAGATCCGCACCCGAGATGCGAAGCAGAAGCTGCGCGAGTTCTCCAAGGGGTATCGCCTCCTGTCCGCCCAAGTTAAAGACCGCGCCGTCGACGAGTGCGGGCGCGCAGGCGACTCGGACAAAGGCCTCCACCACATCGTCGACGTAATTAAGGTCGCGCAACTGCGAGCCCTTTCCAAAAACGACGAGGTCCCTCCCGAGTTGGAGGCGCAGAAGCCACTCTCCCAAAAAAGTCTGGCCTGGACCTCCCACTCGCATCCCCGGGCCGTAAGTGTTGGTGAGACGCAGCACGGTGGTCCGAATGGCATGATGCTTGTGGTAGAGAAAATGGTGGAGCTCCGAGGCCATTTTGTGAATGCCATTCATGTCGACGGGTGCCATTGGGTGGCACTCTTTGACGGGCAGGGAAAGGGACCTACCGTACACTTGACGGGTTCCCGCATAGATTACATGGGCTGAGGGGGCCCATTGCCGGCAAGCCTCCAAAAGAGCCAGGGGCGCGGTCGTGTTGGCGGCCATGTCTCCAAGCGGGTCGATCATTGATTGCCAATGCCCGCAGCGCCCTGCCAGGCTGAAGACCACGTCGCAACCGAGGGTAATGTTCGCCAGGAGTTGCGGGTCTGCGCAATCTCCTTGGCGCCACTCTAGGGTTCGGGCGTCGATGCAGGCGCTTGGAGGGCAAAGATCAACCACCGAAACGCGCGCGTCTAGCGCTTGCATTCTTGAGCACAGGGCGCTCCCAATGAAACCTGCCCCGCCGGTGATCAGCACGCGTTTGTTTTTAAAGAAAACCTCGGGGCACTCAAGGGTGCTTCCGCTCTGGGAAGTTGAGGAGGGGCTTTGGGGGGGGGAATCGGACATGCTTTAGGGGGAGAGACGCAGTTTAAATTTGTGATGAAAGCGCTCCGCCGTGATGATAGCGTCCGCCAATTGAGGGGAGTCCGGATGCAGTCGCAATCCGGTGCGCAGGACCTCCAAGACCTCGTCTGTGTTGAATGTTTCCAGAAGGCAGTAGGAAAGCCGGAGCCGCAAGTCCAGTCGGGAAGGGGTCATTTCGAGGGCTTCCCGGTAGGCCTTAACCGCGGGCTGCCAGCGCTTCAATCGCACGCAGGCGTCGCCAAAGTGGATAAGCAGAAGTTGGTCGTACCCCGAGGGCCTGTAGTTCATTCCGAGTTGGGCAAATTCAAAGGCCCTTTCTGGCAGGTTGCGCTTGAGGTTGAGGAAGGCGAGGTTGGCAAAGGCCGGCACGGTGGGGGCGACTTGGATGGAGTGCAAAAAAGTCGCTTCCGATTCTTCCAGTTTGCCTGCGTCAAAGTAGGCAGCGGCGAGGTTGAGCCAGGGCCGGGGTTTGCCCGGACTTTTATCACACACATCCCTCCATAATTTTTCCGCACTTGACCAGACTTTGCAGCGTTGCACGGTGGCGGTGAAGAAAGCGCCGCTTAAAATCAGGCCAGAAGCGCACACCGCTAAGGGAGGGGTCGGCACGCTGCATAGCAAGGCCGACGCCATGATGAAAATCCCCACGGAGGGCAGATAGCTCCGGTGTTCGGCCATACAGTCGGGCAGGGGCACCAGCGAAGAATCGGGCGAAACCGTCAGAGCAAACCAGAGCAGTCCAAAGCAGGCGGCCTCCCCAACAAACCGTGTTTGCGGACGGCACCGGAGCAAGGCAGAAATTTTCAAAAGCAAGGCAAGGCACAGCGCGGAGCCCCAAAAGCGAAAATCGGACGCATGCTTCACCAGAGACACTTCTGGATCGATATTGAGAGTCTGTGGCCAAACCAGGAGCCGCAGATAGGCCAGCCAAACGCTTGGCTGCGTCAGTGCGTATTGCAATGCGTATGAGGAGTTGGCTTCGCCGGTGGCAATGTTGAGGATCGCCCCTCCTCCAAATGCGCCGGTCTGGGCGTGACTGACCGACGCGAGCAGCAGGGGAAGGATTGGCAAACACACGAGCAGCCCGCGCCCCCGCCATAACGCGCAGCGTAGCGGCGTGCCGAACACGGCGACGTCCAGCAGGACGGCCAGCACCGGGGCGGTGACGCCGCTTTCCTTGGTAAACATCGCCCCTAGAACGCTCAGGACTGAAGCGCACCTCCAGCCTGCGCTTGCGCGTGCGTTGGCTTCAAAATGACAGATGACCGCCGCCAGATAAAACAGGGTGCAGAGCGAGGTAGCGCGCTGGATGATGTAAATCACCGACTCCATTTGAAGGGGGTGGACAAAAAACAGGAGTCCGCTCAGGCAGGGAATCAGGGCAATTGAGGTGGGAAAGGCGATGTTTTCGAGGCGCCGGCCTTCCAGCAGAAGCGAAGCAAGGCGCCAGACGAGCAACGCATTGGCGAAATGAATCAGGACGTTGACCAAGCGGTAGCCAAACGGATTTAAACCGTCTGCCTGGTGGTTCCAGTGGAAGGTTAAATAGGTCAGGGGCCGCATCAGGAAGTTTGTGGAAATGTCCCCTTCGAGGCCATTTTTTGCGGCCATTTTTGCGACCGCTTCAAAGTGCTGAAAAATGGCGGCGAAATTCTCGAAGTTCTTAAAAATCGGGTTTCCTACGAGGTAGATCTCGTCGTCGAACACCATGGGATAATTCAGGGTGCCCGCGAAGAGACTCAGGCCGAGCATTCCCAGCAACAGGCTCAGCAAGGGGAGTTCAAAGCGTTTCATGCCTTTGGGCTGCATTCATTTCCCGTTGCACGCCAGCAAGGTCCACTGCGGAGCGTAACCCTCGGTGCCTGATGACAAATTGAGGCGAGGCATGGAGCAGCAGGTGGATTCTGCCGATATATTCCCCCACCAGCGCCAACAGAAAAAGAGTGGCACCGCGGGCCCCCCAGACCGCAGCCCCAGATTGGACTGCCGGTTGCAGGTAGGCGCCCGTCACGCACAGCAGCAGCCCCCCGAGGGCCACCAAACGCACGGGCCAGATGGAGAAGCCCACAAACATCCGACACCATAACCCGATGAGCTTCCGCAACGTGTATCCGGAGCGACCGCCGCCGCGTTCCCGGTGCAGGCATTCCACAGTGCTGATGTTTGCCGTTGCACGAAGCAGGATGGCGTCCAAGTAAGGTTCTGGTCCGTCGTAACGGCAGACCTCCCTCATAACTCTGGAGGAGAAAACTTTAAAGCTAGAAAGATACAGTCCAGAAGGCTTGCCCAAGGCGAGGCATGCCGTCCAGTTTTGCAATCTGCTGCCCAACCTCCGATAGAGGGGGTGCCGCCTTTTCCGGTAGCGGGAATAGACTAGGTCAAATCCAAGCGCGACCTGCCGCAGGAGTACCTTCACCTCCGAGGGCGGGTTTTGCAGGTCGTCGTCCATGACCACGCAAAAATCCCCTGTGGCGTGTTTGATGCCCGCCATCACCGCGTTGTGTTCCCCAAAGTTACGGGCCAACTGGAGAAACTCCACACAAGAGGGATAACGCGCCCTCATCTCCGCGCACACCTGAGCCGAACCGTCGGAGCTGCCATCGTCCACCAGGATGATCTGTAATTGCTCCACTTCAGTGAGCTCCAGCACCAGCTGATCACACAACCTCGGCAGCGTCTCGCGAGAGTTGAAAACGGGCACCACCACGGAAACAGCCCACCCGGAAAACGGTTCGCGAACCGGATCCCTTGGGGCAACAGCCGCACTTGAGGTGGTCACTTTATTGCCTGAAACACGTTTTAGGGAATCTTCCGAGAGGCTGTCAAAAGCCCTTTGGCTGAGGTAATACGCACCGCTTAAGACCGCCTTAATGCCGTCCACGATCTTCTCCCCAGCCTCCCGCTTCATGATATACCCACGCGCCCCGGCATGGATAGCCAGGTCCGCATGCGTCATTTCATCGTGGATGGAGAGCACCAGTACCTTCAGATCGGGTTTCTCTCGCAACAAGGTCACGATCAACCCCACCGAATCCCTCTGTTTGAGGGACCAGTCCACTAAAAGCAGGTCGGGTACACTCTGGCGGAAGGCGAAGATGGCGTCCGCTTCGTTGGAGGAATCCCCGCTGACCTCCAAATCCGGCTGTTCGTTGATGAGCGTTACCAACCCTCGTCGAACCACGGCATGGTCATCCACCACGAGCACTCGGTGTTTAGCGGGCTGGGGGGTAAGAGACGCGTGGGAGGCGTTCGTGGATGGGGCATTCAATCCCACGAGTGTGCCATCTAAAGGCTCGGCCCGCATCAGGGGCTACCCCTATTCGACTACAGGGTTTTACCCTTGCTCGGCGGACTGATACCAAATCGTGAAGAAAACTGGTCCTTCTCCCCGCTGTCCCAGGTGCTGAGGTCTTTGAATCCTCCATAAACCTAGAAGAGAGGGTATGATCCGCTCCAAGCGCAGCGTCTCGATGTATCGCGCGGTGCGCTAGGAGGAGTGCCTCCGCGGGGAATTTTACTGTGGGACATCCGTTTTTTGTCTAAAATCAGAGGCCGACGGCAGAGTCTGTGTAAAAGGCCTCCGAAGATTCACCACAGCCGCTGACGCATGAACAGCTCATGCGGCTCTTTCTGACGGCGGAGCGCGAGCTCTTGCGGTACGTTATGGCGCTGGTGCCGAATGTCAGTGATGCGCTAGATGTGGTCCGAACCTCTCGAAAGCCAAATTTGCATCAGCACCCAGTTTTTTCACGCCTTTCAATTTCATGAGCCCCGCCTTTCCTCCCAACGATGTCTTTCCCCCTCAAAAACCGCTCAGCCGCAGGCAATTTCTGCGCAGCGGCTCGGCGGTTCTGGCGCTTCCTTTTTTAGAAGCCCTCGCTCCGCGTGTTGTCCGCGGCGAGTCGGCAGCGCCGGCTAAGCGGATGGTGTGCATCATGACGAACACCGGGCTGCTGCCCGGGCACTTTTTTCCGAAGGAGACGGGCCGAGATTACGAGCCTTCCCGCTACCTGACCCATTTGGAGCCGGTGCGCGGGCGCTATACGGTGATGAACGGCCTTTCGCACCCGGACAATTCGGGAGGGCATGTGGTGGAAAAAAGCTTTCTCACGGGAGCGCGCTTTCCGGCTTCCTCGACGTTCAAGAACAGCATTTCGCTGGACCAGCTTGCTGCGGAGTCTTTGGGGCATCACACGCGCTTTCCCTTCATTGCACTGGGGGTGAATGGCCAGCACGACGGGCTGCTGTCGGTGTCGCGGGACGGGGTGTTCATTCCACCTGAGCTGAGCCCTGCAAAGGTCTATCGCCGGCTTTTTACGCCGGACACTGCGGAGGAGAGCGAGGAGCGGATGCGGGAAATTGGCCGGCGCATCAGTGCGTTGGATTTCGTGAACGAAAAGGCGCAGCGGCTCGCTCGAGCTCTTGGTGCGGAGGACCGTTCTCGGCTGGACCAGTATTTAACCTCGGTGCGGGAGCTGGAAATGCGCCTGGAACAGGCGCGTGTCTGGCAGCAGCGGGAAAAACCGAATATGTCCCGGCCTGCACCGCAAGACATCACCGACAACACGCAGGACGTGGATCGTGCGCGGCTGATGTATGACATGGCGCAGCTTGCCCTGCAGAGCGACAGCACGCGGCTCATCACGTTGTATTTGAACCCGCTGGAGGTCACGGTAAAGGTCCCCGGGGTGAGCGACCGGACGCACTCGCTCACACATCATGGCAACGAACCCGAGAAGCTCGACCAGCTCGCAAGGGTGGAGGAAGCGGGGATGAAGAATCTAGGGCGCTTTCTCTGGCAACTTGCTGGCGTGAATGAAGGGGCTGGCAGCCTGCTGGATGAAACGGCGGTGCTATTCGGCTCGAACATGTCCAACGGCAGTAATCACTCGAATGTGAATCTCCCTGTTCTCCTTGCCGGGGGAGGTTTCAAGCACGGCCAGCACCTTCAGTTTGACCTCAAAAACAACACGCCGCTCTGCAACCTCTTTGCCAGCATGCTCCAGCACCTGGGCATGGAGACGGAGCGGTTCTCCACCGGCACGGGCACCCTTTCGGGACTGGAACTGGCATGAGGCGCGGCGCTTTTCTCCCCCTGCTTGGTTGGCTCCTCCAGCTCCTTCCTGTCGCACTCAACGCAGCTGAACCGGATTTTCGCGGCTACCTGGCGGCGCATTGTTTCGACTGCCACGATGCCTCCACGAAGAAAGGAGGTCTGGACCTTGAGTCGGCTTCTTTCGTGTTTGAAACACCAGAGCGTTCTCGGGTGTGGGAGGCTGTGCATGACCGAATTGCGGCTGGTGAAATGCCCCCGAAATCGCGCACTGAGAGACCTTCGGAAAGAGAAAACTTCGACGCGCTGAAGCTCCTCGATGAGCGTCTACACGACGCGGATGCTGCGAGTGTTGCCGCCACCGGCCGCTCGCTCTACCGGCGTCTTTCGGTCCAGGAATACGAGAATGCGCTTCGCGATTTGCTTCATCTGCCGGGCCTGCGCATCAAGCACCTGCTTCCGGAGGATGAGCGCCGCCACGGCTACAACAAAATCGGCCAGGCGCTAGACCTCTCAAATGTCCATCTGAACCAGTTTATGGACGCGGCGGATCTCGCGTTGACGGCCGCCATTGCCACCCGCAGCACGCCGCCCCCGGTTTTGAGCAAACGTTATGGGGCCGCCACGGGATCCGAGGCGTGGGGTTGGGTCGGACGGGGCGACGCGGTGCTGCTCAAGGACAAGCAGTTTGATCCGCTGCTGCTGCCACTGCCTGCTGTTGATGAATTGCTCTGGGGAAAGGACGGCGATGGCAACAATAAGCGCCGCCGGGAACAGCTGGGCAATCGGTTGCGAGACTATCCGGATGCGGTCGGTTATTTCACGGGCCCGGTGGAGCGGACCTTCTCGACCTCCCTTCAGTTTTCCCCAGTTTACGCTGGAACCTACCGCATCCGCACTTCTGCCTGGGGCTTTTGGTGGGATCGGGGCAAGGTTGAGAAACCGGCGCGCAATGAGTCTTTTATGCTCTCCGTTTGGCTGCCGTCGGAGGGGCCGCGCTTCTCGCATTCTCCCACGCGGAGGCTTGGGATGTTCGATGCGGCCTCCCTGGAGAGCAGCGTGCACGAATACACGGGCTGGTTTGACGTGAACGAAGAGTTGCTCTTTGAAATGGGCACGCCCACCGGCTTTGAAAAGGAGCACGGGCGTTGGGTCTCGCAGTCTGTTGGATCGTGCGCTGTTTATTCCGGCCCCGGAATCGCGCTGGACTGGTTTGAGGTGGAGGGCCCGCTTTTTGACCAGTGGCCGCCTCGCGCGCACAAGGAGCTCTTCGGTGACCTGCCCATTAGAGCCTTCGGGAAAGACTCCGGGATTCAAGCGCCCAAGCGTCAGCTTGTGAAGCAGCTCTCTCGGACTGCAAACTCGCGACCCGGCAACGGCGAACTCACCAAGGATGAAAAGGAGCCGCCTATCGAAACCGTCGTCAGCGACCACCCGCTCGACGATGCAGCGCGGCTATTAGGCTTGTTTCTCCCTCGCGCCTTCCGCCGCGCCTTACCGGCGGAGGAGCTGCAAGCCTACGTCCAGATTGTCGCTCGCGAAATGGAAGGGCACACATGCTTTGAAGACGCGCTGAAAGAGGCGTGCAAGACCGCGCTTTGCTCTGCTGACTTTCTGTTTGTCGGCGAGCCAGCCAGTCCCGCTCTCTCCAAGCCCCAAAGACGCCTGACCGACCGTGCCCTTGCCGAGCGCCTTGCCCTTTGGTTTTGGAACAGTATCCCTGACGAAGAACTGGTCGGCCTCGCCAAGCAAGGCCGACTGCACCTGCCCGAGAACCTCAAGGCGCAGACCGACCGCTTGCTTGCCGACCCTCGCTCCGAACGCTTCATCGCCGATTTCACAGACCAATGGCTCGACTTGCGTAAAATCGACGCCACGGAGCCCGACACGCGGCTTTATCCAGAGTCACGCGAGCACCTGAAGCAGAGCATGGTTGCCGAGACCCGTGCTTACTTCCGAGAGCTGATCACCAAGGACCTCGGTGTCGGGCATCTCGTACAGTCCCGCTTCGCCATGATCAACCAGAGTCTCGCCGACCACTACGGAATCCCCGGCGTAAGCGGCTGCGCCATTCGTCGCGTCCCCTTGCCCGAGGGCAGTCCGCGCGGTCCCTTTCTCACGCAGGCCGCCGTCTTGAAAGTGACAGCCAACGGTACCACCACCTCGCCCGTTACGCGCGGTGCATGGATCAACGAACGCCTTCTTGGCAATCCCATCCCGCCGCCGCCCGCCGGCGTGCCTGCGCTTGATCCCGATACGCGAGGCTCTAAGACAGTTCGCGAGCAGCTTGACAAGCACCGCGCGGACTCCCGCTGTGCCGGTTGTCATGCCAAACTCGACCCGCCCGGATTCGTGCTGGAGAGCTTCGATGTGATAGGCGCCTTCCGGGAGCGTTATCGCTCGATGAACACCGGCGACACGCTCGCCGCCTTTGTTTTTGCTTCGGGTTGGAGTCCCCGCGTCCGTCTCAACCAGCGCGTGGATCCCTCGGGACAGCTCCCCAGCGGCGAATCCTTCAAGGACCTAGCCGAGTTCCAGGCCCTCGTCCTGCGCAAGCCCGAAGCCCTTGCATCGAACATGGTCCACCAGTTCCTGATGTATGGCACAGGCTCCGAGCTCCATTACTCCGACCGGCGCGAAATCAGCCGAATTCTCGCAGAAACCCGCGCCAACGACTACGGCCTCCGCTCCCTGATTGACGCAGTCGTCCAGAGCGAGCTGTTTTTAACGAAGTGAACGTACCCGCCCACCGCCCAAAATCAGCCTAAATGACGAGCGTCTAAGCCAACTATGAAATCCATCCTGACACTATTAACCGCCCTGCTTGTGACAGGGACGGCCCACGCTGCGGAGCCGAGGTTGTCCTCACTTTTCACAGACCACATGATTTTGCAACGCGACGCGGCAGTGCCCGTATGGGGGTGGGCGAACCCGGGCGAGGAAGTCGCCATCGAGTTTGCCGGGCAGAAGAAGACCGCAAAAACGGAACGGGATGGAAAGTGGATGGCCAAGCTTGATCCGCTGCCGGCGAGCGCTGAGCCCCGCGACTTGAAGGTGGGCGCGCGCGTCATTCGCGATGTGCTTGTCGGCGATGTGTGGCTGTGTTCGGGGCAGTCGAATATGGGTTTTTCGGTTCGTGATGCGGTGAACGGAGAAAGGGAGGCCGCTGAGGCTAAGTTCCCAAATATCCGTCTGTTTTCGGTTCCGGGGAATCCGACCCTCGAGCCGGCAGCTGAGGTGAAGGCGCAGTGGGAGGCCTGTTCGCCGCAGACGGTGGCCCAATTTTCAGGCGCCGCTTATTTTTTCGGGCGTGAGCTTTACCGCGAACTCAACGTGCCAATTGGGCTCCTGCACAGTTCCGTCGGCGGCACTCCAGCGGAAGCGTGGACCCGATTGGAGGCTGTCAAAACAGTTCCGGAGCTCGCAGGTCGGGCTCAGGAGGAAATAGCGCAGATTCAATCACAGGTTGAGGACAACAAGAATTTCATCCCGCGGCGCGACGCGTGGGAGGAAAAGCACGGGGTGAAACCAACGCGTCTATCTGAGGCAGTGCGAGGCTGGGCCGCTCCGGATTTGGATGCTTCAGATTGGAGAACGGTCACGCTTCCCGGGCGGTGGGCTCAGTTTGGAGCGAAGTCCGGCGGTGTGTTTTGGCTGCGTAAACAAGTGACGCTGCCTGAGAGCGCTGCGGGCAAGCCTTTCTCCCTTTCGCTCAACTGGGTGAGCGAGCAATACGACACGGCGTATTTTAACGGAAAGGAAGTCGGCCACGCCAGCGACCAGGCGCCCAGCTTCTACAACGTGCAGCGCAGCTACAAAGTTCCCGGTGATCTTGTGAAAGCGGGCCGCAATGTCATCGCGGTTCGCATCGCCTCCGCTACGCAGCACGCCGGGATGTGGCAGTGGGGCAACTCGCTAGGCGTGCCCGTGGCTGTGCGCGGCTCTGTGGACGACCAGTGGCAACTACAAACGGAGAGCACTTTCGAGCCACTGTCTGCGGATGCGCTTCAGTCCCGGCCAAAGGTAAACAACCTTCCGTTTCGCAACGTTTCCGCCGCGCTCTACAACGGCATGATCGCGCCGCTCATCCCCTTCGCGATTAAGGGCGCAATCTGGTACCAGGGCGAGAGCAACGCCCCGAGGCACCGGGAATACCGCGAACTCCTTTCGCTTATGATTCGGGACTGGCGCGAGCAGTGGGGCCAGGGGGATTTCCCCTTCCTCCTCCAGCAACTCGTGAACAACGGCGCGCCCGTCAAAGAGCCCAATAAAACGGGTGCTTGGCCGTTTCTGCGTGAGGCGCAGATGCAAGTGGCCCAAGCGTTGCCAAACTCCGGGATCGCCATTGGCATCGAACTCGGCGACCCGCTGACGATTCACCCTGCAAACAAACAGGATGTGGGCAAACGACTGGCCCTCGTTGCGCTGGAGAAGGTGTATGCGAAGCCTGTGGAATCGAGCGGCCCGCGCTTCGAGGCGATGCAGATCGAAGGCAGCACCCTCCGCGTGAAATTTACCCACGCTCGGGGCCTCGCCGCCAAAAGCGGCCCCCCAAAGAACTTCGCGATCGCGGGAGCCGACAAAAACTTCGTCTGGGCCGAAGCGAAAGTTGAAGGCGAAACAGTCGTTCTTAGCAGCCCGCAAGTGCCGCAACCCGCAGCCGTCCGCTACGCTTGGGCCGACAACCCAGACGGCTGCAATCTTTACAACGCCCTCGGCCTTCCCGCCGCGCCTTTCCGAACCGATGAATGGTGAGAGACGAAGACCGGCGCAATGGCGAGGGCTGCCGCCAGGGTCAGGCTCTCATTGGAGAACACAGCTCCACCAGGGTGGCAGCGGGTGCGCGTACGTAGGCGACCGTCTGCCCCGGGGCTGTTGTCTCGGCGCTTTCAAACTGCATCCCCAAGCTTAGGCAGGGGCAGGACTGCAAATAGCCCCTCGAATGGCAAGCCGTTGTCTTTGTCAAAAGACCGCCATTTTTGTGCCAATTAGGAGCGGATTCTGGCATCCTGATGGGAACACCTTTCTACGATGGAATATCAATCTTACCGCGAGCTGCCCCCCCTTGCCGGCATCACGAATTTTGAAGCCGCCTCTCAGCCGGGGCTTTCGGTTGAAGCATGTGTCGGCCGGCTCAAGCGCATTCACTGGGCCTTCCGCAGACTGAACCAGGTTTTTGTGCATCGGATCGCCAGCGAGGCCGTGTATGAGCTGAAAATGGGGTTCAGCCTCCACGCCCACTACTGCGCAGAGCATGCTGCGGCCTTGCGCAAGCGCGTTTCGGAAATGCGGGAGCCTCCTCTTGGGCTGGATCACGCGCCAGACGCGGCGTTGGAGGTGTTTTTTGACGAGATTCTCGCCGCCCCAGACACGGCCCAGCTTCTCATTGGCTTGTATGCTCATGCGGTGCCCGCTCTGCTGGGAGCCCTTGGCCGGTACCTCTCCGAGACAAACTCGCTGGTCGACCATCCTTCTCTCCGGGTGTGCCGGTTTGCGAGGTTGGAGGTGGAGGAGATGGCCGCTTACGGTGCCGTCTGCGTGGCGCAGTTGGCGGGTGGGGCAGAACGGGAGAAAGCGCGGGAGTGGGAGGGGCTTTTGGAGCGGCTTCTTGCGGGGAGCGGCGCTTTGGATGGGAGTCAAGAGCGCGGAGAGGCCGTACCGGAGCGGCAATTTTCCGCCGGGTCTTATCAATTTGATCCAGTGCCGAAGCGGGACGCACGTTTTCCAGACCCCTACAACATGGGGGTTCATGCGGAGGCGTTTTTGTACGATTCGACGCTTCCGGTTTTGCCCAAGCCTCTGATGTTGTATTACAAGCGTTTGAGGGAGATAGATGTCCCGGAGGTGATCGCCTCCATTCTGGCCGAGACCACGGGGAAGCCCTGGGAGTACACCGTGGACCTCACCAGACAGCTTTGGGACGAGGCTCGGCACGCGATGATCGGGGAGGTCGGCTTTGTACAGGCTGGAATCGACTGGCGGGAATTTGTGCGCATCAATTTTACGTGGTCGATGGCGCTCAATACCCAGTTGAAGCCCCTTGAACGGCATGCCGTGTTGTATTTTATAGAACAAGGGTTGATGCCCAAGACAGGCAAACGGTTTGAGTGGGAATTGGGCCTCGCTTCGGGCGATCCTTTTGCAGGCCTTGCCCAGGACTTTGACTGGGCCGATGAAGTTCTTCACGCCCGGATCGGCCGTGACTGGTATGTCAAAGAAATGGGCGACTCTAAAAAGGCGACCCTCTATGGCGACGAATGCTGGTCGCGCGTGCTCATTGAATGGGAAAAGTACCGCGCCGAGGGCCTCACCCAGCACGCAAACTGGTGGCAGCCTCTCTACTTGGAGTGGTGCCGAATTCATGGCAGGCAGCCGGAGGCCAAGGCGCTTGCGTTCGAAACGAACTATTCGGCAAAACGAGCTGACCTGCGGGAGTTGAGTGCCTCCGCCTAAAATACCAGTTATGGATTTGAACCAAATCAGTGGTGTGGTTACGGGCGCGGCGCGTGGGATCGGATTTTCGATTGCCCAGGCTCTCTTGCGGGCGGGCGCCCGAGTGGTGCTCAGTGATTCGGATGGGGCGGCTTTGGAGGCGGCGGTTGAAAGGCTGGGGGATGCCGCGGCGTTGAGCTTCAGGGCGGACGTGACCTCGGCTTCCGAGATGGCGGCGCTGGCCTCGGCGGCTGCCAGCCACGCCGGTCCGGTGGGGCTCTGGGTAAACAATGCGGGGTTGGCCAGGCACCGGGCCATCCGGGATTACACGGAGTCGGAAATCGATCTGATGCTGGCGGTGAACTTGAAGGGCACGATTCTTGGGAGTCAGGCGGCCTTGCGGGCGATGGTGCCGGTTCGCCGGGGGCACATTATCAACATTATATCCACGGCAAGTTTGCGAGGTATCCCGGGTGAGACGGTGTATTGCGCCGCTAAGTGGGGCGCGCGCGGCTTCACTCAAGGGCTTCGCGAGGAGGCTGCTCCGGAGGGGGTGCGTGTCACGGCTCTGCTTCCGGGCGGAGTGGATACTGGATTTTGGCAGGGAGCGACGGATCGGCCGATGCCTGTGGAGGATTTTCTCTCCGCGCAGCAGGTGGCCGAGGCTGTGATGACTCTTGCGCAGATGGATGACGGGGTGGTCCCTCAGGAGCTGGTTCTTAGGGCGCTGCGCGACCGTGATTTTGCCCAGAAAACCTCTTAAATCTCCGCCTATGTCACCACGGCCGCCTGTGAAGTTTCGCACTTTTGAAATATCCGATCCCCGGCTGGAGTGCGAGGGGCTGCGGCAGGTGACGCTCAAAAGCCAGGCTCTTGGTCAGCGTGTTGATATAAGCCTGTACGTTTGCGAGGGAGCCGAGCGTGGGGCACGGGTGCCGTTGGTGATCCTGCTTCATGGCGTCTATGGTAGCCATTGGGCGTGGGCTCTGAAGGGCGGCGCACACCGGACGGCGGCACGCCTCTGCGCGGCCGGTGCCATCCCTCCGATGGTGTTGGCCATGCCCAGTGATGGTCTTTGGGGCGACGGGAGCGGGTATCTTGCGCACCGGACTCAGGATTTTGAGCGCTGGATCCGAGATGAAGTGCCGGCGGCGGCGTTGCTGGCGGCCCCGTCTCTGGGGGAGCATTTCCCAGTGTGTATCGCCGGCCTTTCCATGGGCGGATTTGGAGCCTTGCGACTGGCCGCCAAACATCCTCGCTATTTCCTCGCTGCCTCGGGCCACTCCTCCGCCACTCATCTGGAGCAGTTGCGCGACTACGTGGAGGAACCCTTGGCAACCTTCACGGCGCTCGAGGAGGACCGCTCCGTTCTCGACACCTTTTTGCGCCAGAAAGACGCCGTCCCGAAAATCCGTTTTGACTGTGGTACCGACGACCCGCTTTTAGAGGCGAACCGGACGCTGCATCTCGGTCTTGAAAGGGCGGGGATCCCCCACCTCTACGAGGAGTTTCCTGGCGGCCACGACTGGCGCTATTGGGAAAAACATCTGGAGCGGACGCTGCTTTTTTTTGCGGCGGCGCTTTGAGGAAAGGGCTCGGGCGGGCTTGCGGAATCGAGGGAAGAGGGCGTGTCAGCCGGTTGGGAGGTTGCGAGAGGGTGTTTCATTAAACTTAAGAAAAAGTTTTTTTTGCACCGGCGGTGTTTTATGGAATAATTGTTTTGAGTTTTATAAAACAACCTTCAGAAAATTATCTATGAAACGCCTCCCCCTATTGTACCTCAGCCTATTGGCTTCTCTCTCGATCGGCGCCTCTGCCGGCGACAAAATCGACCGCAGTAAAATCAAAGCTGACGAAGCCGAGATCAAGTCCGACCGTAAGGAGCGCAAATTGGACCGGGCGGAAATCGCTGCTGACCGACAGGAACGCAAAGCTGAAAAATCGAAGTTGATCGCGGACAGAAAAGCCGGTGCCTCCGAAGCTCAGATTGCTGCTGATAAAGCTGCGTTGCAGTCAAAGAATAGTGAAATTAAAAAGGATAGGACTGAGATCGCTTCGGACAACAAAGAGGTCGCTTCGGACAGGGCTGTTATCGCGGGTGACAGATCTTCCATTCTCACTCAAAAGGCGGCCAAAGAAGCGGAGAAGGCCGCTTCCTCAAAAAGCGCCAAGTAGCGCCAAGTCAGATTCGAGCGAGCCCCCAGGGTGGGGCTTCTTCACGATTAAGAGCAGCGTGTGCAGAGAAGGCCGCAGGCCGGGTTTTGCTCTTTCAGCAACTTACCCAAATAGACAGGCTTTAATGGAAGGAAGACCGTAGTAATGCGCGAACCTCAGGGCTGCGGATGCAGGCTCCTAAAACGAGTTTTGCCAGAGATCACATCCCGGGCGGGCGCGCTCCGGTGGGTGGGCGGTTTGTGAGGTCATCGCCCAAATCTGCCCGGATCGTCTCTGCCAGCTCCTCCAGGCGTTTGAGAGCCTCGGGTTGTTGTGCTGAAACATCCTGGGTTTCTCCTGGGTCGGTCGCAAGGTTGTAAAGGGAGGCAGCAACGGGAAGGGGGCGGTACTTGCCGGGGCGTCCGTCCCTCCCGGGCTCTTGGCCGTTCATGGTCCGTGCGGTGTGGGTGAAAAAGAGTTTCCAGTCTCCGGAACGGACCGCTTGGAGGTCGTTTTGGTTGTAATAAAAATAGTAGGCTTCGTGCGGGTTCCTGGCTCCAGGCGGGCCTGCGAGGAGGGGCCAAACGTCGAGGCCATCGATTTTGTGCGTTGGCAGCTCTGCCCCGATCAAGCGCGCCAGAGTGGGAAAGAGGTCGATGGTCATCAGCGGCTCCTTGCAGATGGAGTTTGCCGGAAGGTGTCCGGGCCACCTCATAATGCAAGGTTCGCGGTGGCCCCCTTCAAAGTTTGTGCCCTTGCCTTCCCGAAAGGGTCCGGCGGAACCGGCGTGATTGCCGTAGGACAGCCAGGGGCCATTGTCGGAGGTGAAGATCACCAGCGTATTGTCTTCCAGATTGTTTCGCTTGAGGGCTTCGAGGACTTCGCCCACGGCCCAGTCGATCTCCATGATGACATCTCCGTAAAGCCCGGCTCCCGACTTGTCCTTGAATTTTTCGCTGACGTAGAGCGGGACGTGCGGGGCGTTTGGGGCAAGGTAAAAGAAAAACGGATTCCCTTTGTTTTTATCAATAAATTTAACTGCCCGTTGGGCAAACTGGGTGGTGAGTTGCTCCTGGTCGGCTGGGGTCAGGTCCGGCTTAAAAACGCGGTCCCCTTCGAGAAGGGGAATGGGGGGATAGGATCCGGGTTTTGCCTCTGGATGCAGCGGCCACATGTCGCTGGAGTAGGGCAGGCCGAAAAACTCGTCAAAACCGTGGCGGGTAGGAAGGAACTGGGGTTTGCTGCCGAGGTGCCATTTTCCTGCCATGCCGGTGGCGTACCCCTTTTGTTTAAACATCTGGGCCAGGGTTGTCTCAGAGCTGCTGATGCCGTTTTTGGAATTGGGACCCAGGGCGCCGGGCAGGCCGATTCGGTTGGGATAACAACCGGTCAAGAGCGCCGCCCGGGAGGCGGAGCAGACGGCTTGGGCAACGTGGAAGTCCGTAAAGCGCCGGCCCTCGCGGGCCAGGCGGTCGAGATTTGGCGTGGGAAATGCCGTCGCACCGAAGGCGCCCACGTCGCCGTATCCCTGGTCATCGGTGAAAATAAGGACGACGTTTGGGGGGCTGGCCTGAGGCTTTTCAGGAGCGGCCAGGCCAGTTTGGGCGATGCAGAGGAGGGGGGTCGAGAGGAGGGCGGTCTGCCGCAGGAGGTTGGTAATTAGACGCATTGGGAGTTGGGTGGGGATCCGTTCGGCGATTTTCAAGGAGAGGGAGGTCTGGGGTGCAGTTCAGTTTTCGCGGGCAAAGTGGGTCTGGGGCTTTTCCAAGGTCATTTCTTGAATCCGAGCATTGTGGAAACGCACGTCGTGGCCCTCCTACTGGAGTTTGAGTCCGCCAGGAGCATCGGTGATGCCGCGACCCCATATTTGCCTACGCCGACAGCGGGATCGTTGGTTTGCAGGACAGTGCCGGCATCAATGGGATCCTGCACGATTTTCCACTTAATGGGGAGAGCGGAACTAAAGCGCGGCCCCTCCCAGCAGGTCCACTTGTCCTCGAGGGTGGTCTTCGAGCCATCAATGATAACCTGGGCGTTGGGAAGGGGTTTTGCCCCCACGCCCACGTCGGCGAGGCAGGATGAAAAACGGGTGGCTGCGAGGACGGCGGCAGCGAAGCCGCGGCGGGAAAAAACAGGAAGCGTCGTCATGAACAAGTGCGGGGGTTTGAAGTGGGAGGAGAGACAGGGGGACGGAAAGCGTTAGCGCTGATGAAAAGGACGTTTTCTGGGAGCTTTGCAAGCAGGCTGGAGCAAAACACAGGAGGAGCAGGGGGTCTGTATTCAATGGAAGGTGGGATTTGATGAAAGGGGAGGGTTAAGGACGATGCAACTGCTGGCTGCGGTGGGACTGGGATGTGCGGCCCGGAAATTGGACGCGGGTTTAAGCGCGCGATGGCTGGGGTCTGCGATGCAAATATGGGTGGCCGTTGTCAGTGCTCAGGGCCCGGGGGTGAGGGTGGATGGGAATCAAACTCACGGGGCAACCGGACCTCTTGCCTGGCTCGACGGTAAAATGCTGATGAAACCAGCGGCGTGAGAGGCACTGCGTGCCGCGCCGTTGCCTTGGAGGGTTCAAATGATAAAGACCGTAGTTTTAGCGTCCAATCGCACTGGAGTGTTCCGGGAGATACAGAAAATGCCTTTTTTGAGGTTAAAGCGCGTTTTTGCAGTCGAGGGCAGTCCGTTGCATCGGGAACTTAAAGGGGAGGAGCACTCTGTGATTGAAGCTGGGCGCCATAAAAAGTTCTTGGATGAGCTGGATGAGCTGGATTTTGACCTCCTGGTCTCAAATGGGTGTCCTGTGATTTTTCCTGTCTCGAGGTTGCAAAAGCCGCATCAGTTGTTTCTGAACGTTCATCCCTCGCTGCTTCCCGATTTCCGGGGATTTCACCCCGCCAATGGCGCCTTATTAAAAGGCGCGAAAGAAACAGGAGCGACCCTCCATGAGATGGTGGATCGCGTGGATCGCGGGGCGGTGGTGCATCAAGAGCGTTTCCCGATTACGCCTGACCTTGATTTGGGGCTTTTATACCACCTGCTTTTCACTGCCGAAGCGCGCGCGTTTGTCCGGGGCATGCAAAAAATATTCCAGGCTGAATTTAAATGCATAGGGGAGCCCCAAGGGGAAGTCTTCAGCCACTACCGACGTTCTCAGGAAGACATGAGCGTGGATTTTGAGGGGATGGGCAATGCGGAGATTTTGAGGCGGGTGCGCGCCTTTGGCATCACCTCACAGGGAGTGCGCTGCCAATTGGAGGGACGCCTGTTCACGCTGTTTGAGGCGCGGGCGCTGTGCAATCCCCTCCTGCTCGATTTATATTCCGATGGGGCGCCGGGAACCGTTGTTTTGGAATACGGCGCGGCGATGGTAGTGCGTTCGAGGGAAGGGTTGATCCAGGTGTCGAAATTCTTAAAGGGCTGAGGGCTTCGGTTCCGATGCTCCAACGCAGGCCAAAATTATGGCAGATGAACCTTTTTGGGAGTACGGCGGTGATTTTCCGTGGCCCGAGTCATCCGAAGTCAAACGCTTGTTGCGGAAGCCTGGGGAGGAAACCTTTTTTTCGAAGGGTGTTCTCTTTGGCACGGGCCGGGCCGCCTTGCTTGCCCTGCTCGCCCATGGGAGGGCCTCTCGGGGGTGGCGCCGGTTGTGGGCTCCCAGTTATTTCTGCCCGCGCGTCATGGAAAGCATCGAGGCGGCTGGCTGGGAATGTCCGCGGTATGTGGACACGCCGGTCTCCGATCCAACCGGGTTCCCTTCTGCCCGAAATCCCGGGGATGTGGTTTTGAGGATGAATTTTTTCGGCTGGCGCGGTGAGGAGGCAATCTCCGGTTCCGAACATCTTGGGTGCGACGTCATCGAGGACCACAGCCACGACCCTTGCGGACCTTGGTCGAAGGGGAGCCGCGCGGCGTACTGTGTGGCGTCCCTCCGAAAGACGATGCCAGTTCCCGACGGTGGTTGGCTTTGGTCTCCGGCGGGCCAATCCCTTCCCAACCCTGGGCGCGCCACCGAGGAGCACCTGCGTTCCGCCGAGTTGAAAATTACAGGAATGACCTTGAAGCAGTATTACCGAGCCGGAATTCCCCTCGCGAAAAGTGTATTCAGAGATTTTTTGTTGAGAGGGGAAGCGCTTCTTGGGGCAGGAGCCGTGGGCGGAATCCATCCTCACTCTGCGGCCATGCTTGGGTGTCTTTCTCCAGACCGCATTGCGCAGAGGCGGCGCGAGAACTTCTCCACTTTTTGCAAGTGGGTTCCTCTCCTTCAAAAGTTTTCTCCGGAGAAACAGACGGCATCAAAGAACACGCCGTTCAGTTTGGTCCTGATATTTGACACCCAATGCGAGCGGGAACGGGTGCGCACTGGGCTGATGCAAAGGTGCATTTATCCCTCGCTAGTCTGGTCCTTGCCGAATGCGGGGGACCCGCTGACGGTTGATTTTGGGAACCGGTCGCTCACGTTATCATGTCATTATTTCTATGGAGAAAGGGATTTGGAAAGAGTCGCGGAGGCGTTGCGCAGCCTGTTTTGAAACGCCTTTTTGAGGGGCGGCTGCGCTTGCGGGTATTCCTCAGGCGCGGCCGAGGGTTGCCACGAGGTGAAGGTCGGCAGCGCGGCCCGCCTCATGCGCTGGGCAGTTTCAAGGAGAGGTGCTTTTTGGCGCGCAGTGCTTCCAGAGGCCAAGAGCGAGCCCGCCGCCAAGGTAGGCGGCCGCAAGGAGCAGCAGAGGTTGGCCCCAGCCCCCCAGCACAAGCGCCGAACCGCCGGCGGCGCCGGTAAAAAAACTCACGCACAACAGAAGCGGGACGATGATTTTTCGCTTCCGAATAGGGTGTCCGCGCAGGCGTAGGCCGATGTTGCTGCCCAGATCGGTGAGCAACCCGGTGAGGTGGGTGGTGCGCAGGATGATTCCCTTGTAGTGAGTGGCTAGGGCGTTTTGAAAGCCACAGGCAAACGCAGAAAGAGCGATGGCTTGGACGGGGTGTTTTGGCAGTAAAAAATGGGCGGCAAGCAGGCAGAGTCCGATGGCGGAAATCGACCTGCCATAGGGCCGCTCCAACCCAAAATCCTGGTGGTGGATGCCGATGCCTGCTGCTGCCGCTCCCAAAAGAAAACTCAGCGTGGCTGCCACGAGGTGAAAAGCACCCCGATTTAGACTGGAGTGGGAAGAGGCGATTTCCACGGCGACGCGGGAGACGTCCCCAGTGAGGTGGCTCACGGAGGTTCCCACGCGCACGAGGAAGAAGGCGTTCACAGCGGCACTCAAGGCGGCGAGCGCACAACCGACGGCGAGAATCCAGGCCGGGCTGAGGTAGCGCAATTCCCGCTTTGGTGTCTGTGCGGTCATGGGAAGCGGGGGAGCATCGGTCTTTGAAGAATTGCTTTCGAGGGAATTCTGGGAGTGGGGGGGAAGAAGAGTTCGGTTTCCCGCGTTGACGGTTGGGGAGAGGGGCGTTTGTGTAGGGGGAATGCTTATGCGCTTTCCTCCAATGCTACTCTGTGCGCCGGCCTTGGCATGCGCCCTTGAAATTCCGCAACCCGGCCCGGACAGCAGGCCTCAAGCGGATGTTCCCGCGGGGGAGATTGCCAAAAGGGTTTTTGCTGAAAGCCGCATTTTCGCAGGCACCGTGCGCGACTACTGGGTGTATGTGCCAAAACAGTACAGCGCGGAGGAGCCTGCGAACCTCATTGTTTTTCAAGATGGAGGGGGGTACGTCAAACCCGACGGGGCGTTTCGGGCGCCAGTGGTGTTGGACAATCTGATTGCCAAGAAGGAGTTGCCGCCCACCCTTGCGGTGTTTGTGAGTCCGGGCACCATTCCCGGGGGGAAACCGGGGGCGGCAAGTCGCAGTAATCGGTCCTTTGAATATGATTCGATGGGGGATCGGTACGCGAAGTTTCTGGTGGAGGAGCTTTTGCCCGAAGCGTTAAGCGGTTACAATGTGACGACAAACCCAGCGGGCCGTGCAGTGGTGGGAACGTCTTCGGGTGGGGTTTGTGCCTTTACTGTGGCGTGGGAGCGGCCTGAGCTTTTCGGGCGGGTGCTCAGCAGTATCGGAAGTTTTACAAACATCCGGGGCGGGTTTGTTTATCCCGCCCTGGTGCGGAGCACGCAGAATGCACCCAAGGCTCTGCGCGTCTGGATGCAGGAGGGGGAGTCGGATGTGAATAATTTGTTTGGCCATTGGCCGCTTTCCAATCAGGACATGGCGGGTGCGTTGAATTACGCGGGTTATGAATGTCGCCTGGAAATGACTGGGGGAGGGCACAGCGGGCAGGCCGCCGGAGCGTTGCTGCCCGAGGCGTTGCGCTGGCTTTTTGCCTCTGAAAAACATTGAGGACCGTTGTACTGAACCTTCTTTTACCCTCTATGAATCGAGCGCTCTTTTTCCCCCTGTTTCTCGCCTTGGGCAGCAGCCCTGTGCTGTGCTCGGAAGCCTGGCAACTGCATCCCGACGCGGTGGAACAGGCCGCCGTTCCGCACGGTTCTGTCCAAAAGATGGCGCCGTTGCTCTCGAAGGTCTTCCCCGGCATGGTCCATGAGTGGAGCGTGTATGTGCCCGCCAAGCTCAAGGCGGGGGAAGCGGCAGCGCTGATGGTGTTTCAGGATGGGCACGATTACCTCAACCCCAAGGGGCATTGGCGAGCGCCTGCGGTATTCGACAATCTCATCGCTCGCGGTGAGATGCCTCCTGCGATCGCCGTCTTCATTAATCCCGGACACGATTCTTCGAAACCCGCCTCCCCGAGTCCCTGGAAAAACTCCAACAGGAGCTTGGAGTACGATAGTTTGGGAGATCGGTACGCCCGGTTTTTGTTGGAGGAGATCATTCCTGAACTGGAGAAACGCTGGAAAATTTCCAGTGACCCGGAGCAGCGGGCCATTTGTGGGGCCAGTTCCGGGGGAATCTGCGCCTTTACGGTGGCTTGGGAGCGCCCCGATAGTTTTCGGAAGGTGCTTTCCTCAATCGGGAGTTTTGTGAATCTGCGCGGGGGCAACGCCTATCCTTCGCTGATTCGCAAGACGGAGCCCCGCCCATTGCGGGTGTTTCTGCAGGACTCCTCGGGCGATCTGGACAATGCTTTTGGAAACTGGCCGCTGGCCAACCTGCAAATGGAGGCCGCCCTGAAATACATGGGGTACGATGTCCGCTTGGATTTTTCGGAGGGGTACGGGCACAATAGCGACCGGGGGGGATCGATTTTTCCAGATGCACTTAAATGGCTCTGGCGCAAAGAAAAGGTGTCGCCGAAGCTGGATACCTCCGGGGATCTGCGAGGCGACCTCACCCTGCTCAATTTATTGGTTCCAGGGGAGGGGTGGAGGACTGTTGCGGAGGGTCTTGGGTTTGCCGACGGTCCGTGTTCGGACGAAGCGGGCAATTTTTACTTCTCCGACATGAAAGAACCTGCGGTCTACCGGATCGCGCTGGACGGCACCAAGACACGGGTTTGCGGCGAGGGGGTTAGCGGTTTGAAGTTTGGCCCCGACGGGTTGTTGTACGCGTGCCAAGGGACTAAAAAGCGCGTTGTTTCCATCCATCCTGAGGGCGGGGAGGTTCGGGAGATTGCCACGGGGGTACAGCCCAATGACCTGGTGGTGACAAACGAGGGGAACTTGTATATTACCGAGACGGGAACCAAGCAGGTGACCTTTATCGACCCGAAAACGGGCGCGGTTTGGATTGCCGACCACGGCATTGCGGGTCCAAACGGGATTGCGCTTTCCCCTGATGGCGGGACGCTGGCGGTGTCGGATTCCAAGGGCGAGTTTGTGTGGGTGTTCCGGGTGGAGAGCAACGGGACGCTGAGTGCGAGGGAGCCTTACATGAGTTTGCGGCTTCCGATTGATCCCAAGGGAGAGTTCAAGTTCAACGCCCCGCCTCCTTATCAGGCGGCCTCCAAGGGGGACGGGATGGCGACAGACTGGCGCGGGCGTTACTATGTGACGTCAGCGTTGGGCGTGCAGGTGTTTGACCCGACGGGGCGCTTGTGCGGCGTGTTGGACAAGCCCCAGGCTTCCAAGCCGCTGACAAGCTGCACGCTCGCCGGAGTGCGCGGCGAGACGCTTTTTGTAACCAACGGGGACAAAATTTTCAGCCGCAAGCTCCAGATCGAGCCGCCAAAGGCCAAGTAGGCCGCACTCGAAGTTTGCGTGGCGCCCATGAAAGCTCCTGTCCCTAAAATACTCGTGATTCGCGGGGGCGCGTTGGGGGATTTTATCCTGACGCTGCCCGCAATCCGGCTCCTGCGGGAAACGTTTCCAGAGGCGGAGCTGGAGGTGCTCGGGTATCCGCGGATTGCTTCCCTGGTGGACAAACGTTTTTACGCGAGCCGGGTGCGGTCTATTGACTATGGGCCGATGGCGGGCTTTTTTGCGAAAAACGGCGTGCTCGACCCCGGGTTGTCAGAGTATTTCGCGGGATTTCAACAGGTGATCAGCTACATGTTCGACCCGGATGGGATTTTTGAAGCGAACGTGAGGAGGGCGGGAGTGAAGCATTATTTGGCGGCTTACAGAAGACCGGTTGCCCAGCATGCGGCTCGGGAATGGGCGGCGCCGTTGGAGGCGCTGGCGATGTATTTGGAGTCGCCCGCGGCCCAACTGTTTCCAAGCGATTCTGACAAGGCGGGCGCCAGGGAATGGCTGGGCGGCAGGTGCGGGGAGGTTCTGGCAGTGCATCCAGGCAGCGGGAGTCCTAAGAAAAACTGGGGTGCGGCGCTTTGGGCTCAGGTCGGGGAGTTCTATTGGCAGCAATTTCCGGAGGGGGAGATTGTGTTGGTGGGAGGGGAGGCCGATGCGGAGGTGCTTCGTGCGCTGGAGGGCGCTTGGAGGGGGCGGCGCGTGCGGTGGGCCGTGGGGTTGGGACTTCCTGAGTTGGCCGCGGTTTTGGCCGAGTGCGGGCGATTTGCGGGGCACGACAGCGGGATTTCGCATTTGGCGGCTGCCGTCGGTGCGAAATGCGTGCTGCTGTTCGGGCCGACTGCGCCGGAAGTGTGGGCTCCAATGAATGCGGGTGTCAGCGTACTGCGAGCGCCCGGAGGCGATTTCGAGCAGTTGAGAGTTTCCGAGGTCTGGGTGCGGATTCGGGATGAGCTTTTGCTGGAGTCCCAAGCGCCGCTTTCCGCAGAGGGGTAAGGATTAAAAAAGGGCAGCCGGGGATGGCTTTTTTGGGAGCCCCTTCTCTTGGGGGAGGAGCTGTTTTTTGGGGAAACCCGCGCGGCGGGGTTCGGAAAAGGGGGATCCAGGGGCTCCATTCTTGCTTTTGCGATTTTTAGAAACCTGCTAGTTCTTACAATAAATCAAATGGCAACAACTGTTATTTTAGGGGCGGGTGGACGCCTTGGAGCGGCGCTGGCTCGGGAATGGGGCGCGGCAGGCGAAGACGTGATTGCATTCAACCGGACCGAATTGCCCTTGGGGAATGCGGATCGCCTCGAACAGGTGCTCGCTTCCCTTGAATTTGACTGTCTGGTGAACTGCGCGGCGCTAACCAATGTGGACTATTGCGAGGCTCATCCTGAGGAGGCGTTTAAAATCAACGGGGAAGCTGCCAATGAAGTTGCGCTATTATGCGAGCAGAAGGGTGCCCGTTGCCTGCATATCAGCACGGATTACGTCTTCGACGGGCATGCTTCGGCGCCCTACAAGGAAACGGACCCACCCCTTCCAATCAGTGTGTATGGCGAATCTAAGCGCCTGGGCGAAGAGGCGGTTCTTGCGGCGGGCTCCCGGCATTGGGCGGTGCGCGTCTCCTGGGTGTTCGGACCGGACCGGCCCAGTTTTGTGGACCAGGTGATTTCCAGAGCGTTGGTGGAAGAGCGGGTGGATGCGGTGAACGACAAGTGGTCCGCGCCCACGTATGCGCTGGATACGGCGGTTCTTCTGCGGCCTTTTCTGCGGCGTGTGGAGGGGGGCGGGTTGCTGCACCTCAGCAACACGGGGGCCTGCACGTGGCAGGAGTACGGGCAGTTCGCC
>QQND01000028.1 GCA_003402745.1 Verrucomicrobiota bacterium
CCCAACTCCGGCGCCGCGAGATGCGTCAACTCAAACGAGACTCCATCGCCGCCGCCGGGATGCGCATCGGCGACAAGACCCGTGAGCACCAACTCGCCAGCGATGGGACTCGTCCAAGCAATCGACACGGGCCGTTTCGGTCCGGGATGCACGAAAACCGAGCGCGCGCGCAGTTTTGTCCAAACCCGCGCGTCCTCAGAGGCCGAGTTCACAAAGACCGAAGGCTCCGAGCCGAGGCTCCACGATTTCAATTCGGGCCGCCCTGAGATGCCGACTCGTCGATCCGTGAGGAAGGTTGGGGTCGAGGTCGTTTCGAGAAAGCTCCAGCGCGCCTCGTGCATATCGAGCCAGGGGTTTCCCTTCAACAGATTCGGAACCAAATCCGAGATGTTCCACTTTCGTTGCTCGCCGCCTGTTTCGCGGATCGACCACTCGAGCAGCGTGCTGTCGGCTCCGTAACTTTCGTTCGGCAGAACGGAAAGGAGCAGCAACTCGCCGGGCTGAACGGTCACCTTTTGCTCGAACGGAACGGAACCGCCTTCGACCACCTTCGACTGCGCAAGGAGACGTTTTGAAGAAGTCCAATGAGAATCAATATTGCGTCTTGCCGATTGGATGACGGCCTGTTTTCGCTGCTTTTCTCCCTCCGCCTGAGCCGTTTTCTGCTGCCATTCTTTAGTGAGTGCCTCGATTTCCGCTGCTGGCAACGCGCCCAGCGGAGCGCTGAGTCCGGTCCAAAGCGTGGCGAGGTAGGTTGTATTCAGCCTCTCCTCCGCTGCCACCGCCGCGATCTCAGCAGGACCGCCGCGAAGGAGCCGCTCGCGATGTTTGAGGGTTGCGGCGAGGTGTTTCTCCAGGGGCGGCTCGCCTTTGGCTCCAGCATGCCGGGAATGAAAACCGCGCAGAGCCTCCTCCGCCTCCGCCGTCCAATCGGGCCGTTCGGGTGATGGGGAGAAGCGGAGACCCGTGGGCAGCAGCACCGCGCGCGCCGCCACGTAGCGGGCGGCATCGTGATAGCGTTCTACCAACCCAGGGTTCATGGGCATGGCCTCTCCGACGTTTGCAAAGCCTTCGCCGCCGACACTGTCCGGGGGAAATGCGCCGGCCAGCGTGGGCCGCATGTCCACGCCGGTGAGGTCACGTATCGCATTGTCGTACTGGTTGTTGGTGAGGCGGCGAAGCGTGACGGGGCCCGGGTCGCCGGCCTTTGCGGAGGCTGTGAAATCGAGAGCGCTCTGGACCCAGTTGAGCAGTTGTTCCCGCTCGGCTTGCGTCGGCTGTGTGGCCTTCCGCGGCGGCATGTCGCCGTCCAAAAGGCGTCCGGCGACGTCGGCAAGGACGGCTGGCTTTGCAAAGAGGGACTCCGCCGTGGAGAGGCCTGCGAGATCGAGGTCGTTGTCCTTTGGCGTTTTGCCGTGGCATTTTCCGCATGTCTTGACGAGGAGCGGATGGATTTGTCCTGCGTAGGATTTAGAGAGTTGGACGTCGTTTTCAGCCGCCGCGGCAGGAACGCTCGCGCACGCAAGCATCACAGGGATGATTCGTAGCAGCAGGGACTGCAGCGAAAATGGGGCGTGTGATGCGCCGCGCTGGACAGGTCTTTTCATCAGCGGCGGTGGGTTTCCGTGGCAAGTCCGGTCAGGTGGTCTGCCGTGGAGATTTCCGAGGGCGACCACTCCATGGAGCTTTCGATATGGAGAGCCATTTTTTGGGCCGCTACTTCTGGCTTTCCCGAAGCGAGGGCAGTGAGAAGGTGGCGGTGGGAGCTGACTGTGATTTGGTGCGGTCTGCAGGCGAGCGTTTGCTGCAGACGGTGGGTAGACGCTAAGCACATTTCAAATTGCCATCGGATGCTCTGCCAGAGGGTGAGCAGCCGAGTGTTGGCCGCCAGACGCATGACGTATTCGTGGAATTCGACGTCTAACCGACTGAGCTCCGCGAGGGTTGACGCCTTGGCCTGGCGGGCAATGTTTTGCTCGAGGCACGTGGAGTCCTCGGGAGCCCACGTTGCGCTTGCCCGACGCGCGGCCATGCTTTCCAACGCGACGCGAGCGTCTCTTATTTCGTCGAAGTCCTGCTCCGTAAGGGTGCGTACCTTGGTTCGGCCTGTCAGCTCAAATTGGACCAGCCCCTCACGTTCGAGTTCGATCAGCGCCTCACGCACCGGCGCCCTGCTCGATCCAAACTGTTTGGCAAGGACGGGTTCAGCCAGGGCGTCTCCTGGCTGAAGATGGCCTGAAATGATCTCAGCCCGGAGGGCGAGCAGAACCTCTCCGGCAAGGTTTCTGCGCGGGTTCAGGGCGGGTGGTTTGGCGGAGTGCGGCATTGAGAGAGATCTAAAGTGTCGACACTTCGAGTCAATCCTTAAGTGTCGACACTCTTTATTGGCCGGCCTCGTTTCAATAGCGGCGTGTGATTCACAGAACACGACCGGCCTCCTTCTCCGTCAAAAAGCCTGCACGGTTCCCGCCGCAGCCTCGGGGTCAGGAGCTCTCAATCAAGCGCAGTCTTTCGTCCCGAAAAAACGATGCAGCTGATCCGCAGAGCACGGTAAGCAGACTAAGGCTCGATTGGATATGACGCTTCCCGTAGCGTCGGGCCTTGTTGCCACAGTATCGTCGGTATTGCTTTTTGATGGCCGTATCTTGCTTTTTAAGGTGGGACTGTTGGCGAATGCCCAGCCGGTGAACCCTGTTTATTTATGAATACAAAACCCCTCGCCTCCGTCACGGAAAAGCTCGGTATCCCGCAGACAAAGAAACATATTTTCATGTGTGTCCGAGCTCCCGAACAAACGTGCTGCGCGAGCGAGACAGCGGGAGCGGCATGGGACACGTTAAAGACGCGGCTTAAACAACTCGGCCTGTCCGAAAAAGGCGGGATCCAACGCAGCAAGGTCGAATGCTTGCGCGTCTGCCTCAGCGGGCCTGTGGCGGTGGTTTATCCTGAGGGAGTTTGGTACCAGAATTGCACCCCTGAAAATATTGAGAGAATTGTGACACAACATTTGATCGAGGGAAATGTGGTCGCCGATCTGAAATTCGCGGGTCCGATGGGAGAGCTGAAACAACCGACTGAAAATCAGGATTCGTTTCAAAGCGATCAACGCATTTTTTAGCACTGCGAAAAAGATGACGAAGAAAACGCCGATTTTTTTGGCGGTAGGGAGAGGGGCGAGGCCGCAGCACATCGAGAATCGCGCCCCTGGAGCTTCCGCGTCCATCTGGGGATGGACGACCACATCAAAACGCCGCCCAGCCACCTCTGAGTCCTATTTCAATCGGTTTTAACGGCAGCGAGGGACAGTAGCTCTTTCAGTTGCTGAATATCCGTGGAGGAGGTTTTGGCAATAAAGCCGCGGGCGTGCGTAAAATGCACTGCGGGATGTGCTTCTAGTTGCGAGAAATCAAGGCGCGCATTGTCTCGATAACGAGACAAGCCGTACCCCGCGCTACGACGGTCAGGTGTGATGGTCCCCACTAATTCAGCAGCGAGGCCGTTCATTTCGACATAGCGATCGACCCCCATTGAGGAGTCCTCCGGGAGGGGGTCAATGCGCGGAAGAAACAAAAATTTCGCGGGCTTCCCTGCCAGGTCCAGAGTCCAGATGACCGCGTGTTTACCAATAAAATCAAGGCGCCGCCGTAGGCCTCTTAAGTAGTCCAAGAGATCTTCGCCCACCATCTTCATCACCTCCCAAAGGGGTTGTCCTGGATCGAGGCGGGACACCGCTGAAAACCGCTTTAAGAGGGTAATGTCTATCGGAGAAACGAGTTTAGAGAGGACGTTTGGGCTGATTTCCAACCAATTCGCAGTGCTCAGAGGGCCTCGGCAATCGAACCACTCTGCGGATTTAAGCCAGTCACAAAATTGCAGCGCATCCTCATAAAGGTTGATGTGCTGGAGCACCAAAGAGAGGGAGCAAGTGGGTGGATGCTCTTTGGGAAATTGGTGGTGGTCGAAATTCCGAAACTCCGGGTCGTGTTGGTGCCCTACGTCGACAACGCAGCAGTGGGGGTCTTCCAGATCATTCGGGGTTGGTTCTCTCCGCTGAATCGGAACCGGGTACAGTGCCAGCAATAGGCTGCAAGCCAGCAACTCATCCTTATGCGAGCTTCCAGGATGGGTTAGGATAGAGGTGACAGAACTCATGGTTCAAGAGTGTTGGGGCTGAGTGAAATTGCCGCAACGATAGAAAACACGTCCAATAGGATAAGAGCAGGGAGGGTTGCTCCGCGGTGATGCGGCCGTTTTCGGCTCTTCTCCCGAGCGCTGATGCTCACCTTTTCCTGGGGACGCCATACCCAGTGCGCAGGGTTGGTCTTTTCGGAATCGACTCTGTTAAGTGGTTGAGCTGATGTGAAGGTAAAGTTGGCTTTATAGAGTGGCTACCAAATCGCTTCAGAAAAAATTTCCCCGTTCCAACGACGCCAGTTTGCGGAGTTTTGTTTTCATACCCCCCCACTTACGAATACTCAGAAGGTGCCGTACCCTTGAAAAGACACGCAGATCTCGGCGCTTTAAAAGCTTCTCCACGAGGAAATGACCGCCAGCCCTAACCCGAATTCCACACAATTTTTGGAATGCTCCGAAAACCCCACTGCTGGACACACACCTTTGACTGCGGGAACCTTTCAATTCGGGCCGCTCCCGAACTGAGCGCCCTTCACACCCCTAGAAAACCACCCATGCGCCCTTTCCTCTTGTTTGCCGCCCTTCTTTTTTCGGGGGCGGTGTTCTCTACCCGTGCGACCGCCGAATTGCAGGAACGCCCCAATATCCTCTGGCTCGTCAGCGAAGATAACAACCCCTTTTTGGGCGCGTATGGGGATACTTTCGCGAACAGTCCCACCCTCGATAAACTTGCCAAACAAGGTGTGCTCTTTGAGCGCTGTTTCGCGCAACCCGTCTGCGCTCCCTCCCGGTTCGCCCTCATCACTGGCATGCACAGCGTGTCCTGCGGGCCAGCTGGGCACATGCGCGCGCAGGGAAAAATTCCCGCCTGGCTTCATGGGTTCCCATCTCTTCTCAGGGCGGCTGGGTACTTCGCAACCAACAACGCGAAGACCGATTACAATTCTCCCATTGACCCAGCTCAAACCTGGGATGAGTCCGGCAAAAGCGCCCACTATCTTCGCCGGCCCGACCCCAAGCAGCCTTTCTTCTCCGTCTTCAACGATGAAACCACGCACGAAAGCTGCCTGTTTCCAGCAGAAAGCCCGGTCGACGGGTTTGAGCCGACGCCCCCGCACAAGGTCCGGATACCGCCTTACCAACCCGACACCCCCGAAATCCGTGCGGATTGGGCCCGTTATTACGACCGGATCCGACTCATGGATTCGCACGTGGCCGAAAAACTCGAACAACTTGAAAAAAGTGGGCTCGCCGCGGATACGATCGTTTTTTACTACGGTGACAACGGGGGTGTTCTTCCTCGAAGCAAACGTTTCCTTCAAAAAAGCGGCACGCACGTCCCGTTGATTGTTTACTTCCCCCCAAAGTGGCGGCACCTCGCCCCGGCGGCCCCGGGATCCCGAATATCGGACCCGGTTAGCTTTGTAGATTTTGGAGCCACTGTGTTGTCTTTGGCGGGCGTAAAAATCCCAGACTACATCCAAGGACGCGCTTTTGCCGGGCCGGCAAAAGGAGAGCCCAACGAGTTTGTCTACTGCACCCGCGATCGTATGGACGAACGCTACGACATGATTCGTTCCGTCATGGACAAGCGCTGGTTATACATTCGCAACTATCGCCCCGATCTCAATTACGTCCAGCCTCTTGCTTACATGTTCAAAGCGCGAGGTTACCAGTCTTGGGCGCGCGTCGCCCGCGAGGGTAAGCTCACAACGGAGACGGCGATGTTTTGGGGAGAAAAACCCGCCGAGGAACTTTACGACATGTCCTCCGACCCGGACAATGTGCGCAATCTCGCCTCCGTCGAAGCATGCCGTACCACACTTGAAAGGATGCGTGCCGCTCTGCTGAGCCACACCCTCGCCGTTGTTGATAACGGCTTCATTCCGGAGGGGTCGGCGCTGGAGGGATATGACGCGTCTCGCAGACCTGGAGCGTATCCGTTGGAGCGGGTGGTTGAGCTCGCGAATCTGGCATCGGAGAGAAATCCGATCCATTTGCCGCGGTTCATCGCGGCCTTGGAAGACAACAACGAGGCGATGCGCTGGTGGGCGGCACAGGGCTGTGCGATGCTCCGTGAAAGGGCCACGCCTGCGCAGCCTGCGTTGCTAAAGCACCTCGGAGATGCGTCCTGGCCAGTCCGTCTCACCTCTGCCGACGCGCTGGCGCGGCTCGGTCAATGGGATGTAGCCCGCCCAATTTTTGAAGAGGGTCTCGCACAAACAGGGGTGGGCGCGGTTGTATTACAAACGGCCAACATCCTTGCTCAGTTGGGCGAGGCTGCCCGCCCAGTCCTCCCTGCGATGAAGGCGGCTATTGGGACAGACGCTTCAGAGCGTCAATCGGAGGGTAATCGGGCAGAGCAATACGCCAAGCGTTACCCCAAGGATCTGCTGACGCACACCGTTGATGAGTTAGAAGGCAGGGTGCAGCGACTCTCCTATCCGTCTCGCTCAGATAAAAAGTAAAAAGTTTAAGCACCGAAGCGCTTTGGCGGCCTGCACCAGCCTGTCAGTGCATGGGTTGAGCCGAGACACGCCCTGGAAGTTTAAACCGCTAAAATCAAGGTACTTCCACCACCGTCATGCCGATGGGCATGAGGGAAGCGATGGCGAGTTTCAGATGTTGAAAGGCAAACGGGATTCCAATGATGGTGATGGCGCAACCGGCCGCCAAAACAAGGTGCGCCAGTGCAAGGTGCCATCCCGCAAAAAGTAGCCATAACACGTTGCCGACGGTTCCCAAGCATCCGGTGCCAAGATCGAGCCTGCCCGTTACTCTTTCTCTCGCCACCATTTGACGGCCGAAGGGCCAGAGTGAAAACGTCCCGAGTGTAAAACAGGCGCGAGTCCATGGTAGACCTACGATGGTGACCGCCGTTAAAACTCCGACCAAGTACCAGTGCAGCGCATTGAGGGCCCCCCCGCACACCAACCAAAGGATGTTTAAAAGCGTTCTCATGGGTTCAAACTACACTAGTGTTCTTCCGAATGCATGGGGTATCAAATCACCTTGACGGCAGCCTCCACCCGTTCGCATTCCAAGGTCGTGAATCAGTCGATCCCAAGCTTGGAGCGCCCTGCGGGAGAGATCCGGTCGGGGCCCCATGGTGGATCCCACACGAGGTGCACGTCCGCCTCGGCTACGCCCGGCAGTGCCGAGATACGCTGCCGCGCCTCCGCCGCAAGCGAGGGGCCCATTCCGCATCCCGGAGCCGTCAGGGTCATCTCGACCGTGACTTTGCGTGCGTCCCCACTTCCCTCCACCGGTTCCTCCTTGAGGCTGTAGACCAGCCCGAGATCCACGATATTGACGGGGATTTCGGGATCGTAGACCTCTCTTAGCGCCTCCCAAACGAGCTCCTCACTGAATGGGCCTTCAGCGATAGAAGGCGCTTGGGCGACCTCTAACCCGAGTGCATCGGCGTCTTGAGAGGTGATACGATAAAGCCCTCCAACCGAGGCATGCACCGTGTAGGCACCCCCAAGAGACTGGGTGATGGTGACGACGGTCCCTTCGGGAAGCATGAGCACCTGTCCGCTGGGAATTTGGGTCGCTTCAACGGCGCGTTTGAGAGAGATGAAATCGTCCATAAAAATTTTGCGCTAAGGCTCTTCCATCATTGTTTCAACCCCGGCGTCTAAGCCAGCCAGAACCAGAGAACTGATCTTTGAATTGCATCTAGCCGGCAACCTAGGAGAGGGAAATGAGACCCCCGTCGCACAGGTCGGCCTTCCCAAAGGTTTGCAGCCCGGTATGGCCCATGGCATGTGCGATCGTCAGCCAGAGCCGGTTGTGCGCGACGTTGTCCAGCTTGAGGGAGCGGCCCATTTTAAATCCGCCGCCCCCGCCCACCATGACGATAGGAATGTTGTCGAGCGTGTGACTGTTGCCCTTCCCAAGTTCGTTAGTCCATACGAGCAGCGTGTTATCTAGGAGGGAGCCGTCCCCTGAAGGCTCGGGGGTTTCAGCCAGGCGCTTGGCGAGATAAGCGAACTCTCCGCAAAACCAGGTGTTGATTTTCTGAAGTTTTGAAAAGGATTCCTTGTTGTCGTCCGGATCGTGGGAGAGCGAATGGTGGCCTTCTTCGACTCCAAGCCAGCGCATTTGCGCCTGGCCCACGCTCCTCATGAATTGGAAAGTGGCCACGCGCGCCATGTCGTTAGAGAGTGCATTGACCAGAAGGTTGATTTGCATCCGGCTGATCTGCGGCGTGTTGTCGTTGACAAGCTCGATGCCGGGATCCAAATCGGGCATCGGATGCGCCACCGATTGAACCGGCGCCTTAAGTTCGGCTTCCATGCTCCGCACCAGGGTTAGGTGCTCTTCCAGCATCTGCTTGTCGCGGGCGCTCAGCTTTTGGGAGACGCGGTGCAAATCGCTTTTCACGTCGTCGAGTATGCTGACTAGGCTGGCCTTATCCTTCATCTGCCCGTACATTTTGGAGAACATCTGGTAGGGATCGTCCAAGGGGGCCACGGGTTGGTTTGGCCCGAGGTAACTCATCCGGGTCCAGGGATCCGCGCGGTTTGGAACAGCCACACCAAACTCTAAAGAGCCAAACCTGGTTTTGGTCTCGGGTTGGGACTGGAGCGCCTTTTTGATTTCTTGATCCACCGAAATACCACTCGCCCAACCGGCTGGCGCTCCGCCTCCGCCCATGATGTTGCCTGGAAGAAGATTGTCGGCTGTAAGCAGGCAGCTCATTCCCCGCATGTGATTGTCGCCATCCCCTCGGATCTTATTGTAGACGCCTTTTAAAATAAGGGTTTGTTTCTTGAACGGCTCCAAGGGTTGGAGGATCGATTTAAACTCGAAATCTTCCCCCTCTTCTTCGGGCCAGAATTCGCCGGGCAGTGTTCCGTTTGGGGAAAACACAATCACCAAGCGCCGCGGCTTTTGCGAAACCGCCGCCGCCGAAAGGCTGGGGAGGCCTGCAAGAAAGGGAAGCGTCGCAGCGGAAACTCCGAGGTTGCGAAGAAATTGACGGCGGTTGAGGTGGGTCACTTTAAAAAGAGGGTTGGAATGAGGTTGGAGTAAAACCGGCCGCAGTCAATGGCCAGCAATTTTGGGCTCGTCCTTGGAAAGATTTGCGCCGGCGTGAGTGAGGGCAATTTCGGCGAGTAGTTTACGGATGTGAAACTGGTCGGATACAAAGCGAGTCTTCAGTTTAGAAATGGTTTCCACGCCAAAGGCGGCCGGGGGTTGCTTGACCGCGTATAAAAAAAGCTGCGTTACAAAAGATTCGTGGGCATGAGCACTGTTTACCGCATGGTTTGCCACATCAACTGCCCCTGAAAAATGCAGAGAGACGCCTTCTTCTGCGTCGAAATCCACAGCGGCATCCACCGGTTTTTTGTTTTCCTGAGTGCGCCAGCGGCCGAGGGCGTCGAAATTTTCGAGGGTGAATCCCAGCGGGTTAATCACTCCGTGGCAACCCGCACAGGCGGTGTTTTTTGTCAGTGAGGAAACTTTTTCGCGCATCGTGAGGCTGGGATCAAACTTGGCATCCTCGAAGGCCACGGCTACGGCGGGGTTTTTGAGATTCACACCCACGATACTCCGGCTCAAAAACACACCCCTGTGTATTGGGGATGTTGTCCGGTTGTAAGCGAGTGCGGAGAGCAAATATGGGTGCGTTAGGACTCCTGAACGGCGGCCAATTTCGGGCACCACTCGCTCAAACCCGCCACTCTCCACCGGTTTGCCATACACGCGGCCAAGCCTTGCATTGAGCCAGAGATGATCGGCCTGGAGCAGCGCCCGGTAGTCGGAGTTTTCACCCCAGACAATTTCATCAAGAAACAGGTGCAACGATTCGCGCAAATCAGCCCGCAGAGCATCGTCAAATTCAGGGAACAGGACGGAGTCCTTGGCCGCGTGCTCCGCGCGCTCCGTATCGAGCCACTGCTCAAAAAAACCATTGAGCTTCGTCCGGGTGCGAGCGTCTGAGAGCATTCGTTCGGTTTCCTTCTGAATCTGTTCGCGAGTGCGTAGTCTTCCCTCGGCCGCTGCCTTTGCAAGGGGCGCGTCCGGAATAGAGTCCCACAAAACCAAAGCAAGCCTCGTCGCGATGGCAAAGTCGTCATGGGTTCCTTCGTGAGCGAGTTCGGGGTAAAGGAACCGTGGAGACTTCAGAGCGAACAACACCAACCGCTTCACTGCGAGGGTAGGGGTGGGTGCGGAATTGAAGACGCGCGTGATGAGCCGCTCTTTTTGTTCGGCGTCGAGCGGACGGCGGAAGGCGGCTTCCACAAAACGCTGGGCGAATGCTTGGAGTTTTACGACGCGGTCAGGTGCGGTTGATTTGCTTCCCGAAAGGTTGTCCAACGCGGTCTCCACGTGTGCCGCAACTTCGAGCGCTGCGGTGGTGGTGGCTTGGTCCCATTCTTTGGAAACTGTTGTTCCACGCTCGTATCCAGCACTGCGGTCGTCTGCGGGGAGCGCCGTTTTCACAACCATATTCACCGGGATCTCCTGGGGCATAAAGCGCCCCACCGGGATGTGTTCAAGAATCCCGTGCGGCGGCTTCCAGAGGACGTCTAGCGAAGCGCTTTTGTCTTTGAATTTGAAAAAAGAAAGCGCCATCCGGTAGGTTCTTCCGCCGAGCAGAAAAATGCTTTTTTTCTCCTCCCTCACCTGAGGTCCTGGTGCCACCCAAGAGTCAATGAGCGGTTCCTCCGGCTCGTTAATCCACAGACGCACTCCGTTTTCTGTCCGCACCACAAACTCGTAGCTGCCGGTTTCCGGAACAACGATAGACCCTGTCCAGCGGATATTAAATTCATCGGGAATCATTTTTTCCACGTTTGGACTGTCGGCTCCAAAGTGAAAGGTGAGCGCGGTGTCCACGCGGTCGAATTTTTCCTGTTTGCGGGCGTTTCTATCTATTTTTTTCGCAGTCTTAGCCTCGGCCAACTCCTCCTGGGTTGGGATGGCGAAGCCGGTGTAGAAGCCTCGTAGTCCGTGTTCGGTGCCGACGGGCCGATCAAACCCGGGCCGGAATCGTCCGAGCAAGTCTGCCACGGAATTCCGGTACTGCGTGACGGTCAAGTGGGAGAGGGTTTCAGGAACCGGTCGGACGCGCGCTTGGGCAGCGGGGGAGTAAAACGCGTTGAAGATGTATTGCGCGACCGCCTCGGCGTCGGGACCCACACAAGAACCCTCGTTCCCCTCAGGCATTGTTTTTGAAATGAGGCGAGTGAGCGCCGAAACGCTCCGGTTGCCCGCCAGAACTTCATCGCATTTTCCATGAACACCCTCGCCCTGCTTGCCGTGACATTCAGCGCAGGTCTTTTCGTAAATTGCGGCGCCGTTTGAAGGCACACCGGCCACGGACCCCTCAGATCCCAGAGACTGGGGAGGCCAGAGCAAGACCAGACAAGCGGCCCCCGGGAGACCGATTGTTAAAAAGAATAAAGCCAATGACCGCAAAGCGCGCACAGTAAGATCGAGTCCGGTGCCGTGAGTTTCTTAGCCACAAACCCGCCGCCAACACCCTTGAACAGGCTATTCCGAGTATTCCGCCCAGGAGGAGGAGGTTTCCCAAACCCGGATTTTTTCCAGACGGACGGACGCTCGCACCGGATAGCTCGATGGAGGGCCGGCCACATATTCCGCGAGGCTGGCTCGCAGGTGTTCGAAGATGGTCTGCGCAAGCAACTCGGTAGTCGGGTCGAGGTGTGGAAAACCGATGACCCGGTCGCCGTAGACTTGTTTGAAGTGGGCGAATTGCGGGTCATCCGTATTCATGCAAAGCGCATGGTCGTAAGTTTCCAGAAAATCGCCGATGAGCCCTTTGACGACCTTGAAGTCACAAACCATCTGGTTGGAGTCGAGCGTGTCGGCGGAAAGAATACATTCGACCTTGCGGGTGTGCCCATGTGGGAAGCGACATTTGTCGGGATGCTTCGACAGCATGTGGCCGTTTTCGATCTCGAAGGATTTGCAAACGCGGAACGGCATGGGAAAAACCGGGTTGAGATTTTTACAGCGAGGCTCGATTGAGAGCACTGATGACGCCTTCGATCGAGGCAAGTTGGATGTGCGTATTCACGCCCGCCCCCCAAACGAGGCGACCGTCATTGGTGCGTATCCGGATGAAGGAAATGGCACTGGCCTCCGTGCCGCTGCCCAAGGCCGCCTGACGATAATCGACAACCTCAAATGGCGGGATGCCTGTCGCCGTGAGCGCGTTTACAAAAGCCGCGATGGGACCGTTGCCCTCCCCGCTGACTTTGATCTCGCCTCCATCTTGCAGCAGGCTGGCACGGCAGCGGAAGGAGCCGTCCACGCCGTCGGCGTGGAAGTGGTGCAACTCTAACGGGGTGCGCCGTTCTACGTACTCGCGCCAGAACATTGCCTTCAGCTCGGTGCCAGTGACCTCGCGGCCGAGTGAATCCACCGCATCATTTGCGAGGGGGCCGAATTCGCGTTGCAGATCCTTGGGAAGTTCTATGCCAAATTGGCTCTCCAAAAGATAGGCGACGCCGCCCTTGCCGGACTGGCTGTTAACGCGGATCACCTCCCGGTATTCGCGGCCTAGGTCGGAGGGATCGATGGTCAGATAGGGGATGTCCCAAACCGCCCCGGGTCCTTTTCCCTGCCACTCTGCAAGGCCTTTGCGAATGGCATCCTGGTGCGAACCGGAAAAGGCGGTGAAAACAAGTTCACCGGAATACGGATGGCGGGGAGGAACGTGCATTCCCGTGCAGCGCTCATACACCTCGCGCAATGCACTCATGTTCGAGAAGTCCAGGCCCGGGGCAACCCCGTGCATATACAGATTCAGCGCCACCGTGATAATGTCGAGGTTGCCGGTGCGCTCCCCATTTCCAAACAGCGTGCCCTCGACACGGTCAGCGCCAGCCAGGAGTCCGAGTTCGGTGGCGGCCGTGCCTGTGCCGCGGTCGTTGTGGGTATGAAGGCTGATGATCAGAGAATCGCGGTTCCCAATGTGGCGGCAAAACCACTCAATCTGATCCGCATAAACATTCGGCATGGCGACTTCCACGGTGTCGGGAAGGTTCAAGATAATCTTCCTCTCCGGAGTGGGCTCCCACGCTTCGATGACGCTCCGGCAAATCTCGACGGAGAAATCGATCTCCGTTGCGGAAAAACTCTCCGGGGAATATTCAAGCCGGATATCGGAGCCCGCGAGTTGGGGGAGGCGTTCCTTGATCCACCGGGTTCCCTTGCGTGCCATTTCGACAATTTGCGGTTTTTCGAGGCCAAAAACAATGCGGCGCTGGGCGGGCGAGGTGGAATTATACAGGTGGATGATTGCTTTGCGCACGCCCTTGAGGGACTCGACGGTGCGCTGGATGAGATCCTCCCGCGCCTGTACAAGGACCTGCACGGTGACGTCCTCGGGAATCCGGCCGTCTTCGATGAGACGGCGCATGAATGCAAATTCCGTGTTGGAGGCTGCGGGGAAACCGACTTCGATTTCCTTAAACCCGCATCGCACCAAAGCGTCGAAAAGCTCCAGCTTCTGCGAAACGTTCATCGGAACCGCCAGAGCCTGATTTCCATCGCGCAGGTCTACGCTGCACCAGACGGGCGCGTGCGTCAGGGTGCGGCTAGGCCACTGGCGGTCTGGCAGAGAGACGGGTGGAAAGGCGCGGTATTTGGAGCTCGGGTCCGGAATCATATGAGGCAAGGGACAAATATCGCCCCGAATGGGGGTCCTTTGCAACACGGACGGTGACCTCAATGGTTTGCTTTCGGTGGCCCGGCCTACGGGCGCTCTGGAGGGCGCGCTTTCGCGGAGGCTTAGGCGGAGGCGGCGGCTTAGGCGGCTGCGCCCTGCCGGTAAAACACCGCCACGTTGCCCACCTGCTGAACCAGCGCACTGCGGGTGTCCTGCGCAAGTTGCGGGGCTAGAGAGCGACGCTCCTCCTTGAAACCCGCGAAACGCACCTTTACCAAAGAGTGCCTCGCCAACGCGTCGTCGAGACTGGCAACAACCGCCTCGGTGACACCAGCCTGCCCAACACGCACCACAGCGTCCAAACGCTGCGCCTGTGATTTCAGCGCCCGTTTTTGTGCGCCCGTTAAAATATCACTCATTTCGCGGGATGTTCTTCAATTAAGCCTTTGTGGAGAAGCTTCTGCAATTTTGGGGTAATCACCACAGAACAGTACCCGTTTTTTGCGCCGTTCAAGTTGTAGTAATTCTGATGATAGTCTTCCGCTTTGTAGAATTTTGGCAGGGGCGAAATCTCCGTCACGATGGGAGCCATAAAATCCTTCTGAGCAGTGGCCTTGGATTTCTCTGTGAGCTCTTTTTGGCGGGCATTTTCGTAAAAGACCACAGATCTGTACTGCGTCCCAGCATCGGCGCCCTGCCGGTTGAGCGTCGTCGGATCATGCGCAGCCCAGAATACTTCCATTAATTTCTCGTAGGAAATGACGGCGGGCTGAAATTCAATTTGAACGACCTCAGCGTGGCCCGTTTCGCCAGTGCAAACCTGCTTGTAGGTCGGGTTTTCATTCTTACCTCCGGCGTATCCGCTGACAACGCCGGTGACGCCTTTGAGGCGCTGGAACACTGCCTCGATACACCAGAAACAGCCCCCTCCAAAGGTGATCCGTTCCGTTGTAGGCGCAACTGTTTCCGCGGAGGTAGCTGTCATGGCAAAAAGTCCGAACATCAAAGAAGTAAGAAGCACTTTCATGGGGAAGTTCTTTGTTAAACACAATCGAACGCGGAGAGAAGCCTCTTCATTCAGTTACGAGTCTGAATTTTCGTCGGCCAGGGAATTTTTTGGGCGCACCCCCCAGATTCAGCATTAAAAGTCATCGAAATGACGTTTCCTCCGCCATTGCATTGCGCGGTCAACCTAGTTCGTCTGCTTTGAGGGTGGTGCACGGGTGCTAAGAAATGCTACGCTTTGAACTCAACCCGATACCATGCAGCCGCCTTTGATTCGCAATTTATGCCAGTTCACCGTTTGTGGCGTGTTCCTGCTCGCTGGTGAGCTTCTGCGAGCGGTTCCAGCGCGCGCTTCGTTGCCTCCGCAGCTCGTTGAATACTGCTTTGACTGCCACGGCGAAGGGTCAAAGAAGGGAGGCGTCGCACTCGATCAGGGTGCCTTGGATCCGGACGCCGAACGTAACATGTGGTTTTCTGTTTGGCGCAATTTGGATGCCGAATTGATGCCGCCTTCTGACAAACCCCGCCCTTCAAAAGAAGAACGCAGCAAACTCCGGGACTGGGTGGTGCGTTCCGCGCTGCGCCTTGATCCTGCTCATCCGGATCCGGGCAAGGGTACCATCCGGCGTCTCAACCGTGAAGAGTACCGCAACACGATCAAGGACCTTACCGGAGTTGACTACTTGGTGGAGGACCACTTTCCTGCCGACGACACGGGGTATGGTTTTGACACGATCGGCGCGGTCTTGAATTTGTCGCCCATCCATTTGGAAAAGTATCTCAAGTCTGCGGAAACCATCGTGGAGCTGACATTCAAAGCAGGCAATCCAGTTGGTGCAATGCTGGTGCCGGAGGGTCCGCCACCGCCCGCTGCGGAGGCGCGTCGGGACTACCTGCGGGCATTGATCCGTTCGTTTGCGGACCGTGCGTTCCGGAGGCCTGTGGACGAACAGACGCTGGACAAGCTGACCGCCTTGGGCGTGGCGGAGGACACTTTTGAGGAGGGGATCAAGACTGCTTTTTCTGCAGTTCTCGCCGCGCCGCGGTTTGTATTTCGCGCTGAAATCCAGCCCGCCGGTGCGAAAAATGGCAGCAGCGTTCCTATCGATGAATACGCTCTTGCCTCTCGGATGTCCTACTTTCTCTGGAGCTCGACACCCGATGCGACGCTCTTGGAACTCGCTGCCAGTCGAAAGCTAAGGGCGCAGGTGCCGGAGCAGGTTCAAAGAATGCTGCAGGATCCGAAGGGTGGGCGGTTTGTGCGTAATTTTGTGGGCCAGTGGTTGCAATCCCGCGATGCGGCCCTCGTTCCCATCCAGCCCCGGGTGATTCTCGGGGTTCACAAGGGGGACGAGGCGGAAAAAGTTTTTAACTACAAGCTCCGGGAGGCGATGCGGTTGGAAACCGAAGGTTTTTTTCAGTACATCCTGCGGCAAAATCTCCCTGCGGAGGAGTTGCTCTCCGCCAAATACACTTTTCTGAACCAGCCGCTGGCTGCGTATTACGGGATTCGAGGCGTTAAGGGGCAAGAAATGCGCAAAGTGGAACTGCCTGAGGATGCGCACAGGCAGGGCTTGCTGAGCCACGGCAGTTTTCTGGTGGTGACGTCCAACCCGACCAGGACCTCCCCCGTTAAGCGCGGACAGTTCGTGCTGGAAAACCTCCTGGGAACCCCTGCGCCGCCGCCGCCACCGAACATCCCTGCGCTGGAAAGCGTGAAACACACGGCGAAAATGAACATGCGGCAGCTCATGGAGTTGCACCGCAGCGACGCGTTGTGCGCGTCCTGCCACAAACGGATGGATCCCCTGGGACTGGCGCTGGAAAGCTTTAATGCCATGGGAATGCACCGTGATGTCATCAATGACAGCCCTGTAGATGAATCCGGCGAGTTGATCACGGGTGAGAAGTTCAACAGCCTGGCAGAACTCGTCGGCATCTTGTCCACAGAGCGCAAACATGATTTCTACCGCTGCTTGGTGGAGAAGATCCTCACCTACGCCCTCGGCCGGGGCATGGAGGCCTCCGACATTCCGACCATTTCAAACCTTCTTGACCGCATGGATTACAACCAAGGGCGGCTGGCCGACCTTGTGCGGGAGGTTGTGCAAAGCGTGCCCTTCCAAAACATGAGGAGTGAGCAGACGGGCGTGGCCCGCAAATAGCCGGCCGTGCTGAAGCCCCACAGGAGGTGCGCGGCGGTTCAGCGCCATTCGTGCCTAGGGTAC
This sequence comes from Verrucomicrobiota bacterium, assembly GCA_003402745.1. Taxonomy (GTDB): domain Bacteria; phylum Verrucomicrobiota; class Verrucomicrobiia; order Chthoniobacterales; family Chthoniobacteraceae; genus Chth-196. The sequence goes on from QQND01000028.1 coordinate 17,020, forward strand.
TTGCGCTGGAGCTCCTGCTTGATTTTCGGATAACTTTCCTTCCAAAAATTGGACAAGTTCTGGGTCACTTGTATCGGTCTTTGGTTGGGCGCCAGCACCTCGATGACCAGAGCGACGCGACCGCCTCCCACCCGCAGTTCACCTTCCACGCCATAGAGATCCTGAATCCGGACGGCGATGGTCGGGGAGGCTTTCGCGGCGTAGACAACCTTGAACTTTTTGCCATTGGGCATCTCGACTCGTTCCGGTGCTAATCGCTCAACAAAAGCAGCTTGTGCGTCAGAAAGCCAGCTTTTCACAATGGGCCAAACGGGTCTTTCCTTGATGTCTTTGTAGCTGATCGCCCCGTGACAGATTTGCTCCACGAGCATCCGCCGATCCGCAGCCGTGATGGATGGCAGGGCCTGCTCTGGAAACCAATGGGCTACCAGGTTGGCACGGGCGATCCATTGATCCACAGCGTCATCCCAGTTTTTCAACGGACAACGTCCAGCCTCCACTTCCGAAGCCAGCAATCCAGCGGCGGCGTCGAGCGGCACGCGGTCCGTATCCTTCGAACGCAAGAGAACGTCGCGAAAGCGGACGATTTGCTTGGCGACGACACGCCTTTGGGTTGTGTCGAAGGAAACGTCTGTGCGCTCCTCAAAGCCCGATGGAAACAGCTCTCTGAGCCATTCCTCGCGCACCGCGGTGGCGAGCGTCAATAGCACCTGCCGCTCCGCCCCGCGCGCCTCCACCTCGCGGACTTCGCAAGCCACGAGCAGCGGTGCATTTTGGACCACACTTTCCCTCGCCAACACGCCGCGTCTCCCATGCACCAGGGCGCAACGCAGCGTGCCCGCGTCCATGCGGATAGCCACTTGGTCGGGAAAGCCGGCAAGCACGCAGCGCCTGACCGCCTCCGGATCCGGGTTTGAATGGGAGGTATAAAGATTTTCGGCCGTAGCGATTTGTAAAAACTGTTTTACGAGGGCTGCCGCTTCCCGCGCGGCACCTGCATGAATCCCGGCCGCCTCGCACCGTCGCACGTCGAACTGCGCCCGCTCCGCAAACCGGAGGGCTTTGAGCAGGAGAAAAAAGTCAGATCCAGTTTCCTCCTCGGAGAGTTCGCCAGATTCCTTTTCGAGTTGAGAGCCGCTTCCCCGGCGTAACAGAGGACGGCCCTGGGTGAGAGCGGCTACAGCGGCCGCCTCCGGAACACAGCCGTATTCATCGGCGGCAAGGAGCATCCGTGCGTACCTGGGGTGCACAGGAAAAGCCAGCATCCTCCGGCCCAGGGGCGAGATGGCGCCGGTGGATTCGAGCGCTCCGAGGTCCTGGAGCAGTACGAGTGCGCGTTCGAGAGCACGCGGTTCGGGTTTCTCAAGCCAGCGGAAGGCATCCACATCCAGAACGCCGGCCGCTTTTAGCGTCAGCACCACTTCAGCAAGGTCCATGCGCTTCACTTCTGGAAGCTCCTGAGCGGGGCGTTCTCCGTGATCACGCTCGGTCCACAATCGGAGACAGAGACCAGGCGCTGTCCGGCCCGCCCGGCCCGCTCTTTGGTCTGCAGAGGCCCGGCTGATTCTGGAGGTAAGGAGCGTGTTGATGCCGCGGTAGGGATCGAAGCGGGCGATCTTCGCAAGTCCGCCATCGATCACAACGCGGACGCCGTCAATGGTAAGGGAGGTCTCAGCGACATTTGTGGAAACTACAATTTTGCGCCTGGCTTGACGGGCCATCGCGGCGTCCTGTTCCGCAGGAGGAAGGTCCCCGTGCAGGGGCAGTATCACGCATTCCCTTCCTGCGCGCGAGTTTCGCAACGCCTCGATGGTGCGGTGGATTTCGTAGCTTCCCGGCAAAAACACCAGCACGTCGCCTTCTGTCTGTGCGGCAAGCCGTTCGAACTCGTCCGTCACAATCTCCCAGAGCGGTTTTTCGCCTGGGGACCGTTGCAGATAAGAGATGTCGACGGGATAGGTGCGGCCCCGAGCGACGAGAAACTCACAGGGCGCCAGATAGTCGCGAAGGGCGGCGGTCTCTAGCGTTGCTGACATGACGGTCAGGAGCAGGTCGGGTCGTGTTGTTTCCTGAATTTCAAGGGCGCGGGCGAGCGTGATGTCGCTGTAAAGGTGGCGCTCGTGGAATTCGTCAAAACAGATGGCCGCGACGCCCCGCAGATTGGGGTCGGCGAGCATTTGACGCAGCAAGATTCCTTCAGTCACGTAGCGGATCCGAGTGGCGGCGGAACAAACGCGATCTAAACGGATTTGGTAACCGACTTCATCGCCCGTGCGGCCGCCGCGCTCGGAGGCAACGCGGTTGGCGAGCATTCGTGCGGGAAGACGCCTAGGCTGGAGAACAACAATTTCGCCGTTCCCCAACAGGCCGTGATCGAGCAGCATCTGGGGCACCTGCGTCGATTTGCCCGAGCCGGTCGGAGCCTCGAGAACAACGCGGGGTGTTCTACGGAGGGCGGCGACCAATTCGTTTTCGAGTTCGAAGATGGGCAATTCCCGGCGGTTCATCAGGGGGTTGGTGCGGGTGCGGTGACGAGGGAGGAGGAGCAGACGACCCAGTCGCTTGAGCTTGGGATGCTAAGACAGCCAGGGCCTCAGGCGGGGCTCAAAACTGGCGCTCTGAAGCTGTCGTTCCGATCGGTAAGTCTATCCACTACTTCAGCTTGCGGTCCTGAGCGTATTCTGGATACCGACTCTGGAGCTTGTTCAGAATGGCCTGAGACTCCTTGATTTTCCCCGCCGTTCGATAAGCCGCGTACGCTTTTTCCATCGCATTCGGGGAAATCTGGTCGTCATCAAAAGCGATGGAAACGCTCTCGTACAACTTGGCGGCAGCCTCTGGATTTTTCTGGGCGAGTTGAAGATCGCCGGCTGTCAGACGCGCCTCCCCGTTTAAAAGACCGTCAGGCTGGAGTCGAATGGCTTCATCCACGGTCTTCTGAGCGTTCGTGTAATCAGCAAGCCCCAGTTCAGCTTTTGCCCGCAGCAACAGGCCGCGCGCTTTGGCTGCCGGATGATTGACGAGGGGCAGGTAGGAGTGAACGGCCTTGAGTACGCCTTCAAAATTATTGACCGGCAAACGCACGGTGGCCAGTTGGAGCCAGTCGTTCTCCGTCAGATCTTCACCGGCGCACAGGAGCGAGAGCACAGGCTCGGCCTTCGCAGGTTGTTTGGCATCTGTATAAATTCGAGCGCACCATCGGAGGATGTCCGGGGCGATGCTGGTTTTGCCCTTTGGAAGATACTCCTGCACGCGGACCCAGAATTGATCGGGGTCGTTTAAATTGTATGCGCAATAAACGAGGCGGAGGCTGTCGGATTCGAAGTAGTCGCCAGGACTGAGAGTGCGGGCCTCAGCCAGATATGCGACGGCCTTTTTGTAGTCTTTGGATTCAAAAGCGGCGCGACCGATCCAGTGATTGGCTTCCGCTTTTGAGGTGCTTTCTGGGAACTCCTTGAGCAACTGCTCGAAGTAGTTTGCCATTCCCGCATTGTCGTTCTGTTCGCCGCGCAGCAGGGCCATCTGTTTGAGGACGGTTTCGCGGTCGCCAAAAGAGGGGAATTTTTTGAGAAGTTCTTCGTAGTCTTTTTCTGCAGGGCCGTACTGTTTGGTTCTGCGGCGTGTTTCAGCCCTCCAATACAAGGCGGTGGAAGCCAGAGGATACGCCGGTGCGGCGGTGAGCAGCTCGCTTGTGGAGACGAGGGTTGCTTCGTTGTCTCCGGTACGCACAGCACATTCCGCCCAGCGCATGAGCGCATCGGCCCGGCGGTCGGGCTTGAGTTCTTTTGAGCGGGCCACCTGACTGTAAGCGCTTCCTGCGCCCGCATAATCTCCGCGGAGGCGCAGTACTTCGGCCTTCATCAACAGTGCGTTGTCGCGGTCTGTGGGTTTGGGCTTGGTGCCAAGGTAAGCTTCGATTTGTTGGGGCAGATCTTTGCGATCTAAATTGTAAAAACAAGTGAGCCTCTCGTAGCGCGCGGAGGCTGCAGAAGGCGATTCAGGAGACGCGTCGATGAGCTTGGAGTACATGAGCGCCGCCTCGGTGTACTGCTTGAGCTGCTTGTGGGCATTTCCAATCAGCAATTGGACTTCAGGAAGTTGCTGCGGCTCAATTGCTGCTTCGGCGGCTGCATAGGCTCCGATCACACGTTCGTTTTCTCCCATCGCAAAAGCCGCCTTTAAAACCCCCAACCGGAGCTGGCCGTGCCACGGCTCTGTGCCTTTCCAGGCAAGCGCCTTTTCAAGGTCGGGCAACGCGTTTTTTGGATCGGTTTCCAGACTGATCAACGCCACGCGCGTCGCACACTCGGCTTTGATCTCGTCAGAAACGGCCTCCGTCATGAGTTTTTCAAAGCGGGGCCGTGCCTCGGAGGCGCGGTTCGCTTCTAGCAGCAGTAGCGCAAGCTGGAACTGGCTCACCTCCCTAAAAGGGTGCTTTTCAGCCATATCCCCCAGAGTCTGATACAGGGCGCGGGCTTCAAGCTTGCGGCCGAGTTCTTGCAAAGACCTGGCCGCGAAATACTGGGCGCTCTGCTTTGCCTTCGGTTCGGGCAGTTGTTGCGCTGCAATTTTGTAATGCCCTACGGCGTTGGTAAAGTCTCGCTCTTGAAACTCGAACTCCGCCAGGCGGTAGGCTGCTGCTCCTCCAAACGGGCCGGACTGTGGAATGGCCACCACCTTGCCAAAATAAAGGCGCGCAGAGTTTTCGCTCCCAAGGTTCAGGTAACACTCCGCCATTCGATAAAGGGCGGGAGCCAGTTGCCCGCTTCGTGGAAAGTCCGAATAAAACCTCTGGTACTCCGTCACCGCTCCGTCCCATTGTTTGCGGGAATAGAGGGCGTCGGCGAGTCCCAACTGGGCCTGTTCTGCGTTCGCGGAGGGAAGGCCGGAGGCTGGCGGGCGGGCAGCGGCGGGGGCCGTCGAAAGGGGAACCTCCATGCGGCCGGTCGGCTCGCCCTTGAACAGCTGTGCTTCCGCGGAAGTAGGAGTTGTCGGGGGCGCTGCGCTCGCGGGTGGTGAGGAAGAGGGTGGCGTGGCACCCGGAAGTACGGCAACGGCTTTGGGAACGGTCTCTTCGGGCCGTGCGGGGGCCTGCGGCGCAGGTACGACCGGCACGACCGGCACGACCTTTGGCACGATTGGAACTACCTTGGGCGGCGGCGCCTCTCCCTTGGCCAGCGCCGAGGCCGTTTGCACCGCCAAGATCAAGAGACTGGCTGCCGCACGTTTTTTCATTCCGCTTTCGAAGTCGCAAATGCCACGTTCCAAATACCTGCCATGCGGCAGGTGTCGAGGACCTGCACGATGTGCTCGTAGTCCGTTTTAACATCGCCCCTTAAAATGATCGCGTAATCGGGGTAAAGCGCCGCAAGACTTTTGAGCTTATCCTGCAACAGGGGTTTGGAGATGGTTTTGCGGTCCCACACCACCGTGCCGTCCGCCTTTACGTTAAGGACGGTTTGGTTGACAACCGGGTTGCTTTCCTGCCCGGCGGACGCGGCCGGCACGCGCACGTCGAGTTCGTTTTCCTTTCGCGCCATGCTCCACGTGATGACGAAAAAACACAACAACACCAAAAGGATATCCACCATGGGCGCAATTTGGAAGGCGACCGTTGCGGGTTCTCTGCGACTGCGGAATTTCATAAGAGAAGGGTGGTGGGCGGGACGCTTGCAGTAGCGCGCTAAAACTCGTCCTCAACCCGGCCGGGTTCGCGGCGTTTCTGGTAACTGGCGGCTAGCAAACCCATGATGTGGCTGGAAGCCCCCTCCAATTCAGAAACCAAAGATTGCACCCGGTTCCGGAACAGCGCGTAGAAGCTCGCTGAAATCACCGCCAAAACCAGGCCCGCCGCCGTTGCAACCAGCGCCTCAGAAACGCCACTTGCTAGCAAGATATCTCTGGAGAGCGAGGCGTTTCCTTTGCCGATGGCGGCGAAGGAGTGAATGATCCCAATAACGGTGCCAAACAGCCCCACCATGGGAGCCAAAATTCCGATGTCCGCCAGATAGGCCACCCGATGCTGAAGCGAGGACGCCTGGGCGCTGCCCTCGGCTTCTGCGACTTCCTTAAGGCTCTCGAAAGGGACGCCCGGGTTCTTGGTGGCAAAATCCAAGGCTCTCTGTACGACACGCGCCAGAGCTTCGTTGTGGCGATTGGAGACGGCGAGGACGCCCAAGTAGTCTTTTTTGCGAATCAAAACCTCCACCGTGCCCATGTATTGTCTGGAGGCGATCGTCCCCCTTCGGATGGTTAGGGTGAACCCCACCACCAGCATTCCAGCCAGCACCGACAAACCAGCCAGAGGAATCATGGCCCAGCCTCCCTTCTGCAGAAGTTCCCATAAATTGCCGTCGGCGGCCTCAGGGTTGCTTTTGTTATTATCGTTGCTGAGAGCGCTCCCGCTGGAAGTTTTTGCCGTGTCCGCTCCACGTCCCGCATCGAGTTGGGTCACGGGACCCGAAGTTGAGGAACGAGCCGGGTTCGCGGCTTTGCCGGGCGCTTCTTGGGCGAAAGTGAATGCGACACTGCAGAGCAGCGCCGCCAAGGTTGCAATGGCTTTCATGGGCAGGGTGAGAGGAGGAAGTGTACGCTGCCTCGGCGCAGATGCAACCCCACTTGCCATGCTGAAGCGCGCTTCTCCCTGTGTTCTCCTCCCAGCCAGTCGCCCTCTTGGACGCAGGCAAGCGGCTCCGTGATAAAATTAAGTCGTTTGAGAAAAGTAGGATGCGCGGATTTTTTACGCCTCCGTCGTTTTTTCACGCCACTTCCCGAACTATCCCCATTTTTGCGCAAGAAAGGCTAATCAACTCTGAATTTCGAAGCCCTTTGAAAGAAACGGGGCGACGGAATGTTTTTCCTCCTTGCGAATATGTCCCTTGAGCTCGCTTTCCCGGATGGACGTCAAAAATAGCTCCAACTCCTCGGCTTCCCCGCACGCCTGCAGCTCCACCCGGCCGTCCGGCAGGTTTTTCACCCACCCTGTGACTTCGTAGCCACACGCTAACTGGCGCAGGCAGTACCGAAACCCCACTCCCTGCACGCGCCCCTCATAAAACACCTGTATCCCTCTCATGATTCTTCTATAAACCTTCCCTGGCCCTATCTGCCCGCTAAAAAAGTTTTCCCTCGGCGCTGATTCCGCTACACCTCTGCCTTTCAACCTCACTTAAACGACCTCGTTGCCCATGCCTCTTTACATTGAAATGCCCAAACTCGCCGACACGATGACAGAGGGCACCCTCGTCAAATGGCGTAAAAACATCGGGGACAAGGTCTCCATGGGCGACATCGTTGCAGAGGTCGAGACAGACAAGGCTACCATGGAAATGGAGAGCTTTGACGATGGCATTTTGCACGAGTACCTCGTGAAGGTCGGTGAAAAAGTTCCCACGGGCTCAAACATCGCCGTTCTCCTTGCAAAGGGGGAAAAGGCGCCCGCTCCTGGAGCCGTGCCTGCCGCTGCCCCTGCCGCTGCCGCTGCCGCCGCTAAAGCTGCTGCCCCAGCCAGCCCTGCGAGTGTCGGGAAAACAAACGCCCCCAGCACCGCCGCGTCCTCCGCTGGCGGCCGAGTCAAAAGCTCCCCGCTGGCCCGTAAAATTGCCAGCGAACGAGGCGTGGTGCTCGAAACCCTCTCGGGCTCTGGTCCCGGCGGCCGCATCGTAGCGAGGGACGTCGCGCATGCAAACCCCGCCCCCGCTTCCGCAGCGCGTGGCGTCGCCGCCCCCTCTGTTGCCGCAGTTCCCGTCCCCCCCGCCGGCCCCAACGACACCATCATACCTCTCAGCGGGATGCGGCGCATCATCGCCGACCGCCTGTTGGCCAGCAAAACCCAGATCCCGCACTTCTATCTCCACATTGAAGTCGACGCCGGGCCGCTCATGAAAATGCGCGCCGACCTCAACGCAGGTGCGGATCCCGCCTCCGGCGTCAAACTCACGGTCAACGACTTCGTCTTGAAAGCCGTGGTGGCCGCCGCAGTGAAGGTGCCCGCGGCCAATTCTGCCTTCAACGGCGACTCCATCCTCCAGTTTGGTTCCGTCGGACTTTCCGTGGCCGTCGCCGTGGATGAAGGTTTGGTCACCCCCGTCGTTCGCGACGCCCAAGTCAAGTCGTTGCGCCAAATCAGTGAAGCCATCAAGGACCTCGCGACGCGGGCCCGGGCTAAAAAGCTCAAACCTGATGAATACCAGGGCGGTACGATTACTGTCTCAAATCTGGGGTCGTACGGGATCGATTTTTTCGACGCGATCATCAACCCGCCCCAGGCGGTGATTGTCAGCGTGGGAGCCATACTGAAGAAACCTGTGGTGGGAGCAAACGACACCATCGTCGTTGGCCAGCGCCTCGCTATCGGCCTGAGCGCCGACCATCGCGTCGTCGACGGCGCTGTGGCTGCGCAGTATCTGAGTGAACTGCGCCGCCTTTTGGAAAGCCCTGCGCTGCTGCTCGTCTAGCGAGAGCGCCCGACCCGGTGCAGGCCTGGGAGTACCCGGGAGCACGGAACTCCGCGCCGAAGCCGGCCCGCTCACGGGCGGTACAAAAAAGCGGGAGCAGGCGTCAAGCCTACTCCCGCTGTTTGATTTAGAAACCCTCTCGGCTTAGTGCATCCACTCGGTGTGGAAGAACTGCCCCACGGGCTTGTCCAAGCGCTCGTAGGTGTGTGCACCGAAGAAGTCGCGCTGCGCTTGCAAGAGATTCGCTGGCAAGCGGGCCGCGCGATAGCTGTCGTAATAAGCAAGCGACGCCCCGAAGGCCGGCACTGGAATCCCGTGCGTCACGGCGGCCGCCACTGCGGTGCGCCAGTTCTGCTGGGTCTTTGCGAGGATGTTGCAGAAGTAGGGATCCAGGAGAAGGTTTTTGAGGCTCGGATTGAGCTCGTAGGCCTGCTTGATCCGGTTGAGGAAGTGCGCCCGGATGATGCAACCGCCACGCCAAATGGTCGCGATGTCACCGAAATTCAGTGCCCAGCCGTACTGGTGGGCTGCCGCGCCCAACTGTACAAAACCCTGCGCGTAGGAAACGATCTTGGAGGCGAACAGAGCGTCCCTGACCGAGTTGATGAACGCCTGTTTGTCCCCGGTAAATGGCACGTGGGCGGGCCCTGCGAGATGCTTGCTGGCCTCGACGCGTTCTTCTTTTAGGGAGGACAAGATACGCGCTTCCACGGCGGAGGAGATGGTGGAAAGCGGCACGCCCATTTCGACAGCGTGACCAACGGTCCATTTCCCTGTGCCCTTCTGGCCCGCACGATCCACGATGATGTCGACGATGGCCTTCCCAGTTTCAGGATCTTTCCGGTCAAAAATGCGGGACGTGATCTCAATGAGGTAGCTGTTGAGTTCGCCGCTATTCCACTCTGTGAAAATCTTGGCGAGTTCATCCGCTTCCAGCCCCAAAACGTTGCTGAGAATGGAGTAGGCTTCGCAGATGAGCTGCATGTCGCCGTATTCAATGCCGTTATGCACCATCTTGACGTAGTGCCCAGCGCCGTCCGCCCCCATGTAACGGCAGCAGGATTCTCCCTCCACGTGAGCGGAAATCGTAGTGTAAATAGGGGCCAGAGACTCCCAGCCGACCTTAGAACCGCCGGGCATGATGGACGGTCCCTTCAGAGCCCCCTCTTCCCCGCCGGAAACACCCACGCCAAAATAGTGGATCCCTTTCTCCGCCAGTGCCTTTTCCCTGCGCTGTGTGTCCGTCCAAAGGGAGTTGCCGCCGTCCACGATGATATCCCCAGGCTCCAAAAGGGGGACCAACTGGGCAATCACCGCGTCCACCGGGGCGCCGGCCTTGACCATGATCTGCGCCTTGCGGGGGCGCTTCAGCGACTTGACGAAATCTTCAAGGGTCTGGGCGGGGATGATGTTTTTCCCCTTCCCGCGACCCTGGGCGAACTTGTCCGTGACCGCAGTGGTCCGGTTATAAACAGCGACGGTAAAACCTTTGCTCTCCATATTGAGCACTAGATTTTCCCCCATTACAGCGAGGCCAATAAGGCCGATATCACAATTTGCAGACATGATTTAGATGAAGCTTGTAGATTTCAATTTGGGAAGACTCTCAGCCTACAGACACACTTCCTTCTCGGCAATCGGCTTTTGTTCAAGGAAGATGCGCCCCTTTAGGAGGCTCCGTGAAAATGGAGCCTGAGGCCCTTCACGGCTCCGTATGAACCTTCCCAACCAACTCACCCTTTTGCGTCTGGCCATGACAATCGTCCTGGCCGTAGTGCTGCAGTCAGGGTGGCGTTTCTGTTGCACCGCAGGCCTGCTCCTCTTTGGAATCGCCAGTCTGACAGACTATTTCGACGGAGCAATCGCTCGTAGCCGCAATCTCATCACCGACTTCGGGGCCCTGATGGATCCGCTTGTGGACAAGATCCTGACGGCTGCCGCCCTCATCTGCCTTGTGGCCATTGACTATGAAGCTCGCCCCGCAATCCAAGCCTGGGTGGCCATTGTCATCATTAGCCGAGAGTTCCTCATCACAGGCCTCCGCCAACTCGCCGCGGCGAAGGGCCTGGTTTTGCCGGCCGACCGCTTTGGCAAGCACAAGACCATCTGGCAGATCATTACGATCCTCTACTTTTTACTGCTCCTCAGCCTCGATGAATGGAGCCGGGCCGGGTGGTTTGATCATCCCGCTTTCTTAAAGGTCCTCTGGCGGCCTCTTGGCTCGGTTCTCACTGGGCTGGCCGTTATTTTAACGGTGGGTTCGGGCCTCGGGTACCTCTGGCGCAACCGACATCTCATTGCCGACCGCTAAGGCAGGCGGGAGCGGCGTTGCCAACGGGACATTCCGGCGCAGCCGACGGCTTGCCTCGTTTTGTAGAGACAAGGGATCTGCGGTTGCAGGAGGGCGCCTGCCTGTCCATGCTGGAAGCAGTTGTGAAACTCCTAATTGCTCCCGATAAGTTCAAAGGCTCGCTTTCCGCCGCCGGTGTGTCCGAGGCGTTGAGTCTGGGCTGGAAAAGTGTCCTGCCAGCGACGGAAATTTCTTTTGCGCCCATGGCGGACGGCGGCGAGGGGTTCGCTGAGGCGCTCGCGTCTGCGCTCGTAGGGGAGTGGGTGCATTTCGAATCCGTAGACGCATTGGGCCGCCCCATCCGTTGCCGCTTTTTCTTCGTGCCAGCCACGCAGACCGCCGTCCTCGCCATGAGCGAGGCTTCCGGCATCGAGCGCCTCTCCTCTCTCGAGCGCGACCCCTACAGGGCCAGTACCTTTGGCACGGGCCTTCTCCTGCGCCGAGCCATAGAGCGCGGCGCAAAACGCGTTCTTCTCGGACTCGGAGGCAGCGCCACCACCGATGGCGGCATCGGAATGGCCGCTGCGCTCGGGTACCGCTTTCTCTCGTCCGAGGGCGAGCTTCTCGAGCCGCTCCCTTCCAACCTTTCCCGGATAGCGACCATCGACGCTTCAGACGTCTGCGCACTGCCCGAGATCATCGCTGCGTGCGACGTGAAAAATCCACTCCTCGGCGTGCGTGGCACGGCCGCTATTTTCGCCCCTCAAAAGGGCGCTGATGCAGAAGCGGTCCGGTTTCTAGAAAAGGGCCTGTCCCATCTGGCTGAAATCGTCCGCCGGGAGTTGCGCTGCGATTTCAGCAACGTTCCCGGGGCTGGCGCCGCAGGGGGCATCGGGTTCGGCCTGCTCTCCTTCTGCCGCGCCGCCATGGAGCCTGGTTTTGAGCTTGTCTCAAAGGCGGTGGGCTTGGAGGAACGCATCGCGCAGGCGGACCTCGTCCTCACTGGGGAGGGGCGCCTTGACGCCCAAACGCTCGAGGGCAAGGGACCCGCCGGAATCGCCGCTCTGGCGCGCGCCGCAGGAAAGCCGGTCCTCGTCTTTGCCGGCTCCATCGAAGAATCTCCAGATCTTCTCGCCTCCTTCGATGCCACGTTTCCCATCATCGACAGGCCCGTTTCGCTGGAGGAGGCCATGCGGGATGCCCCCGCCTTTTTGCACCGAGCCGCGGCTCGCGCGGCCCGCCTCATTTCAAATCCAATCAACCCATGAATTCCAAACGCATCGCAATTCTTTTTTCAGGACAGGGCGCCCAAGCCGTGGGCATGGGCCGGGACCTCTCGGCCCACTTCCCTCAGGCTGCCGAGCTGTTTGCAAAGGCCGACGCCGTCTTGGGGTATTCCCTCAGTAAAATCGCCTGGGAAGGCCCCGAAGCCGACCTCACCCAAACCCGCTATTGCCAACCCGCCCTCTACGTCCACGGGCTCGCTTGTCTGGCCGCCTTGCGCAGTATTGCCGGTAATTTCGCGGTCCACGCTGCCGCCGGACTTTCCCTGGGCGAATTTACCGCCCACGCGGCGGCAGGGACCTTCGATTTTGAGACCGGCCTCAGGCTGGTGGCGCAACGGGGTGCCTTTATGCAGGAAGCCTGCGAAGCCACCCATGGCGGCATGGCAGCCATGATCGGAGGCGAGGAACAAGCCGTTCTCGACCTCGCCAAGGATACCGACGTGGACGTTGCCAACTTCAACAGCCCGGGGCAGATCGTGCTCTCCGGAAAAGCCGGGCACATCGCGGAAGCCGTGGCTTCCGCGAAGGAAAAGGGGATCCGTATAGCCAAGGTCCTGAACGTAGCTGGAGCCTATCACTCCCGCCTCATGCAGTCGGCCGCTTCCAAACTTGGAGCCGTCCTCGCCCAGACCGAAATCCACCCGCCCCAATTCCCCGTGTTCTGCAACGTCGAAGCCAGGGCCGTCACGACTCCGGAGGATATCCGCCAGACACTCGAGGAACAGGTTACCGGCTCCGTACGCTGGACCCACACCATGGAACGCCTCGTAGACGAGGAACATTGCGACCTGTTTTTGGAACTCGGACCGGGCGGAGTGCTGAGCGGCCTGCTCGGGCGGACGCGCAAGGGGGTCCCCTGCCTGAAAGTCTACGATATGGAAACGGCGGCAGCCGCAGTCTCGTCGCTGCGCTAAGCCGGTTTAGCCGGTTTAGCCGGTTTGAGGCCAGCCTAAAAAACGGATCTTCCCACGCTCAAAGCTCCGCCCAGGATGTTCGAAGGCTAAGTCCGCTGCACAAGACCGCAGAGCCGGAGATCCCGACCCAATTTTTTGTATTCGACCTCCTCCAGGGAAACGCACTCCAACAGGCGCCCGTGGCCGGCTACGCCCATAGCGGGTCCACCGCATAAGAGGGGTGCCAGATAAAAACAAACTTCGTCCACGAGCTTTTGCTCAAAAAGCGACCCCAGGATTTCCCCACCGCCCTCCGCCAAAACCGTGTTCACTTGGTATAAACCGCCCAACTCCGCCAGCACTTCCTGAAGCGATCTGTTCCGGTACACCAAAGTTCGCTCCCGGTGTTCGTCGGTGAAAAGTTGAGCCTCCGCTGGTAAATTGCCGGAACGGGTCAGGACCACTCGCCAAGGCTGCGGTTTCCCTGCGGGCAATGGGACCGCACGCACCGTGAGCGAAGGGTCGTCCGCACGCACGGTCCCAGCGCCGACGAGAACGGCGTCCGCACGCACCCGCAGCCGGTGCGCATCCCTGCGCGCAACGGGGCCTGTCAGCCACTGGCCTTCTCCGGGGACGCGGGTGATCCGGCCGTCGAGCGAGAGCGCCGCTTTGGCGATCACCCAGGGGAGGCCGGTGGTGATCCATTTGAAAAAGGCGCGATTGAGATGGCGGCATTCCGCCTCCAGCACGCCGGTTTCCACGGTGACCCCGTGCTTTCGTAAAAGCTCCAGGCCGCGGCCCGCATGGGCGGGATGGGGGTCAGTGGCCCCCACAACGACGCGCCGGATCCCCGCGGCAAGAATGGCCTCGGTACAGGGAGGCGTGCGACCCTGGGTGCTGCAGGGTTCGAGGGTCACGTAGAGCGTGGAGTCGCGGGCAAGCCCGGGCGAGGCGAGGGCACGCAGGGCTTCCACCTCGGCGTGCGGTAGGCCGGCGACCCGGTGCCAGCCCCGGGCGAGGATGCGTCCGTTTTTGACGATGACGGCGCCGACGGCTGGGTTGGGGCTTGTGGCGCCGAAGCCCTTGAGGGCTTCCCTCAATGCCGCCCGCATGAACCTGGAGTGCTGCATGAGAGTGTGTGGCAGGCAGTGTAGGAATTTTTTCCCACATTTCACCCATCTTTTTTAACGCCGCCTCCGTAGCAGTCAATGAACCCACTCCTGCCCCCTCGGAACGCCAAAACGCCAAAACGCCAAAACAGCAAAAACAGCAAAAAGCTAAACCGCTAAACCGCTAAACCAAAGAAACAAACCAAAGCTATGAACACCACAAATCCCGTCCGCTCCACTTCGCTGGCCATCTCCTCCTCCCCTTGGTCCTCGCTGTCACCCGTGTCCCCGCTGGAGAGGCTGGCCTCACTGCGCCAGGACATGGACCGGCTCTGGGAGCTCAGCTTTACCGGGAGGGGCGCCCAAACCGGGGCCGCCTGGTCTCCTGCGCTGGATCTGTACGATGAAGCCGAGCAGCTTGTGACAAAAATCGAGCTCCCCGGCCTTTCCAAAGAGGCCGTCGCCGTCAATTATCAGGACGGTGTGTTGAGTATCAGCGGGGAACGCAAGGGAGATTATGCCCAGGGCCAGGAGCCGGACTGCTACCGTTCGGAACGGGCTACGGGCAAGTTTTCCCGGGATCTCGCTCTGCCGGTGCCTGTGCAGGCGGACAAAATCCGGGCCTCCTTCAAGGACGGGGTACTCACCGTCGTCTTGCCCAAAAGCGAGGATGCCAAGCCGCACAAAGTGGAAGTCAGCGTGAGCTAGCTGGCCTGCTGGCGCCGGGGCGCGTTCGCCCCGGCGCGAAGCCCAGTTTTTGGGGCGCTCTCCTGCGTTGCCCCGAGGTGGCCGGGTGTGGCACGGTGAGGAGATGAGTTCCGACCAGACCCCTCCCGCGGCGGGTGCGCCTCAGCGCGCCGTATTTGATTTGTCGGGCCGGACCCGGATTTTGTGCTCTGGGGCGGACCGGTTGCGCTACCTCAACGGGCAGTTGACGCAGGATCTCAAGAGACTCGCGCCCGGGCGGGCTCTGCCCGCCTGCGTGACCAGCGCCAAGGGGCGGCTCCAGGCGGAGGTCTGGGTGTCTTTCGCGGAAGGAGCGGAAGGCCCCATCGTTCTGGACGCGGCACCCGAATTGCATGAGACGCTGGCGGCCAGACTCGAGCGGTACATTGTTGCTGACGCCGTCGAGCTTGAAGACCACACCGGTCGGGAGGGCCTCCTGCATTGCCTTAGCTTCAGCCCCGAACCCTCGTCGCCCCCGGAACCCCTGGCTCACACCCCTGCTGAAAGTCGAAAGTCTCCGTTGCCGGCGATGTTGTTGGGGTTTCCTCGGGTTGCGGTGAGCCGGCTGGGGGAGGACGGCTGGGATGTCTTGGTGCCGCTG
Source organism: Verrucomicrobiota bacterium (assembly GCA_003402745.1). Taxonomy (GTDB): domain Bacteria; phylum Verrucomicrobiota; class Verrucomicrobiia; order Chthoniobacterales; family Chthoniobacteraceae; genus Chth-196. Next base: position 32,381 of record QQND01000028.1, read on the forward strand.
GACCGCCTGGAAGGGGTCAAGGCGGAATTGGGCAGCTTATTTGGAGGTCGATTGGGAGGCTTATTGGGCTCGGCCGGAGATTGGGAGAGGCGTCGAATTATGCGCGGCATTCCGGCCTGGGGCGCGGAGCTTGATGAAAACACGTTGCCGCCGGAGGCCGGCCTGGAGCGGACGCACATCGACTATCACAAAGGCTGCTACATTGGTCAGGAGGTTATTTCGCGGCTCAAGAGCGTCGGGCACGTCAATAGAACCTTGCGCCTGTTTTCCGGCTCTGGGCCCGCGGTTCCCGAAAGCGGTGCGGTCTTTTTTTCAGACGCGGGTGTTGAGGCGGGCGTGCTCACCAGCGTTTGCAGAGGGGAGGGGGCGGATTTTTGGGCGCTAGGCTATCTCAAACGGGCACACTCCGCGGCCGATTCCTTCACATGCAGCGGCGGTCGGTTGAAAATGGCAGACGAGGTGTCGGTCTAAAGCGGTGGTGCGCCGGCCCTGACTTGGTTGAGATCCCTGAAGCGCAGCGAAACTTTCCCAGTCTTTTCTCTCCCAAAAGTGGCTGGTGGAATGGTTTTTTAACCTAGAAACGGTAATGGGAGATACCACCTCTTTTAGGTTTATGGATGATTTAAAGAGCTCAGCACCTGGGACCGCGTCTCCCTACTCTATTTCGCAATGACTTCCTGAGTTCTTGGAGTGTCAAAGTGGAGGCGGGAGAGCAGGCCCCGTTTTCTTCAAGATTTGGGTTGAGAGCCCTCCGGGTTCAGGGGCTCTTTAGTCTCTCGGTACGTGGCAGCATGAGGGCGACAGCAATGGCTTTACCGACGTTGTACACAGCGCAAAGACACTCACCCAGTGGGTGAGCCTGAAACGAGATATATTCGAGCTGGATCTCCTTTTTAAAGAGTTAGTTGTATCAGATCCATCGAAGTTTCATCGCCGCTTTTAGGGTTAAGAGAGCTGTAGCGCCACCGGACAATGGTCCGAGCCGGCTACCTCACTTAAAATCCAGGCACGTGCAAGGCGGGGGCGAAGCGCGGCACTGGCCAGGAAATAGTCGATCCGCCACCCAACGTTGCGTTCGCGCGCTTTATTCATCGGACTCCACCAGGTGTAGTGGCCGCCGGCCGGCTCAAAGGCGCGGAACGTGTCTACAAAGCCAGCCTCCACGAAGGCGCTGAATCCCAAGCGCTCCTCCGCGGTGAACCCGTGGTTGCGCGTGTTGTCCTTGGGTCGCGCCAGGTCCCGCTCTTGGTGTGCGACATTGAGATCGCCGCAGCAGATCACCGGTTTACGTGCGTCAAGGGTCTTTAAATACGCTAGAAAATCCCGGTCCCAGCTCTGGCGGTAAGGAAGCCGGGCGAGTTCCCTCTGTGAATTGGGCACGTAGACGCAAACGAGATAAAATGTTTCAAACTCGGCGGTAAGAACACGCCCCTCTTTATCGTGCTCTGCAATTCCAATCCCTGTGCTTACGTTCAAAGGCGCAACCCGGCTCAGGATGGCCGTTCCCGAATATCCCTTTTTTTCCGCACTGTTCCAGAAGGCGGAGTACCCTGGCCAGTCGGGCTCTACATCGGTCTCGGTACACTTGGTCTCCTGCAAGGCAAGAATGTCGGGGGCTTCGGCAGCTAGGAATTCGGCGAAGTTTTTGCGCATCACAGCGCGCAGACCGTTGACGTTCCAAGAAATGAGTTTCATCCGGGTGGACCCTACCCCGGGGAGGCGCCCGTGAGAAGCAGAAGCCTAGGCGAGAACTGCGGAAACTGTCCGGACCGCCAGAGCTGCCGCAGCCACGGGATGGCCGTTGAACAGGTGCACGCCCGCCAGCACGCCACGCACCATTCTTGAAACCATACCTGCGGCCCGCCTCTCGGATACCTCTTCAAAATCGGAGCCTTCCCCGGAGGGCTCTTTCGTCTCCGTCAGAAGGAGAGGGCGACCAAATTTATGGAATCGGTGAAGCTGTGCACACACAAGCAAGGCATCTCCGCCATGGACGATCCGCTCGAGGCGCAAACCAATAATGACGGCTTCTTCCGAGAGACCGGCTGCCAGGCTGGCGCGCAGCTTTTCTTCTAAAAGACGTTCCGCCGTTTCAATTGCCCCTGCGCAAGCCCCCGCTGCGCTCGCCAGGGAATCGCCGCCCACCGCGTAATCTAGCACGAGAGCGGCGCCGGATTCCGCGCACAAGCGCGCGTACGCGCTCCCGCGAGAGGGGTCAGCATCGCCTGCGACTGGAGCACGAACGGGTTCGAACAAAATGTCCACTCCCAGCTCGAGCATTGCTCGGGCCACGAGAGGATGCGGGGTGTGAACGGCAAGGGGTTCGCTGTAACCGGCTTCGCTCCAAGCGCGCACAAATGCTCCGAGTCTCTCCGCCGCATCCTTTTCTTCTGGAACGTCCGTCTCACGCTCGGCGTCCCCCATGCTGATCACAATAATCTGGGCCCCGTCTTCTACCAGCGCCCGTGCTTCGCTAATTTGTACGGGTGTAAGCTTGGCTTGGCCAGCCGGCGTTCCCGGGGTGCAGAGGTTCAGGGAACCTAAAACGATTGGGGCGCGTGGAAACTCAAACCAGTGTTGTCGGGCTCGCAAAATCATGCGCCACCTTCCGCCGTTGTCAGCGCGGGAAGAGGCACGTTGCTGCGCCGCCCCCCTTCAAAGCGGACCACTTCGGTGTAACCGGCCTGCCGCAAGAGGG
>QQND01000029.1 GCA_003402745.1 Verrucomicrobiota bacterium
CCGCGCCCGTTGCGACGCCGGCCGCGCCCGTTGCGACGCCGGCCGCGCCCGTTGCGACGCCGGCCGCGCCCGTTGTGACGCCGGCCGCGCCCGTTGTGACGCCGGCCGCGCCCGTTGCGACGCCGGCCGCACCCGGGACTCCGTCCGCCGTAATCTCGGATGCTCCCAAAATCGACGGCGTGCCTGCGGTTGACGGGGCCGAGGCTCCCAAGAGGAAGTCTCGTTTTAGTGCTGCCGCAGATGCTTTGAGCGAAGATGGGGGCTCTGGGAAAAAAAGGGGAAAGGCCAAAAAAGAGCCTCCGGTACCGCTGACTCCCGAGCAGGCCAAAGCTGTTGAGATTAAGGGTTTTTCTGACAAGGCAAAGGCCTCAATCAAAAAGGGCGATTTCGAGGTGGCCCAAGGGCTTCTGGAGTCTTTGGTTGCCGTGGACCTGCCTCACTCTGAAAAAAAGGTGGCATTGCAGGAAGTGGCGACTGTCTATGAGGAAAGGGGCGACCTTACGAAGCCGATCGCTATTTACGAGAAACTTTGTGTGGTGCTCGACAACGACGGCGATGTTCCTGCGTGGTTGCTCAAACTCGGGCAGTTGTACCGAGATGCGGGTGCCTATCAAATGGCGATTTCCCGCTACTACGGCGTGATCCAACTCGGTATGAAAATGGGCAGTTCGGATTTCACCCGCTACCAGGGTCTGACCCGGCAGGCGCAGCGTGAAGTGGCAAACACTTATTTCATTAAGGGCGACTTTGAGCAGGCCCAAAAGTTTTATAACATGGCGTTGCGCTCTGATTTACCCAAGGAAGAGCGGGCCGTCGCGATGTTTCGTTCAGCCCATTGTACGTTCATGCGCAACGACATGAACGGAGCGGTCAATGCGCTGGAGCGTTTCTTGAAGGATTTCAGTCGGCACGCCTCGGCGGCTGAGGCGCGCTACATGCTGGCGATGTCTTACAAGAATTTGGGACGTCCGCAGGATGCGTATGATACGGTGATCGAGCTGCTGCGGGAGGCGAAGGGCAAGGCAGAAGCAGATCCAAAAGCATGGGCATTCTGGCAGAAAAAGGCGGGCAACGAGTTTGCCAATGACTACTACCAGCGCGGTGATTTTGTGAATGCAGTGACGATTTATCAGGCCCTTGCCGCACTGGAAACGGCGCCCGAATGGCGCTGGCCTGTGGTTTATCAGATGGGGCTGTGCTTCGAGCGACTACGATTTGAGTCCCGAGCTGTGGAGTGTTATAAGTATATTGTTGAGGAAAACACCAAGCCCGAGTTCAGATGGAAAAAAATGCCGCAGAGCGTGGGTAATCTAGTCAAGATGGCCGCGTGGAGGGTGGAACAGCTGTCATGGGAGGGCGCCACCTCAAAACAACTTCGCAGCACTGCGGGGACTGAAGTCCCTAGGTCGGTTTCGCGTTGATTTTTTATGGAAAACCAACAGGCAACGCCTTCTTTTCGCTCGCCCGTGGTGGACCTGATCTGGTCCCACGGGACGCTTTGCGAGGAGATTTACAGCCTTCTTCTGGAAGAGAACCGTATACTGCGGGGTTCCGGGGAACTTGAAAAAAGCGGTGTCTTGGACAAGAAGCGCATGCTTCTGAATGCCTTAGACAATTCCCTTCAGCAGATGCGCCAGGCCGCGCGCGCCACCGCAGTGGCGAAGACACCGGTCTTGAAGACGGTGGCGACTAAGGCGCAGCGGGTGCTCTTGAAGGCGATGCTGCTGGACAAGGAAAATGAGCAGCTCCTTTTGAAGCACGCTTTGTCTTCGTCCTCCGGTGAAATGCAAATAATTCCCAAGCCGACTGCGAAACAGGTGAAGAAACGCTACGAGAGTCAGAATTAGATATGACTTTTTTGCCGAGTGGGTGCATATAGAGGAGTCCCTCCTCACGTGCTCCACTCATGGCTGTCGAAAAAATACTCGTCATTGACGATGAACCCTTCATCCGCAAAACCTTTGAGGAGGTTTTGCGAGGTAAACGTTACGGTGTAAGTAGCGCGTCTTCTATCGCCGAGGCAGAACGCCTCATGAAGCGCGAACAGTTTGACGTCGTTTTTGTCGATGTCCGGCTTCCGGACGGAGAGGGGATGTCCATCCTAGAACGGGTTTCCAAGGGGAGTACTCCGCCGCTGGCCATTATGATGAGTGGTTTCGGAACGATCGAATCAGCTGTGGAGTGTATGCGCGCTGGAGCGTTTGACTACCTGACCAAACCGTTTTCCATCAGCCAGATTGAAGTCTTGGTGAAAAAAGCCGAAAGTTACCGCCAGATGCTCCAGGTGAACGAGTACCTGTCGGCCGAACTGGCTGGGGCGAAAGACTTGGTGGGAGCCAGCGAAGAAATCAACCGGTTGCGTGATATGCTCCGGAAGGTGGCGCCGACGGAGGCGACGGTCCTGATTCAGGGGGAAAATGGAACGGGCAAGGAGCTTGTGGCTCTGTCTCTTTATCACTCGAGCACGCGGTCCCATCTTCCTTACATCCGGGTGAATTGCGCCGCCCTTTCTGAAAATTTGATGGAGAGCGAGTTTTTCGGTCATGAAAAAGGGGCCTTCACCGGAGCCATGGAGCGTCGAGAGGGGCGATTCGAACTCGCCAACGGGGGGACTCTTTTGCTGGACGAAATCAGCGAAATCTCTCCTCGCCTGCAGGCGAAGTTGTTGCGAGTGCTTCAGGAAAAGGAGTTCGAGCGAGTGGGTGGTGTAAAAACCATCCAAGTAGACGTCCGAGTTCTCGCAACGACAAACAGGGACCTGCGGAAGGCAGTTGAGAAGGGAGATTTCCGCGAGGATTTGTATTATCGACTCAATGTGTTTCCTGTATCCGTACCCCCGCTGCGGGAACGCACGGGCGACATCAGGGTACTGGCGGAGTATTTTTTGGCGAGATTTGCCAAGCAGTATAACCGGTCGGATTTGCACCTTTCCCCGGAGTGTCACGCCGCCTTGGATGCGCACCGCTGGCCCGGCAATGTTAGGGAACTTCAGAACGCGGTCGAGCGGGCTGTGATCATGAGTGAGCCGGGAGCGCCCTTGATTTCCTCCGCCCTGGGCCTCCCTGGTATCCAAACCCTCGCGGTGCCAGTCTCCCTGAAGGTGAACGAAGAAACTGAATCGGCTTCGAGCATCAATGGCCACGGGTCCGGCCCGCTTGGCGACTCCCGCGTGTCCTTGGCTGCCCTTGAAAAGGAGCACATCCTACGTGTTTTGAGTGCGTGCGCCGACAACCGTACTCGAGCTGCGGATGCCCTCCAGATCAGCATCCGGACTTTGCGCAACAAGTTGCACGAGTATCGTCTGGCGAAGGACGAGTAAGGATCTGTGTGGCTGCCAAGCGGCCTCTGATCGTGATCGGTCCTTGAAGAAAGCTTGGAATTTTAAAGCTCCGGGCGTTGTCGTGTTTTCCGAGGGTGCTTCCCGCCCCCTCAACGCCCAGCCATTCTGCTTGGCGCGTGTTCGGTTTCCAGTTAATTTTTCTGGAGGCTGTTTTTGCGGTGCATTTAGACCACGGTCATGAAGCGGCCTGCGTCGCACCCAAAATTTATCCCTCACAAAATCGGAAAATTGGGATCTGCGGGCTAGCTTCGAGTCCTGCGCGCTTGTCTCTAAAATGAAACTCCTTCTCTACATTCGCCGCATTTTATTCGGCGGAGCCTTCGTGGCCTTGGGCGCTTTCTCCTCGGCAGCGCATGCCGGTAACAGCAGGGTCTCTGCCCGAAAAGCCATCGATCTTGCTCAGGAGCAGCTTGATCTGCGTGGCCTGCAATCCACCGTCCAGATCGAATCCGTAGTTTTGCAGTCCGTGACGATTCTGGGAGCTTCCAGGGTGTGGACTGTTTTGTGGTCCCAGCCCATTTCCTCGGATTCGGGCAAATTTGAAGTCGGGGTCGAGGTGGATATGAATGGAAAACTGGTGCGGTTGGTCAAAAAAACGGCGCCCGGAGCGAAGGCCGCGCAATAAATTCACAGACACTATGCGTTGGTTAGCTCCTGCGAAGATCAACCTTTCGCTTAAAATTTTAGGCCGCAGAGCGGATGGATTTCACGAACTGCGCAGCCTGATGGCCCCAATTTCCGTGTTTGACACGCTTGAGGTCGATCCCAAAGCGGACGGAGATCTTGAGTTTTTGTGCGACTCTCCAGGGATTCCCTTGGACGACGGTAACCTTGTGGTGCGCGCTACGAGACTTTTCTGCAGCACCTTCGGTTTTTTGCCGCAGTTACGAATCGCTCTGAGCAAGGAAATTCCTCATGGAGCGGGTCTTGGGGGCGGCAGTAGTGATGCAGCGACGACGCTCCTTGCGCTCGATTCGTTTTTCCAAACACACCTTGAAAGGGAAGTGCTAGTTGAGTTGGCGGCTGAACTGGGATCCGACGTGCCGTTTTTTTTGTATCAATCCGCCGCATGGATCGGAGGTCGGGGAGAGAGGGTGTCCCCGGTAGCGGGTTTTGCTGCGGTGCCTTTGCTTCTTATAAAGCCGCCTTTTGGGGTGCCGACGCCTTGGGCTTATTCTCAATGGAGTCAATCCGATGAAATTCCTGGCGTTCACTATGGAGAGCAGTCCACCGCGGCAGGCAATCTCATCAATGATCTAGAGCGGCCTGTGTTCCAGAAATACGTGCTGCTCGCCGAACTTAAGCGCTGGCTGTGTTCCCAACCCGAGGTCGAAGGTGCTCTTCTTTCAGGCTCAGGCTCCACTCTTTTTGCAGCACTGCGCACAAAGGAAGCGGGACAGAGTTTGCGAAAACGGTTCGAAAACGAATTTGGAACCCAATGGTGGGTGCGCCACTGCGAAACCATTCCATAGGGTGGGTGGGTGAGCGGCGAGGCTCAGGCTTTCCGTCCGAATTTTTTTTCCAGCTCCAAATAGCTGATTTGGATCATCGTTGGCCGCCCGTGTGGACAGCAGTAGGGCAGGTCGCAGGCGAGTAAGTCCTCGACTAATTTGAGCAGTTCGGGCTCGCGCAAGCTGTCGTTGGCCTTGACCGCATGGCGGCAGACGGTTTTGGCAATCATGTCCTGCCCAAGGCGCAGTCTGGCTCCTTGCGGAGTGGTTTCGCGCAGATCGTCGATGATGTCGTGCAACAATTGAACAGGGTCTTCTGCTTTTAAAAAAGTGGGGAGGGCGTCTACCTTAAAAGTGCCTCCTCCAAATCCTTCGAGCGTGATTCCCGCGCGCTCAAGCAGGTCCAGATTCCGTTCAACCCAGTCGCTATCCTTTGGGCCGAGCCTGAGAGTGAGCGGTAATAGCAGTCGCTGCGAGGGAACTCCCTGCGTTTCCATTCTGCGTTGCATTTCCTCAAACAGAATCCGTTCGTGTGCCGCATGCTGGTCCACAAGGACGAGGCCCGATGCGTTTTCCATAAGGACGAAGAGTTTGCCGAGGACCCCTAGGAAACGGAAGGTCTCGGGCACGGGCGCCGGTGGCACCTCCCGTTCAACGTGTTCCGGTTGAATGGCGAGTATCGGACTGGGTTCACTCGCGGCGGTCTGTTCTGGCAGTGGGCGCGTTTTCTCAGAGGTTTCCTTAGACGGGGTATGGTTTGAGACTGTGGATTTTGGTGCGCTCGCTGGTACGAGCATCGTGCGCCGCGCCTGTTCTTGTAGAGGGAGGACTGGTTGGGATTGTGGCGCTGGAGCTTGCTCTTTAGGCGGGGGTTCCCCTGTTCGAAACCCGGCGCTCCAACGCGTCCTGTCGCTTTCGAGGGCAGCACGCACCGCCGCAGCAACTGCGTTGCGGATATCGGAAGGGGAGCGGAAGCGTACTTCGCGTTTTGCTGGGTGCACATTCACATCGACCGCAGCAGGGTCCATCTCGATAAATAGGAACGTCACGGGATGTTGTCCTTTCATCAAGGCGGTGTGGTAGCCTTCTCGGAGACCTTGCGACAGACTGATGTTTTCCACCGACCGCCCATTGAGAAAGCAAAGCTGTTGCTGGCGGCTAGACCGGCTGATTCCAACCCTTCCGATGTAACCGGAGATTTTGATTCCAGGTGTCGTAATGTGCTGTACTTCAAGTAGATCAGACGCGAGTTCCGCTCCAGACAAGTCTCGGATGCGATCCAGAAGTGTGTTTGCGGGCGCGAGTTGAAAGGCCACTCGTTCGTCCTGCAGATGGACGAAACTGATCTGTGGATGGCCTAAGGCAAGCAGATGAAGTTGGTGTTCGACATGACTGGCCTCGGTGGCTTCGGTGCGTAAAAACTTTCTGCGCGCAGGTAGATTGTAAAACAGGGATCGCACTTCAATCTGCGTTCCTGGTGCGTCTCCTCCATCGCGGACTGCCTCAATTTTACCTCCGTTCACGAGCACTTCTGTTCCGGCAATCGCGTCATGTTCGCGTGTGGAAAGTCTGAATCGAGAAACGGACGCAATGCTAGGAACCGCTTCGCCCCTGAAACCCAGAGTGTGGATGGCCGCAAGATCTGCTCCGGAGCGGATTTTGCTGGTGGCGTGGCGCTCGAGACAGAGCAGGGCGTCATCCCGATCCATGCCTACTCCGTTGTCCGTGACCCGGATGAGAGCGATGCCGCCGCGCCTCGTAAGAATTTCAATGCGAGTCGCATGTGCATCTATGGAGTTTTCCACGAGCTCCTTGATGACGGCGGCGGGGCGCTCCACCACCTCTCCTGCGGCGACCTGGCTGGCAACTTCCTCAGACAATAACCGAATACGGGACATGCTCAAAGAATGGCCTGTGATCCGGTCGCCGAAAAACGTTAATTTCAGAATAAAAGCCAAGCCTCGGCCTTTGAGGTTTTCCGACGAACCAGTGACCGTCGCGCCGTCTTGCCCAAATCCTGAATGCCGGGAGTTCTTAGAAAGCGGGTTGGAAAAAAGTTTGCCACGCCCAGACGAGCGCAAAAATGAGGGCTGCAAAAAGCATGAAAAACATCCATTTGCCCTGCTGGCGGTCACGCCGCCGCGCGCGGGGAGCGGTCGTCGCATCCCCATTGAGGTACCGGTTGTCAGGCAGCGTCACACCGCGGTGCGCCCCTCCCTGTTCGATGCGCGAGGCATTCTGGAGGAAGTTTTCGCGCTGTTTCTTTTGGATTTCTTCGGCGATTTTGGGCGCCTTTTTGATGAAACTCTCGTGGCGGGCCGTGGCAGCCTTCAATTGCGCCTCCTGCTCGGCCAGGTCGCGCCTGCGGGCTTCGAAAGGCGTTTCCTGTTTGGAGGTCTTCGGCCTGGTTGCAGCCTGTTTTTTTCCAGTTCGGAACAGCATGGCTTGAAGTGGTTTAAGGGCAGCGCTTTACGTTTTACTTTGCGTCTTACCGTCCTGTTCCTGAAGTAAGGAGCACGATCAGCAGAAGAATTCCAACGACAACCAGAGGCAGTGTGAAGGCTAGGCCTGACTTCAGCCAGTAGTTGAAATCATGGCCAGAGGCATCGTGAGCGTAGCTCGAGTGGCCCAGCTCGTTTGCAATTTCGGTTCCGTCGCTCTCTGGAGAACCGATGCGCGGGATGGTTCGCGCGTACTCGGCTTTTGCATCGTCCAGAGCGCTGAGGGCGCGGGTAAGTTCCTTGCTGAGGTCTTGGCCCTCGACGCCTTTCAAGTCGAGGCTTTCAAAGTATTGCAGGTGCAGAGTGAAGCTTTCCCGGATGCCGCTCAACATTTGGGCTCTGCGTTGGGTCTCAAATTCCTCGCGCTCCACAATCACAAGCGCCCGAGTGAGCTTGTCAACCATGTCTGCGCGGCCAGTTTGCAACTGCTCCTGACGCCGGCTCAATTCTTCAAGTTCGCGCTTTTGGCGTTCAATAACATCCTGTTGGCGTTTGAGTGAAAGCAGCTGCTCCTGAGCTTTTTGGACCTGAGAATCGAGGTGCTCAGGGGAGATTTCGTCCTCTGAAAGTTCAAAGTTATCTTGAGGGGAGCGGGAGCGGTCGGCCATGTGCGAAGAGGTGTTGGAATACAGTTCGCATGCGAAGCTTTTTGAAGCCAGATCTTTCATTTAAAAACATAAGACAGAGCTCTTCATTTGAGCCGTCTGGCGGCTTTTTTGGCTGCGGCAGTTTTTTAAGGCGGAATGCTCAAGTGAAAACCCGTCCGACGTCTGGATTATTGGGAGACCATTTCCATTCCAAAACGAATCCAGAGCGGGATCGTGACAAGTCCCAGCGCTGAGCTGAAGAGAATGATTTGCATGGAAAAGCGGCTGTCAGCCAATTGATGCCGACAAATGACCAGGGGCATCATTGCCGAAGGCATCGCCGCCTGCATCACAAGCACGTTTTGGAGTGCCTTTGTCATCGGGACCCACTTGGCAATAGATAGCACCAAGAGGGGGAGCACGGCCATCCTCGCGAGAAGCGCTAGAGACAGCGCTTTGTATTTGGGACGCTCCTGAGTGCTCATCCGGATCTGGTCGTAGACGGTCGCTCCCGTCAACAGGATCGCCAGAGGAATGGCCGCCTGGCCGAGCATGTGGAGCGCTTTCCTACCCACGACCGGCAGCCATGCGTTCGCGTGTACCAGGTTGAGCAGACAGGATCCCAAAATCGCAACCGTGGGGATGTTTACGATTCTTTTCCAGGCTTGCCCCCCTTGGTTTCGGGCTAACACCCAGACGCCGATACTCCACATGGCGATTTCGACCCCGAGGTTGTGAAGAAATAAAATTCCGAGCGTTTCACGGTCGAACAAGGCTTCCACTAAAGGAATGACGAGGTACCCAAAGTTCTGTACGCCCGCAGTAATAATTCCCGCTCCGCTGGTTTGGTGGGGCAGTCGGAGCGGAGCGAGCATTAAGGAGACGACGCCCATGCTTCCGACGATGATTGAGAAGCCAAGGAGTGGGGGAAAGCCAAGATCGCTGGCGTTGGTAAGCAGAGGATTACCCAGGACTGTGTCAGCGATGAGCGCCGGCAGAAGGACGTTGACGCCGAGTTTCAAGAGCGTGCCATCGCCCTCTGGGGTCATCCATCGAAGGCGCCTAAAGAGTGCGCCCGCAGCGACAATCAGGAAAACGGGGGCGACAATTTTTAGGATTTGTAGAAAATTCACCGGGGAGAAGCGGCAGGTTTGAGGGCCGGAAAACGAGATTGAATGAGCAATGCTTCTTTGGGCAGCAATCCTCGGATCTGGAGAATTCCGTCGGATACGGGACGGTCAATGAGGATGTCATTTGGAAGGACTCTCGAAATCTTGGCGTCGCCGACGTAGGCGATCAGGGACTTGCCGCGGTTGCTTGAACTGATGTTGGACAAGGTGATCTGGCCAGTCCCGTCGAGCTTGAAGAGGGCGGCCCACTCGCCGTTTTTGTTCTGATAGACATGGGCCGCCAGAATTTGACGTTCGCTCAGGCTCGAGGAGCTTTCGTGGAAAACATGGCGCTCCGGCGTGCCCACGCGCACAGGAACGGCGAAAGGGTCCGCGGTCGATGCATCCACTTCCACGTAAAACCTCAGGGTGATCGCCTGTTTCCGTCCCGCTGCCTGTGCAGGAAAAACCGAGCAGAGAGAAAGGCCTGCCACGATGCCGAGTTGAAAAAGGGGGTGCATGGACTTAGATCCTGCTCCAGACGTGCCGAGTTTGCAAACTGGCAGGACTTTCTCTAGAGTTTGAGGATGCGTCCCGTTTTTCTGCCTGCGATTTTTTTCCTGCTCCTGCCTGCGTTTGTGCGGGCCGAGAACTCTGCTCCGGTGAAATCCGACCGCGGAGTATGGCCGGCCCTGAAAAGAACATGGAGTGCAACGGTGGAGGGAGCCGAGTCAGCAGCGAAGGTCACGAGTTCCGCCGTCCAGTCTGCTTCGCACAAGGTTGCTGGAGTCTTTCTTCCCGGGGAGTCTAAGGCCAAGAAGAAAACCGCTTTGGAAATCCAGGTGGTTTGCAGCCCGTCTCCCGTTTTTCTCAGGCAAACGAAAGTGCTTTCTGTCGTGGTGAAAGCATTCAACTCCGGAAAACGGGCCCAGTTGTTGGAGTTTCCCTCCTCGCAAAGGGCGGATGCAGTGCTCCGCGATACTTCCGGCGCGATCGTGGGGCGCGCGTCTGCATCCGCCTCTGTCAAGGCGGACACCAGCCTCGTCACGGTTAACCCAGGCGAACGGTTGGAATATACACTTTCGCTGCCCACCACGGGCATGCTCGAGGGCAAGACATACACGCTGGAGTGCGCACTCGTAGGGCAGGCCGGGCTAACCGCGAGGGTTTTGATCTCTGCAAAATGAGCGAGCCCGCGTGCGGCAAGACCGCCCCCCCCGCTGTGATTCTCGATCCTGTATTGCGCGGCCCGGTTGCGAGTCGTTGAGGTGCAAGCAAATCCCTGTCCCGTCCGTGATTCTGCCACCCGCTAGAGATCGTAGGCGCCTGTTGGCCTGCCTGTTTTTCTTTCAGGCGCACGCAATTGCACTTTGGTTCGTGCCCTTCAGCTCGGTCCTTAAAACACATGGCCTGGAACATCTTACTGCCTGGGCGTTTGCCACGGGTGCTGTGGCTGCTTTTGTATCTCCGATGCTTACGGGTGCGCTCGCCGACAGGCACCTTTCGGCGACGGTAATCCTCAGGGGCCTCGCCCTTGGGATGGCTACGTTCCTTTTCCTGACTTTTTGGGCAATCGAACACCGTTGGAACTCCCTTGTGATTCTCGGGCTGGTTCAAGTCCTTCAGTTTTGCTTCGCGCCCGGATGGGGCGTCACAACGATGTTGGTGCTTGCCCAATTGCCAGATCCGGGCAGGCAGTTTGGTTCGCTGCGGGTTTGGGGGACCTTCGGGTGGATGGGGGCCGGGTTGCTGGTGAGCCTCGTGCTTAAGGCGGATGGCTCCACTGCTTGTGGTTTCGCTTCGGCTGCCGCGTGGCTCGGGGTGGCGGCGTTGACGTTCGCACTTCCCGAGGTGCCGCCCCAAGCAGAGCGAAGCACTTGGACTTGGAAAGGCCTGTTTGGGTTTGAGACGTTTGCGATCTTGCGGAACCCGCAGCACCGGGCTTTGTTTTTGAGTGCCGGTCTTTTCAGTGTGCCTCTAGCTGCATTTTATCCATACACTCCCATGCATTTGCAGGATCTCGGAGTGCAAAAGGTGAGTGCCGCTATGGCGCTGGGCCAGGTTTTTGAGGTCGTTTCCATGTACGCGATGGCACCCATACTTTCCCGTTTCAGACTGCGGTCGCTCTTTGTTTTCGCCATAGCCGTTGCTTTTCTACGTTACATCCTCTTTGCGTCCGACACCATGGCAGGCGTGCTGGTGGGAATTCTGCTTCACGGAATTTGTTTTACGCTCTTCTTCATCCCGGCGCAGATTTATATCGAGCACCATATTCCAAGGGAGTTGCGGTTCCGCTCGCAAGCGCTCATGACGCTGCTCATCAGTGGCTTCGGCAATCTTTTTGGATGCCTCGGTTGTGGTGCATTGCGGAATGCATGCACGATTGGGGGGCACACGAACTGGCCGCTTTACTGGAGGGTGCTCGCGGTTGCGGTAGCGTTGGTAGGAACCTATTTTCTGTTCGCCTATCGCCCGCTTGGGGCCGGGGCTGGGGCAGGGGAACTGGTGGGCGCGCAGGCGACGGATTCCTAACAAGACTCGGAGGAAATCTGCGGGAGGGTCCGTTGGTTAGGCGCCACCACCGGGGAGTACGATTGAAAATTAGGCTCTACGTTCCACATGAATTCTGGGTTAACATGCAGCACCGCTCGAGACCCCTCGGGCCTTTTCCTCGCGATCTATAGTTTCCCCTTCCCCTATGAGAATATCCACGATTATCAGCGCAGTAGTCTTTACAACGGCGGCAGTTGCCCCGTCTCAAGCTGCAGACAAGCTTGTTTTACAAAGGGGCGACCACATTGCCTTTGTGGGAAGCGGCTTGGCGGACCGCCAGCAGCACCATGCCTGGTTAGAGACCTTCATACACAAGGCGTATCCCGACTTCGATCTGACAGTGCGCAATCTCGGGTTCGCCGCGGACGAAGTCAACCTGCACCCCCGTTCCGACGAGGTTCCCACCACGGAGTACTTCCTGAACATGAAGCCCGGCGCACTGACCACGATGGCCGGGAAAACAGAGGTCACTTATCTCTCCGGAGCGGACTTTCACGCCAACGTCATTTTTGCTTATTGGGGGTTCAATGAATCCTTCAAAGGGGAAGGGGGGCTTGCCGAGTTCAAAGTCAACCTCGACGCATACCTTAAACAGCTCGCTTCCTCAGACTTCGGGAAGGGCAAGCCAAGGGTCGTTTTGTTCTCCCCTATTGCGCACGAAAATCTGAAAAGCCCCCATTTTCAGGACGGTGCTTCCAACAACCGCAACCTCGCCCTTTACACGGCAGCGATGGCTGAGGTTGCTAAAGCCAATAACGTACCCTTTGTAGACTTGTTCGCGGCTTCCTCAGCACTCTTTTCGAAAAGCTCCAGCCCCCTGACGATCAATGGGATCCATCTAAATGAGGAAGGTGACCGGCAGCTTGCCCCCATCCAGTTCAATGCCATTTTCGGAGCTGTCGCTCCCGCTGCTGACGCCACGCTTGCCGAACTGCGGGCGGCGATCCTTGAAAAAAACGTGCAGTGGCACCACCGCTACCGGACGGTTGATCAGTACAATATTTTCGGGCAGCGCTCGCGGATCGCGTACGAGGGGGTGACCAACGCCCGCATTCTTGGGCAGGAACTCGCCCAGCGGGATGTTAAAACGGCGAACCGGGACTTGGTGGTCTGGGCGGCAGCCAAGGGTAAGAAGATTGCTGTAAAAGATGACAACCTTCCCCCGGTGGACTTGACTCCCCCCAACAGGCCGGAACCCAAGCCGTACCTTTCGGGTGAAGAGGCAATCAAATGGCTCACGATGCCGGAAGGCTGCAAGGTGGAACTGGTTGCCTCGGAGGAAACATTTCCTGAACTGGTCAATCCGGTTCAGATGAACTTTGATGCCAAAGGCCGGCTCTGGGTGGCGGCCTGGCCGACGTATCCGGAAACGTCGCCCACCACTACGAACTTTGACAAGCTCCTCGCGATTGACCTCGATCCGAAAACCGGCAAGGCGGCGAAAATTACGACTTTTGCCGATGGTCTCAACTGCCCGACAGGCTTCCAGTTTTACAAGGATGGAGTGGTTGTCATTCAGTCGCCGGACATGTGGTGGATGCGGGATACTGACGGCGATGGCAAGGCCGACACCAAGGAGCGAATTGTGCACGGGATGGACGCGGCAGATTCCCATCACGAAACAAACTCGATTTGCTACGAACCCGGTGGAGCGATGTACTTCAGCGACGGAGTCTTTCACCGCACCAATGTGGAGACCTTCAACGGTCCCGTACGCAACACAAACGGAGCGATTTACCGCTATGAACCGGTGACCGGAAAATTCGGCCGGCATGTTCCATATGGATTCGCCAATCCGCACGGGCGTGTCTTTGACTACTGGGGAAACGATCTCGTCACGGATGCCACCGGTAATGCGAATTACTTCGGGCCCGCCTTTAGCGGCCATCTCGACACGGGCGCGCACCCCGGGATGCAGCAATTCTGGCAGCGTCCCTCGAGGCCCTGCCCGGGGACTGCGATCCTTTCAAGCCGGCACTTCCCAGACGACTGGCAGGGTTTGTTTTTAAACACTAACGTTATCAGCATCCAAGGGATTTTCCGGGCCAAACTCACGGAGGAAGGCTCTGGGATTAAGGGAGAAACACTGGAGCACTTGCTCACGACGGACATTGAGAAAAATCCGAATTTCCGGCCCTCCGGTATCACGGTGGCGCCGGATGGATCGCTCTATTTCATGGACTGGTCCCAGATGCTCATTGGACATCTCCAGCACCATTTGCGTGATCCCAACCGGGACCATCAGCACGGTCGAATTTACCGGATTACTTTCCCTTCACGGCCGCTTTTGGAGCCCAAGAAAATTCAGGGCGAGCCTGTCGAGAGTCTTGTTGCGCTACTTTCCGAGCACGAGGACAACGTCCGTCTGCGGGCAAAGATCGAGCTTGGTGGAAGGGATTCAGCGCAGGTCATCGCGGCTGTGCAGAAGTGGGAGAAGTCCCTGAACAAGGCGGATGAGAAATACGAGCACAACCGACTCGAGGCACTCTGGGTGCACCAGTGGCACGACAGCATCAATTTGGAGCTGCTTGGGGACGTCCTGAAGTCTCCCGAACCCCGTGCTCGGGCGCAGGCGGTGCGCGTTCTGGGGTACTGGCGTGACCGGGTGCCCAACGCATTGCCAATGCTAAAAGCAGCCAGTGCAGATGAAAATATGCGGGTGCGGTTGGAGGTGGTGCGTGTGGCCAGCTTCTTCAAAGATGCGGACGTCAGACCCGCGCTTGAAGCTGCTTATGCAGTTCTCAAACAGCCCACAGACTACTACATAGATTACTGTTTTAAAGAGACCCTAAAGCAGCTTCAAAGCCTCCAGACCGAATTCATCCTCCCCTCTGACCCATCGCTTCTTTCCGTTCTGTTGGAGAAACTCACGGACTCTGAGTTGAACAAAGCTCCGAACGTGGAGGCCGTTCTGGTCGCGCGTCTAACTCGCAAAAGCATTGATCCTGGAACACGTGAGAAGGCGCTCAATGAACTGGCAAAACTCCATTCCGTCACTCGTGAGATTGAGATGGTCAGAGTTTTTGCGCTTCTTGATGCCAAGGGCGGTGCAGGAGCTGGCGCCGCTGAGGAGCTGGGCAAACTGGTCGCTGTCACTGCCGCTCCGAAGCTGGTCGCGGTGCGTGCGCCGTTGTCTGAGCTCGCAGAGAAGGCCACCCAGGGTGGTGTGAGGCGTGCGGCATGGGGCGCATTGATTCTCGCGGACGCCGATCCGCAGGCGACGTGGAAACTTGCGCAGAATGACGCTGCCAGAGCTGCGTTGATTGATGCGATTGGTTTTGTCGCCGACCCGGCTTTGCGAGCTAAGTTCCAGCCTCTGCTTACAGAGTCCCTCGCAAGCGCGAAGCTGGCTGGTGCAATCCGTGCCGCCGTTGTCCGTGCTCTCCCGTTAACGGGCCCAGCAAATGCTAAGGCGAACTTTGCAACGTTGCTTGGAATCTTGGAAAAGGGCGAGGAGCGCACGGGCGCGGCACGCAGCCTTCTCCAGTTGCCTCGCGATAGCTGGAGCGCTGAGGGGGTGCCCTCCGCCGTCAAGAGCGTCATGGCGTGGGCAAATTCAGTGCCCACGGACAAGCGTACTCAGCAGGCCTTTGTCGAAACCGTACAGGCGGCAACTCAATTGTCAGCCGTCTTGCCGGCCGCAGAGGCTGCGGCCGCAGGCAAGGAATTGAGAGGCCTTGGGGTGAGTGTGTTTGTGATCAAAACCGTGAGGGAACAGATGCGGTACGACACGGCACGCTTGGTTGTGGAGGCCGGGAAACCCTTCGAATTGATCGTTGAAAACACCGACGTGATGCCGCACAACCTGCTGGTGGTGACGCCCGGTGCGCGCCAAGCGGTGGCTGAATCCGTTCAGACGCGTCGGCCGGACCAGCTTGACAAGAAGGGCCGCCCCTATGTTCCAGAAAAAGACAATCGGGTGTTGGAGGCGACCAAGTTGCTTGAGCCCGGGCAGAAGGAGACTCTTAAAATGAGTGCCCCAGGCAAGGAAGGGGAGTATGAATACGTGTGCACTTTTCCAGGTCACTCCATGATTATGTGGGGCAAGCTGGTGGTGACAAAAAACGTGGACGCGTATCTTCAGAGCCATCCTGAAAGTGTCCAGCCCGCGGCCAGCGCAGAGGGAGGCCTTGGGCACAAACATGCCTCGGCGAAGTAGCGTTCCATCGCATTAAAAAAAAGGGGGCCAGTCTACGCAACGACTGGCTCCCTTTTGTTTTCACCTATTTTGAGAGTTCCGGTAGTTCCATGAACGCGTAACAGAGCATGTGGAGCAGGTGCATCTGGACGTCTTCAACTCTCCCGTAGTGAGTGTCTTCAGTGATGAGGACGTGTTTGGAGATTTCTGCCAGGCGTCCACGTTTCGCTCCGACCAGCGCTGCAGTTTCCAACCCGTGCTGGTTTGCCCACTCCACTGCCTTGACGAGGTTTGGTGAATTGCCGCTCACGCTGATGGCAATGACGAGGTCTCCGGGGCGCGCGTAGTTTTCAAGCTGGCGGCTGTAGATCTCGTCGTAAGAGTAGTCGTTCCCGAGTGCGGTGATCCACGAGACGTTGTCAGTCAGAGATAAGACGCGGAACCGTTTTCCAAGTGTATCGGAGGCTCCCTTTCCCAAGTCGGTGGCGAAATGGGAGGCGTTTGACGCGCTGCCTCCGTTGCCGATGGCGAAGACCTGGCGGTCTTCGCGCCAGACCGTCTGGAGGGCGAGGGTGAGGTTTTCAAGGGCGGGCTGGGAGATTGAATCCAGCGCTGCATGTTGGGCTGCAATGTATTGAGTGATCCAGGTCTTCATAAAAAAGGGTGTCTTTAGGGTTGGGTCAAAGAGGCTCGAAGTCGGCCTGCCGCCACCGCCAGACTTCCACAAAGAACGGCGTCCTCCATCAATTCGGCGAGACGTATTTCGGGCCCCGGTCGGAACGTATCCATAAGCCACTGCGGCAGCGCCGCCGCAATTCGTTCACGGATGGGTTCGCCGATGAGCGCGAGACCGCCGCCGAAAACGACCACCTCTGGATGAAGGAGGTGGACCGCATGGGAAAGTGCGTAGGCGAGGGCGCTGGCAATTTCGTTGAGAATGCGTTCAGCGGTGGGGTCGCCAGCCGCTAGGGCGGGGAGTATTGCCCGCGCTTCCCCTCCTGGAGCGCGTTCTCCTTGGAGCACTTGCGCCATTGCACCCAGGGGTTCCTTGAGGATTGCTTCGCGAACTTTTCGGTCAGCGCTCCATCCTGAGGCGAAGTCCTCGGTGATGGCTCCCTCCCGGGTTAGCCTGAGGTGGCCAAGTTCGACTTCTCCCGGAGGCGCCCCATGGTAAATCTGACCATTGACGACCAGACCGCCACCGACGCCGCTTCCCGCGTTCATCCAAAGGACGGGATTGGCGCCTTTACCGGCGCCGTACAGAGCCTCGCCGAGGGCCGCGGTATTGGCGTCGTTTTCGACAAAAACTGGGAGTCCCGAGCATTCCGTGAGCCACTCTCCAAGGGGAAAAGCACTCCAGCCCTCTATGTGGTAGGAGCGCGCGATGCGCCCCGTCGTCCAGTCTACGGGCCCGCCGTAACCCACACCGATGGCGGCGGCGTTCCACCTTGCGGCTAGCCCAGGAAGGGCGCTTGCGAGCTGTAGGCGAATTCCTTCCGCTCCGGCTTCCCGATCGATCTGGAAGCGGAGTCGCTCAAGAATCTGGCCGGAGGAAGTTCCGGCTGCTATCTGGAGTTTCGTACCTCCGATTTCCACGCCAAGAAGATGGATTTTCTCGGAGACAGGGAAGCTGGGGGAGCGCTTTTGCAGGTCGGGATTCATACTTTGATCTAAAGCTGGAAAGGGAGAGAGGGGTACGACAGAGCGACCAGAAAATGCGACAACGTTGTGGTTGGGGGTGAGGTTGGGGCAGGGTGAGCTCTGGAGCTGGGCAAAAAAAAACCAGGCACCCTATTCAGGTGGCCTGGCTTTTATCATCGGCCGTGGGGCCGAAAAAACTACTTCTTGAAGCCCTTGACGTTTTTGGAAACGGGAGCGGAGGAAGTGGGCTTGCTGTCCTTGGCGCAAGCGCCGAGGCCGAAAGCAGCTGCCACGATAGTCAGTAAAGCAATGTGTTTCATAGTTTTTGTATTCTGTAGGATGTCCGCCGGAATGGCGAACCTTCATCTTTAGAAGTTTGGGCACGCCTGACAACGCTTTTTTCACGCTTCATGGGTCTCGGTGATTAAAACAGGCGTCCCAGGTTCGACTAGGTTAAACAATTCGGCCACGTCCAGATTACTCATTCTAACGCACCCATGACTGGCCGGTGTGCCTAACAGTCGCTCCCCGTTGGTGCCGTGGATGTAGATGTACCGGGAATGAGTGTTGGCATTTTCAGGATCGAGTCCCTCCAGCCAAAGGATGCGGGTCTGGACATGGTCGGCCTGGTCCTCGGCGTGGCCAATTCGGCCGGTGGCCACTCTGGCTACAAAAATTTCCCCCAAGGGCGCATCCGCGCCCCATTTGGACTCTACCCGTAGCCTTCCCGTGGGGGTTTTCTGGCTGCCGGGCTCACAACCCAGTCCAAATTTGGAGGTGGATATGGGGAAGCGTTTAAAGAGAGTGCCGGCTTCGTTCAAAAGCTCGAGCGTCTGGCTGGGAACATGAACTCGTATTTGCATCGTGACTCGGAGACTGTACACGGTTCAGAATATTTTATGAGTCGGAATGTTCATGTTGCTATTGTCGGTGCCACGGGCGCCGTGGGTGTGGAAATGCTAAAGGTTCTAGAACGCAGGAATTTTCCTGTGGGCAAAATGACCTTGCTTGCCTCGGCCAAGTCCGCCGGTCGTCGCCTCACCTTCAAGGGGGAGGAAATCGAGGTGCAGACGCTGGGGGAAAATTCTTTTCACGGCGTCGATGTGGCGCTCTTCAGTGCGGGCGGCTCCATCTCAAAGGCGTTTGCGCCTTTAGCCGTCCAGTCCGGCGCCATTGTTGTGGACAACTCCAGCGCGTTTCGAATGGACGAACATGTTCCGTTGGTGGTGCCCGAGATTAACGCGGCGGACATCAAGCTCAGTCGAGGGATTATCGCAAACCCGAACTGTACAACCGCCATCACCCTCATGGCGCTCTGGCCACTGCACCAAGCATTTGGTGTTAAACGTGTTTTTGCGGCATCCTACCAGGCTGTTTCGGGGACAGGAGCCCAGGCGATCGAAGAGCTTCGCAATCAGGTGGACGCCATCGTGGCTGGACGGCCTGTGGAGAGGCACGTGTATCCCCACCAGATTGCCTTCAACGTGTTGCCACACGTCGACAGCTTTTTGGAGACGGGCTACACGAAGGAAGAGATGAAAATGGAAAACGAAGGGCGCCGGATCATGCACCACGGATCCTTCCGCGCGTCTGTCACATGCGTGCGTGTGCCCGTGTACCGGGCGCATTCCGTGGCCGTGAATGCGGAGTTTGAGCGCCCTGTTTCCCTTGAGGCTGCGCGTGCGGCTTTGGCGAGCGCTCCCGGTTTGCAGGTAGTCGACGATCCTGCCCGCAACCTCTATCCGTTGCCCCTGGAGTGCGCCGGCCAAGATGACTGCCACGTGGGACGGCTTCGGCTGGACTGCGCTCTCGACAATGGTCTGGCGTTTTGGGTTGCCGGTGACCAGCTTCTGAAGGGGGCCGCGCTGAATGCGGTGCAGATCGCCGAATATCTTTAAGGTGAAATTTCGGTTCACCGTTGTTGTGCGCACTTGGCGTTTGTTTCCTCTCCATGAACCGATCCCTCCTTACACTCGCCTTGGCGGCGCTATTGTCGGAGGGGGTCTGGGCGGAAGCCCAGTCGTTGATTCCGGAAGGGCCGAGCCGCTTGCGAGCAGGCGATGTCGGGGTTGGGCGCCAGCTGCCTGACGCAGGCTTCACCACACTGGACGGTCGTTCACTTAAACTCAGCGATCTGCTGGAGGGCAGGGGGCTTGTCGTCGCCATGACGAGCTCGAGTTGCCCTGTGAGCCGGCGTTACGCACGAACGCTTTCGGCGCTGCAAGAAAAGCTCGCGCAGAAACGGATCGGGCTGCTTTTGGTGAATCCATTCGCAAGTGAAAATCCAGAGGAGGTCGCCTCTTTTATTAAAGAAAACCATCTAGTTTCCCCTTATGTGAACGATGCGGGGCATGCGCTGGCCGTGGCTCTTCGGGCTTCTAGCACCACCGAAGTTATGCTCGTGGATTCCAACAGGACGTTGGTGTATCGCGGCGCGATCGATGACCAATTTGGACTGGGTTACCATTTGAGCGCGCCGCGAAATACGTACCTGCTGGATGCGGTCGAGGCACTGCTTGCGGGTCATCCTCCGCTTGTTCCCGCCACGGAGGCGCCAGGATGCGAGATCGACTTGCCCTCGGCCGCCGCGGCCTCGGCTGGGAGCATCACCTACCACCGGGATATCGCGCGGATTTTGCAACAAAACTGCATCCAGTGCCACCGTCCGAAGGGAATTGCGCCCTTCGCGTTGGAATCGGTCGACCAGGTCAGGGACAGGGCTAAGACGATCCGTCGGGTCGTCGAACAGGGCCACATGCCGCCCTGGTTTGCCGCCCCAGTTCCGGCCGGCACCGAAAACCCTTGGGCCAACGACCGCTCACTTTCTTCGCGCGACAAGGCCGATTTGCTGGCTTGGGTGAACTCGGCGGATCGACCGGTGGGAGACTTTGAAGATGCGCCCGCTCCGCTTTCTTTTCCAGAGCAGTGGAGCATTCCAAAACCAGATCTTGTTCTGCAATTGCCCACGCCTTTTTTCATCAAGGCCGAAGGCGCGATGCCATACCAGACCGCCAATTTAGACACGGGATTGAGTGAGGACAAATGGGTGGAGGCGATAGAGATATTGCCCACGGAGCGCGATGTTGTGCACCACGTGCTTGTTCAGATTCTCCAAAAGGGGAGCGACGCCGGAAAAAAGGGGGATGGTGCAGAGAGTTTTTGGGCGGCCTATGTTCCAGGCAACGGCGCACGAATTTTTCCAAAAGGGTTCGGGCGTCGGCTGCCGGCGGGAGCCAAGCTCGCCTTCCAGATCCACTACACGCCCAACGGACGTGCAGCGAAGGAGCAGATGCGCATCGGACTTGTTTTCGCCAAGGAACCTCCCGAGTTCGAGTCCAAGGTCGTGGGGGTGCAGAAGCGTGATCTTTCCATTCCGGCCTACGCGGCTAATCACGTAGAAACGCGAGAGCAGGCGGTTCCGTTTGACCTGCATATCACCAGTTTCATGCCTCACATGCACGTGCGGGGGAAAGCTTTTAAGTACGAGGCGCTTTACGCCGACGGGCGCACCGAAACCCTGCTCGATATTCCGCATTACGATTTCAATTGGCAGCTCAGTTACGATCTGAAACAGCCCAAATTTCTTCCAAGGGGGAGCAGAGTGCGCGTGACTGGCGTCTTTGATAACAGCGCGGAAAACAAGGCCAACCCCGACCCCTCCAAACTCGTAATCTGGGGGCCGCAATCGTACGACGAAATGTTGATCGGTTACCTCGAGGTTTTCACAGCAAACAAATCGAAGCAGTAAGATAGCCTAAATTTATGAAGCCGACGCGCCTCCCCCTCAGCGCAATTTTGTGGCTGCCCTTGGCGGTCGGACACTGCGCCGATACTCCATCCGCCGCCGGCAACGAGCAGGTGCGCAAAATTATGGAAACCTATGCGGGCCGCGGAACGCTCGCTGACGGGACTCCTCCGACGGCGCCTGCCGATGCGGTGGCGCTTTTCAAACTGCGGTCTGGCTTGGCCGTCGACCTAATGGCGGCGGAACCGGAGGTGAAGCAACCTCTTTACATGAATTGGGATTCGCGGGGGCGGCTTTGGGTGGTGCAGTATCTGCAGTACCAGTTTCCGGCTGGGCTGAAGGTAGTGAGTTACGACCAGCACTTGCGCGCGAAATTTGATAAGGCCCCGCTACCGCCGCCGCAGGGAGAACCGGGGGCAGATAAAATCACTATTTTTGCAGACGAAGATGGCGACGGTGTTTTTGAGGGGCACACGGACGTCATAACCGGGCTCAATATCGCCAGTGCGGCGCTTCCCGGAGTCGGTGCAATTTGGGTTTTGAATCCCCCCTACTTGTTGCGTTATCCGGACACCGACTACGATGGGAAGCCTGACACTCCACCTGAGGTTGTAGCAAGCGGGTTTGGAATAGAGGACACACATTCGGTTGCGAACAGCCTTCAGTGGGGGGTGGACGGCTGGCTCTACGGCGCACAAGGAAGCACCTGTACGGCCAATGTCAGTTCAGCGGCTTCAAAAAGCGTTCGATTTGAGGGGCAGTGTATTTGGCGCTACCATCCCGTCTCAAAAAAGTTTGAGGTATATGCGGAGGGTGGAGGCAATACTTTCAGTTTGGACATTGATGCAAAGGGTCGTGTGTTTTCAGGCACCAACGGGGGAGGGACTCGAGGAATGCATTACGAACAGGGAAGTTACGGAATTAAATCTTGGGGAAAACATGGCCCGCTTACCAATGCCTCCGCTTACGGTTGGTTCGAGCACATGAAGCACGAGGGGGATGCGAAACGGTTTCCTCAGGCGTTTGTGGTCTACGAGGGCGGCTTGCTTGGGGACGGCTACGAGGACCACATCATCGCTCCCAACTCGCTGGCAAATCTTGTTTATGTCAGCACCCGGCTCGCGGACGGATCCAGCTTTCGCACCCGCGATGAGGCTGACCTTTTGAGCACCTCCGACCGGTGGTTCCGGCCCGTGGATGCGAAAGTTGGACCGGATGGCGCATTGTATCTCGCAGACTGGTACGACTCGCGTCTAAGCCACGTGCGCCCTGTGGATGACTGGCACAAAGAGAGCGGCCGTATCTACCGGGTGCGACCTGCGGGGACCCCTCCACGGCTGGCCCCTTTTGATCTGCACACGGCACAGGAGGGGGATCTGCTGGGGCATCTTTCAAACCGGAACCGCTGGTTTCGCCGGCAGGCAGCTCTCGAAATAGGCTGGCGGAAGCTCTCCTCGCTCACCGCTTCGCTGTTGGAAAAAGTGCGCTCGAAGCACGATCCCTACGCACTGGACGCTTTGTTTGCTCTTGATCTTTTGGACGGAGTGGACGCCTCTCTAGCTGCTGAGATTCTCCAGCACAAAGACCCATACCTCAGGCGGTGGGCGGTTAAAATCATCGGAGAAAAAGGTGGCGCTTGGAAAACATGCGCTGCGCCTTTGGGAGAGCTTGCGCGGACGGAAACTCATTTGGAGGTGCGAGCGCAGATTTTGGCCTCTGCCAAACGTCTGCCCGCGGTGACGGCTCTGCCAATGCTCCGCACTCTCATCGTCGAAGTGCCAACCGGCGAGACGCATCTTCCACTATTAGCGTGGTGGGCTTTGGAAGCCAAGTACGGTGCTGATGCCGGTCTGGTTGTTGAGTTTTTAGAAGGTAATCCTGACATGGTTGCCGCCCCTGCGTTCACGAGTTCGATGGTGAAACGCCTTGGGCAGAGAATTGCCTCCGGTGGTGGTGAACCAGATTTTGTTGTGTGTGAGCGTCTTCTTTCAGTGTTTGCGCGCGCGGGCGCCGCTGAAAACTTTTTGGCTGGAGTTGCCGCCGCCTTTGAGGGGGGCGAATTTCCAAGGCTACCTGAGCGCTTGGCCAAGGCGTTAAAGCAACACATGGAATCGCAGGACGGCGGTGCCCTTGTCGCGGCTTTGCGTGCCGGGAGTCCGGGTTCTGTGCCTTCGGCGCTCAAGCGCCTTGGGGAAAACAGCGCCTCTGCCACGGAGCGGAGCGCAATCGCCAAAGCGCTGGCCGAGGGCGGACACGAGGCTGCTGTGCCGGTGTTTCTTTCGCTTCTTGCCAACGGGGCGACACCGGTGGGAGTGAAACGCGCGCTCCTCACTAATGCGGCCCGGTTTTCTTCTGGAACCATTCCCGCTGCGATCATCACGGGATACGAGGCGAAAATTTCTGGAGATAAAAGTATCCGCGAAGAAGCATTGCGGCTTTTAGCCGGACGGCGGGAGTGGGCCTTGGCTTTGATGGAAGCTGTGGACGCGTGGCGAGTCCCTACCAAACATTTCACGCCCGAACTCATAAACCTTATGAAGCAGCATCGGGAACCGGTGTTGGATGACGCCATCCTGAGGCATTGGAAAGAGGTCTTGAGCCAGGGTTCTCTGGAAGCCAAAGCGGCAGAGGTGAACCGCTTGCGGATAGTTCTGAGGGCGGGCGTGGGGGATGCGGCGAAAGGGGCGGCGCATTTCCAGACGAGATGCGCAGGCTGTCACAAGCTGTTCGAAACAGGGGGGATCGTGGGCCCGGAATTGACGGGGTATGAGCGGAGTAGTGTGGATTTTTGGGTGAATAATATTGTGTATCCGAGTCTCGAAATTCGGGAAGGGTTTGCAAATTATACAGCACGACTTCGCAGTGGTCAGGTGTTCATGGGAATGCTGGAGAGCCAAGGGCTGAACGGTATCGTTCTGCGTGATATGGCCGGACAAAAAACAGCGATCCGCCAGACGGAGTTGATTTCTCTCGAAGCAAGCCCAGTGTCAATCATGCCGGAGGGGCTTTTAAGCGGGCTGGCTGATGTTGAACTCAGGGACTTGTTTGCGTTTCTGATGGCTGCCGTGAAACCTTAGTTTACGAACCGCTTTTTTGAATGGCGCTCCAAAGGGGCTCTTCTTGCACGAATGTTATCTGCGTAAATTCGGTCCGTAGCTTGGGCTTACTCGCCGGTATGGATTAAAAATAAGGGCTCGTTTAATCTTACTTGCCGGGAAGCGCTGAAACGGATGCGCTGTAGGAATGAAGTCCCCAGTAATGCTTGCAACCTCGATTGTCTTCGCCGTTTCCATCTCTGCCTTTGCCTCGGAGGGCTGGCTTGTTGATTTTGAAAAGGCAAAAGCGGAAGCTACTGCTCAGAAAAAAGCGATCCTGATGGATTTCACGGGTTCAGACTGGTGCACGTGGTGCATTCGTCTTCGGAAGGAAGTATTTGATACCCAAAATTTTAAGAAGGCCGCTCCGAAGGATTTTGTGCTCCTTGAATTGGACTATCCACAGGATCAGGCAAAGGTGCCCGAGGCCATTAGGGAGCAAAATGAAAAACTGCAACAAATCTACGCCATCACTGGGTATCCCACGATCTTGCTCGCGGACGCCGCTGGTCGACCGTTTGCGCGGACGGGTTACGAAAAAGGCGGACCCGAGGAGTACCTAAAGCATCTGGATGAGTTGAAAAAAAACCTGGAGAAACGGGATGCCGCGTTCACGAAGGCGGCTGCAGTTGCTGGTATCGAAAAGGCGAAAGCTTTGAAAGAGGGGCTGGATGTTGTTCCTGAAGAAATGGTTGCAGCGCACTATAAGTCGACGCTTGATGAGATAAAGGCTCTGGATACCACCGATTCTCTCGGGTTTGAGGCGAAGTTCGGGTTTGTTCAGGCGATGCGTGATCACCGGGCGAACTTGAAATCCAAGTTGGAACAGGGAGGGGAAGCGGTTCGTGCCGAGGCCGACAAGTTTGTGTCAGAGCATCCAAAACTTTCGGCGAAACAGAAACAGCAGGCGTTGCTTGATGTGCTCAACTTTCTCATGCCCCCGAAGGACAACGCCACGGCCTTAAAGTTGGCGGAGGATGTGAAGGCTTTGGATCCGGAATCGGAGGAGGGCAAAATGGCGGAGAAGATCCGCGCCCAGGTTGAAAAAATGTCGGGAAAGTAAAACCCTTGAGTGGAATGCCTTCAAGAATGAAGACGGCTTCAAGAAATGAAGAGTCTTTCGTTTGCGAAGGCATGGCGCATTGAGGCGATCTCGAGGAGGGGAGAGAAGCATCCGGCATCCTGCCTTTTGACGAGGAGGGAAAGGGAGACGGCAGCGGGAAGAGATCGCAGAGCCTTGGTGAGAACTCTTTGACAGCCGTCCTGCCCGATGCGGATGAGTTTGAGTGCCGCCATGCAGGCCCCTGCGAGTGTTTGGTAACCGTAGACAAGAAGGGCAGCCTCCAAAGGAGTGTGTTGCAGGAGCGCCTGTAGAGCGCAGGCGCAGAGGTGGTGGCCGTGGGCGTGACCGTTCTTGATGGCGGCAGTGTAGGCGAGGAGACGCGGATCATCGCTTGTTGTTCGCAAGGCGGCCAACCTGCGTGTCCCGATTTGGGAGCTTGAGGAGCGGGCTTCGAGCGCTAGTTTCCACGCATCTATTTCCTGATCGACTGCGCTGAGAGCCTCTACGCAATGGGCTGCCTCGATCGCAAAACGCAGATAGGGAAGATCCACCCAGTGAAGTTGAGGCATCAGTTGTGCGGTTAGAAAGGTGCCTAGAGAGGCTTCATCGCGCACGCCCCCCAAGCGCACTATCTCTTCTAGTCCCAGCGAATGAGCGTAAGCCCCAGTGGGGAAAAGGGGATCAGAAGTTTGCAAAAGCGCTGGAAGCCAGGCGGCGATTGCGAAGGTTTCAGACGGCATGCGAGTGTGCTCCCGAAAGGGGTTGGAAGATCGCATTCGAGACGATGAAATTAAACTTCTCCCGAATTAGCATTTGGCGCACGGCCGGGTCGTCGCATATCCGGAGGTTTCCGGGCAGGATCTCCACGGGAAAGTGCAGGTTGCCGAGCATCCAGCCTAAGCGTGCGGCTTCTGCGGTTTGTTCCGGGCAGATGATATCGATCACGGGCTCAGGTTGCTGCGCAATGCCGTAAAAGCAGGTTTCCGTGCGGAAAAAGAACGAGCCGTTTTTCAGAGGGGACTCCAGGTCGAACCCGAACTCCGAGCCGTCCTCGGCGAATCCCCGCCAGCGGCGTTTAGCGAGGCGGATGCGATCGACGTGGAGGGGAATCTCCAAGTGGCCTTCGGGGAGGCTCAAAATGGGACCATGGATGAGGCGCATGGCTTCGACTCAGGGTGTTCTTTTAGAACAAGAAGTAGCGTTGTGCCATGGGAAGCGTTGCCGCGGGTTCGCAGCGCAATTCACACCCATCGGCTTTGACAACATAGGTTTCCGGATCGACTTCGATGTGGGGAAGGGCGTTATTCCAGATCAGGTCCTTTTTTGAGATGTGTCTGGTATTGCGCACCGCTGCGAGGCGCTTGCCAAGATTGAGGTGCTGGAGGGTTCCCTCACGCAACGCAACATCACTGACAAAGGTCAGAGAAGTGGAGTAGCGCGCTCTGCCGTGTGCTGCGAATTGCGGGCGGTAGAAGGTGGGCTGTGGCGTGGGAATGCTTGCGTTGGGATCCCCCATATTTGCAGAGGCAATCAGGCCGCCCTTCAAAATCAGTTCTGGCTTTACACCAAAAAACGCGGGGTTCCAAATCACCATGTCGGCAAGCTTGCCAGGTTCGAGAGAGCCCACCTCGTGCGCGATTCCGTGCGTGATGGCCGGATTGATTGTGTATTTTGCGATGTAGCGTAGTGCTCGAAAATTGTCGGCCGCCGAATGTCCGGAGATCGGAGAATCGAGTTTTCCGAATTGAATGCGCATTTTGTGCGCTGTTTGCCAGGTGCGAGTGATGACCTCTCCGACTCGCCCCATCGCCTGCGAATCGCTGGACATCATCGAGAAGGCACCTAGGTCGTGCAGCAAATCCTCGGCAGCGATTGTTTCTGGTCGGATGCGGCTCTCCGCAAAGGCGACATCTTCTGGGATGCGCGAATCCAAGTGGTGGCAGACCATGAGCATATCGAGGTGCTCCTCGATAGTGTTGACCGTATAGGGCCGTGTTGGATTGGTTGAGGAGGGAAGGACATTTGCCTCGCCGCAGACACGGATGATGTCGGGTGCATGGCCGCCGCCGGCCCCCTCAGAATGGTAGGTGTGGATGGTACGGCCCTTGAAGGCACGAAGCGTGTCTTCGAGATAGCCCGATTCATTGAGGGTGTCGGTGTGAATGGCGACCTGCACATCCAGTTCGTCGGCGACACCCAGACAACAGTCGATGGCGGCCGGCGTGGTGCCCCAGTCTTCATGGAGTTTGAGTCCAATGGCCCCCGCGTGGATTTGTTCGCGAAGAGGTTGGGGTGTGGAGCAATTGCCCTTTCCTAAAAAGCCGAGATTCATCGGATACTCATCCGCAGCCTCGAGCATGCGGAAGAGGTTCCAGCGACCTGGCGTGCACGTCGTTGCGTTTGTCCCGGTGGCTGGGCCGGTGCCACCGCCGATCATCGTGGTGATTCCGCTCGAAAGCGCGTGATCGATCTGTTGGGGGCAGATGAAGTGAATGTGAGTATCGATGCCTCCGGCAGTCACCATCTTTCCCTCGGCAGCGATGACTTCGGTCGCGGCGCCAATGGTCATTGAATGACGCTGCCCAGTGCTTGGATCGATAAAAGCAGAACCCAGTCCCGATTGAATACCCGGATTTCCCGCGTGACCTATGCCGACGATGCGACCGTTTTTGACTCCGATATCCGCTTTCAAGACCCCCAGAATTGGATCGAGAATTACGGCGTTGGTGAGAACTAAATCCAAGCACTCGGAATCCAGCGCGACGGAGCTTTGCCCCATGCCGTCTCGGATCACCTTTCCGCCGCCAAATTTAACCTCGTTTCCATAACCTCCGCCCTCAGCGATGAGGTCCCGCTCCACTTGAACGAAAAGTTCGGTGTCCGCGAGCCTGACCTGATCGCCGACGGTCGGGCCGAACATGTCGGCGTATTGTTTGCGGGAAAGGAGAAGGGGCATGGGTAAGGTCCTTTAGTCGAGGCGGCCGTTGATTTTGCCATTAAGGCCGTAAACTTCTCTGGCCCCGGCAAGCGCGACGAGTTCCACGTCGCGAGTGTCACCAGGTTCAAAACGGATTGCTGTTCCGGCGGGAATGTTTAATCGGAATCCCCGTGAGGCAGCCCGATCGAATTCAAGTGCAGTATTCACTTCGAAGAAGTGAAAATGGCTGCCGATTTGAATTGGGCGGTCCCCCGTATTTGAGACACGCACAACGTAAGTCTGCAAATCCGGATTTGCGATCAAAGGATCAGCGTCTTGGCTCAGACGATATTCTCCGGGAATCATCGGATGGGATGGTGGACGGTAACGAGTTTGGTTCCGTCAGGGAACGTTGCCTCCACTTGAACGTCGTGGATCATATCCGCAACGCCCTCCATGACATCCTCACGTTTGAGGAGAGTGGTGCCGAAACTCATGAGATCTGGAACAGACCTGCCGTCGCGCGCTCCTTCAAATATCTCGTACGTGAGGATCGCTACGGACTCCGGGTAATTGAGTTTAAGGCCTCGCGCCTGGCGCCTCCGGGCGAGGTCTGCCGCAACGACGATGAGGAGTTTTTCCTGCTCGCGGGGAGAGAGGTGCACGATGAGTGGGGCTTTTAACGGCGCTTAGAGAGGCGCAATGCTTGCCATCCAAGCGTCAAAACAAGCGCGGCAAAGGTGAGACGCAGGTCCAAGGTATTGGCCGCGGAAGGCAGGCCCATGTGGAGATGGAGCGCGCTGGATTCATGTCCGGGATGGGCGGATGCGATCATGGGAGAGAGAGCCAGGAAGAGGGAAAGGATACGTGATGATTTCATGCGTGGAATAGTCTGCGTATTAGACGGCCGTGGGGCAAGTGGGTTGGTGTTTCATTTTTTTGGGAAAGTGGCTGAATCAAACCACAAGATGCGCTTGGATCACGGCATCGGTAAGGGATTCGACAGGGCCGCTAGCTACGATGGCGCCCCTGTCCATGATCGCAAAGTTATCCGCAAGTTCCTTGGCAAAATCCAAATACTGTTCGACTAGAAGAATACTCATTTTGCCCTCTTGCCGCAAAAGCCGGATCGTGTCTCCGATTTGGTCAATCACGTTGGGCTGAATGCCCTCTGTGGGCTCGTCAAGAATGAGAAGTTTTGGCTCGGTGAGCAGCGCTCGTCCAATGGCAAGTTGCTGCTGCTGCCCTCCTGAGAGCATCCCGCCTTTCCGGGGTAGAAAATCTTTCAGCACAGGAAATAGGGCGAAGACGCGTTCGAGGCCCGGGGCTGCGGATTTTCCTCGCGCAACGCATCCGATGTGAAGATTTTCCTCAACGGTGAGGTGGGGGAAGATCTCGCGGCCCTGGGGAACGAAGCCGATGCCAGCTCTGGCACGTTCTTCGGGAGGCAAGTTTGAGATGTCCTTTCCCTCGAGGAGAATGTGTCCGCGGGTTTGGGTAAGGAGTCCCGTAATTGTTTTTAGGGTCGTTGTTTTTCCCACGCCGTTACGCCCCATGAGGCAGGTGACGGTACCTTTTGAGACCCCAAGGTTTACGCCTCGCAGAATCTGCGAGCCGCTGATGGAAACTTCGATGTTCTCTAAAGCAAGCATGATCAGCGGGCGTGTTTGCGGCCGAGATAAACCTCGATGACTTTTGGGTCGGATTGTACGCTGTCCACGGGGCCTTCACAGAGAACTGATCCTTGATGGAGGACCGTGACTTTGCGACCGGTGGAAATTTGGCGCACGAATACCATGTCGTGCTCGATGACGATGATTGTGTGTTTTCCTGCCAAACTGAGCAGAAGATCCCCCGTTTTAGCGGTTTCTTCGTCTGTCATTCCAGCGGCAGGTTCATCAACCAGCAACAGCTTGGCGTCCTGAGCGAGGAGCATTCCAATCTCCAGCCATTGTTTTTGTCCGTGCGCGAGCGTGCCGGCCTTGCGGTCTCGGTGCGGCGCGAGGTTGATGAGGTTGAGGATTTCGGCAATTTTATCACTTTGAGTGCTGCTAAGGCGAAAGAACAGGGAGGCAAGCACTCCCCGGTTCCCTGCGAGGCTCAGAAGCAGATTTTCACTCACCGTGTGGTCGGTGTACACAGTGGGTGTTTGGAATTTACGCCCGATTCCGAGTCTGTAGATTTCGTGTTCCGATAAACTTCCGAGGTCATGGCGGCCCTCGAACTCAATGGTTCCCGTATCGGGTCGTGTGCGGCCTGTGATCAAGTCTAGAAAAGTCGTTTTTCCGGCGCCGTTTGGACCGATGACCGTTCGCAACTCGCCCTCCTCGAGGTAAAAATTGAGGTCGCGGATGGCTTGGAATCCATCAAAAGATTTGTTAATACCCTCTGCGGAAAGCTGGAAATATTTTTGACTCATGGCGCGGGGATGTTGGGGTTCTGAGGAGCAGGGGCCTGGGTTGGCGCCGGCTTTGTGCGGCGTAGCATCTCACGGAGCCGTGCTGGGATGCTGATCAGGCCCTGGGGGAGGAAAAGAACAACCAAAAGAAAAAGCGTTCCAAGGAGAATAAGCCACAGGTCAGGAATGGCGCGTGTCGCCCAGCTTTTGAGGGCATTGATGACCACTGCGCCGAGAATGGGGCCGAAGAGTGTGCCTCGTCCACCTACGGCCACCCAGACGACCGCCTCGAGGGACTTGTCAGGTGTCATTTCGCTTGGATTAATAATGCCAACCTGCGGCACGTATAAAGCGCCACCCAAGGCAGCGATTCCAGCGGCGACAACGAACACAAACAACTTGTAGTTGGCTGCCGAGTATCCCGAAAAAAGAACGCGGGTTTCGCTGTCGCGAATCGCGCGCTGCACGAGGCCGAACTTTGTGCGCGTCAGCCAGCGGCACCCGAAATAAACAGCGAGCAGAGCGAGGCCGGTAAAAATATACAGAACCCTTTGCGTCGCTGCGGTGCGGACATCTGCGCCGAGGAGGAATTTAAAATCGGTGAAGCCGTTGTTTCCTCCCATGAGCATGTCGTTGCGGAAAAACATGAGGGACGCGCCGTAGGTGAGGGCTTGTGTGAGGATGGAAAAATAGACTCCTTTGATTCTCGAACGAAAGGCTAGATACCCAAAAACGCTGGAGAGAATCATTGGCAGCAAGAACACCATGAGCGCTGCAAAAAAGAAGTTGGAGAATGGCTTCCAAAAGCTCGGAAGGAACCAGTGCCCGAGGAAAACAAGAAAGTCCGGCAGGTCGCTTTTATACTGACCGAGTTTGCCAATCATGAGCATGAGGTGCATGCCGATCATGTACCCTCCTAAGCTGAA
Source organism: Verrucomicrobiota bacterium (assembly GCA_003402745.1). GTDB lineage: Bacteria > Verrucomicrobiota > Verrucomicrobiia > Chthoniobacterales > Chthoniobacteraceae > Chth-196. Next base: position 31,465 of record QQND01000029.1, read on the forward strand.
AAACAAAGCCTGCCCGAGGCTGAGCAGGCCGGTGTAGCCCCACAAAAGGTCCACTGAAATTGCTAGGATTCCGTAGGCGAGATACTTTCCCCAGACGTTAATTGTAAAGTTGCTGACGTAAAAAAGGGAGTCTTCCGGAGCCCATGCATTGAGGGCTGGCATGACGACCAGGAGCAGGATTGCGAGCGCTCCTGCGACGATAAGTTCCAAACGAGGCCGCTTTTTCATTAGTTGTCGATACTACGGCTGCTGGTGACGAAGAGACCGGCAGGACGCCACTGCAGGAAAAGAATGATCCCTGCAAGGACTAGGATTTTCCCGAGGACTGGATTTCCCAGGATTTGTTGAAGGGACTGGTCTGCCATTCCGATGCCCAGTGCGGAGAAGATCGTGCCAAAGAGGCTGCCGACGCCACCCACGACCACCGTCATAAAAGCATCTACAATGTAGCTCTGACCGAGGCTAGGACCGACGTTTCCAATTTGGCTGAGAAAGGCTCCTGCGAGGCCGGCAAGACCGCTTCCTAGGCCGAATGTGAGGCGGTTGACACGTTCGGTTCTGACCCCCATACAGGCTGCCATGGAACGGTTTTGCATGACCGCCCGGATCAGCAGACCAAGTGGTGTCCGAGACAAAAGAAGGAACACGCCAATGACAATCACGATCGCGAAACCGATCACAAATACTCGGTTCCATCCCAGGCTGACATCGTTGAGAGTCCAGTGCCCACTCAACCAACTGGGGGAGGCGACCTGCACGTTGTTTGCCCCAAAGGTGAGGCGAAACAATTGCTGGAGCACCAGAGACACGCCCCAGGTCGCCAGCAGAGACTCGAGAGGTCGACGGTATAGAAATCTTATCACAAAGCGTTCCAGGGCTATTCCGGCGAGGGCGGCCGTCAGAAAGGACAGAGGTATGGCGAAAAGGAAGTAGCTTTCGTAAAGCCAGCCCGTGGCTTTGAGACTCGGGAAACTCAGATGCAGTCCAAACGGGGAGAGCTCCAGACCCGGCCCGAAAATGCACTGCACCACGTAAGTGGTATAGGCGCCTACAGCGATCATTTCCCCATGCGCCATGTTGATGACTCCCATCAAACCAAAGGTGACGGCCAAACCCAGGGCCGCCACCAGCAAAACGGAGCCCAGCGAAAGGCCGCGAAAAAGGGTTCCCAGCGTGTTGACGTAAAGCAGGTGCAGTTCGATTTTTCGGAGTGCATCCTGGGCGGCTCGAGCCTGTGGGCCAGACTCTTTCGCGATCGCGCCAAGGGCGTCCTGGCTGCGAATGGAGCCCAGATCTCCAAGCGTACGGCAGGCGCTCGTCACAGTTTCAGGGTCGGCCGATTTAATTTCCGTGAGTGCGATCGCTTCGTTGATTCCGTGCAAAACTTGGGCATCGGTCTCCTTCGCGAGGCGCCCGCGCAGTGCCGGAAGGCGAGCTGGATTTTGTTCCATTCCAAGCGTCTCAACAGCCTGCAGGCGGGATGTCTTGTCGGGAGCGGCGAGTCCGGAAAGATCGAGGATGGACTTCATGGCGCTGCGTAATTCGGAGTCCGTTTCCGCAGCGCTTAGGTCGGAAGCGAGGAGCCGAACGGGCTGGCCTGCGGCATTGAGTAAAGGGTGTCCATCGAGAAGAAATGCGGCCTGCTTGTCGTCGGCATCTTTTTTGTCTTCGAGACGGACGGGCACCTTCTGCTTGTCAGGTTTTTCCAACAGGAGAATACCGCCTTCCTTCCAAAGCGTCAGGAGGGCTATAAGTTGCGGCTCAGGATCGGCAGACTGGATGAGCGAGATTTGCTCCTCGGTTTTATCCTCAAGAAGAACAGCCTTTGATACAACTTCCGCAGGATTGGAGGCGCGGGCGACTCCAAAAACGAGGCTGAAAAGACAGAGAAGAAGCGGGAAAAATCGGAGGGCCATGGAGGAGGAAAAAGTGTCAAAGAAGAAGCTTTAACGGCAAGGAGGAGATCTGAAAGATCGCGGGGGCCTTTGACGGTGGAGAAGAAACGGTTGCCCTAAAAAGGAGGGCGGGCCCTTTGCAAGGCCCGCCCTTTGCTTCGCGACTGACTCGGCGGGTGAAGGCCTACTTGGCCTTGAACGTGCCCTTCAGCCAAGGCTGACCGAAGACGTCTTTGTATTCCTTGAGGATCTTGAACTGGCCGTCTGCTTTTGTCTCGCCAATGAAGACGTTTTTAGTGAGGTGCATGTTTTTCTGAGTGCTGACTTTGCCGCCGGGGCCGTCAAAGGAGAGGCCCCCTTGGAGAGCGGTGCGCACTTTGTCCACATCAAAGGAACCAGCCTTTTCGACTGCAGCTTTCCACAGGTAGACGCCATCGTAAGAGAGCACCATGGGAGAGCAGGTGACGCGGCCTTCTTTTTTCACGCCGTCCAACTTGGTTTCCTTCAACCATTTTTGGAAACTCGAAATGAAGGCCTTGTTTGAATCAGACTTGATGCTCTGGAAATAGGTCCAGCAACCGAGTTGGCCTACGAGTTGTTTCGCGGGCAGCGCTCTGAACTCGTCTTCAGAGATGGAGAAACTCACTACCGGGCAGCTTTCTGCTGTGAGGCCGGCCGCGGCATACTCTTTGAAGAAGGGGACGTTTGTGTCGCCGTTGAGAGTGTTGATCACGCAGGTCTTTCCGCCGGCGGAGAACTGTTTGATCTCTGCAACGATCTGCTGGTAATCGGTATGGCCAAATGGTGTGTACTTCCCTGCGGAGATGATCTTGCCAGAAGCGTCCTTCTTAAATCCGCCGCCGATATTTTCGAGGGGAACTCCTTTGCTCAAAAGATATTCCAGCAATACAAGATTCGTGGTTTGCGGATAGACGTAGTCGCTTCCAAGGAGGTAGAACTTTTCTTTCTTTTTATCGAGCATGTAGTCCACCGCTGGCGTTGCCTGCTGGTTGACTGCTTCCGCGGTATAGAAAACGTTTTTGGATTCCTCTTCGCCCTCGTACTGGACCGGATAAAAAAGAAGTCCGTTATTCTTTTCGAAAACAGGAAGCACGGATTTGCGAGAAACCGAGGTCCAGCAACCGAAAACAACAGCAGCCTTGTCCTTCTCCAAAAGCTGTTTGGCTTTCTCCGCGAAGAGCGGCC
>QQND01000030.1 GCA_003402745.1 Verrucomicrobiota bacterium
GCACCAAAATCCGCCGCGTTCGCACCTAACAACCCGGCCAGAGTCTTGCCCACAACACTTCGGCCAATCGGCTGGGCGCAAAGAGGCACTCTAATTTCCTTTTTTAAAACTTTCTGAGACCGTCCTCCGTAGCAAACGGCGAAAGGAGTCCCTCCAGAGAAAACCACAGCCGGGCTACGAAGCTTCAACGTCTCTTTTAAAACCTCCGCCGCTCCAAAAAAAAACGCTTGCTGCCCCCAGACCGCGCAAAACAACGCTTCAGGACTTCCACAGGAGGCGCACATCGTCGATCTTTGGGGCTTATTCAGCACCAGTCAGCACCAGTCAGCACCAGTCAGCACCAGACAGGGAGTGCTTGCTTTGAACGCTCGGATGCACGGTTTAATGAGCACTCGCCTCCACTAGTGAGGAACTCCCCTTGGCTCCACCCGAGTGTTTAACAACAGGCTAATATCAGATGTCTTCGCGGGTTGAACTAACGAACTTATTCATCAGGGTGTTCTGCTCACGAACAAGTCTTCGCACATTTATGCCTTCCTGCATTTTTTTCCGAATCACCCTTTGCTGCCTCGCTATTTTTTTTATGCCAGCACAGGGGGGCGCTGCCCCGCTCAAAATGAGACCCGGGCTGGACACGTCGTTGCTTCCAGAACCCGCGAGGCGCCCGGTAAAGTACTTTGGCGATGTCCACCCCATACTCGTCGAACATTGCGTGTCCTGCCACGGACCCGAAAAGAAAAAGGGCGGTCTGCGTTTGGACTCCCTAGGTGCGGCTCTCGCAGGAGGGACTAACTACGGCCCAGCAATCGTTCCCGGACGCAGTGTGGAGAGTCCCCTGATTCTCTTCATGGCGCATCTGGAACGCGAAATGGAGATGCCACCGGACAAACCACCGCTGCCAGAGGAAACCATCGCCATCCTCCGCACTTGGATTGACGAGGGGGCAAATTGGCCTTCCACCGGTCCAATCTCCACGCCTGCTTCCGGAATCGCACTGGGCAATCAGGAGGCCATTTTTAAAAAGGCCGCGACGCACTGGTCTTTTCAACCCGTTCCGAAGGCGGAAGGCTCCTCCCTGGAACAGGGCCCAAGGACGATCGATGATTTCATCTTAACGAAGCTTAGAAGCAAAGGACTACAACACTCCCCCCGAGCGGACGCACGCACGTTGCTCAAGCGCTTCCACTTTGATCTCACCGGCATTCCGCCATCGCCGGAAGAAACCGAAGCCTTTATGGCTGAATTTGCCATCGCTCCGGGGACTGCACTCGCCAAAAAAGCCGACGAACTTCTCGCCTCTTCAGGCTTTGGCGAACGCTGGGGACGCTACTGGCTGGACCTTGCGAGGTACGCGGACACACAGGATTTCTTCCCCCAACCCGATCTGCGCTACCCTTTTGCCTGGACCTACCGCGACTACGTAATCAACGCCTTCAACACGAGCAAACCCCACGACCAATTCATCAGGGAGCAGATTGCCGCCGACCAAATCGGGCTTAACGACAAGGATCCCACCCTCGCTGCACTGGGCTATCTTACCGTTGGACCGAGGTTCTTGAGGCGACAAGACGAAATCATCAACGACCGTATCGATGTCGTCACACGCGGCCTGATGGGTCTGACCGTTGCCTGTGCGCGCTGTCACGACCACAAATACGATCCGATTCCAACGGCCGATTTCTACGCTTTACACGGAGTTTTCAACAGCACCGAAGAGTTAACCCAGCTGCCCGAGATCGAACAGCCCGGCGTCAAGTCCGATCCAAAAATGCGAGCGGACTACTACGATGCCTCAAACAAGGCAAAAACAGCACTCTCCACCTTCGTGCAGGAACTCAAAAACAAGGCTGTAGAGGACCTCGTCGCAAAGCCCGAAATCTACTTCGCCGCTCTTTGCGAGATGGAAATCAAAAAGACGACCGACGTCCAAAAACTCATCAGCGCGAAGACCATGATCGAAACTGCGTTGACTCCTCTTGGCTTACAGTGGAACACGCTCAAACGCGGCGGAAAGTGGGCAGAGGATCCTGTTTTAGGGCCCCTTTCAGAAACGGCCGCAGCAGCTCCGGAAAAAAAGACGGCAGTCCTCGAGGCGCTCATTGATAAGGGTCTGCTTTCCAAAGGCAAAGCGCAGGTGCATCCAATCGTGCTCGCTGCGATCCGAGACACCCGACCAAAGGATGAAGTGGAACTGCTCAAAGTTTACGGCGCCCTTCTGGAGAATTCTAAAAACACCGAAGACGAACTGCTCAAGCAAGTCTCAAAAGCGTTTTTTTCAGAGGGAGGCTGGCTAGATCTGCCTTTGAAGGAGGTGGAAAACGCGCACCGTTTACAGGCACAGGGACGCAAAGACCTAGAAAAACTCGAGACCGCCATCTCCGCCTTAGAGTCCACACACGCGGGTGCCCCTGCACGCGCCATGGCGGTCAAAGACAAACCAAAGCCCGTGACTCCGGTGATTTTCATACGAGGGGACGCCGCTCGAAGGGGAGACTCCGTAGAGCGCCGTTTTTTGCAAATTTTGAATCCCTCTAAAAATCCCTTTCCCTCGCAAACAAGCGGCCGGCGTGAATTGGCGGAAAAGATCGTCAGCGCAGAGAATCCGCTGACATCGCGCGTTTGGGCCAACCACATTTGGCGCCACCTGATGGGGCATCCGCTCGTTAAAACGCCAGGCGATTTTGGATTGCAGGCTCAACCTCCAACCCACCCGGAACTGCTCGACTGGATGGCGGCGGCGCTCCTCCAACGGGGCTGGTCCACCAAGCGGCTCATCCGTGACATCGTTCTCTCGGAAACTTATATGCAGCGCAGTGGCGAACGCCCAGAAGCCGCAGCCGTCGACGTGGACAACGCCTTTCTTTGGCAGGCAAACCGGCGTAGGATGGATTTTGAGGCGATGCGGGACGCTATGCTTGCCACAAGTGCGCAGCTGGATCTCGTCTCGGGAGGACGCGCTGTAAACTTGTCCGCAGAACCCTTCAGCGGACGCCGCACCGTGTACGGTTTTGTCGACCGGGCAAATCTGGACCCTCTGTTTACAACGTTCGACTTTCCCTCTCCGGACATCGCAAGCACCGAACGCTCTCAGACGCTGGTGCCTCAGCAGGCACTTTTCGCGCTGAACGACGGCTTTATCGTGTGGCAGGCACGCGCACTGGTGGTGAACGCTTTGAAGGCGGCCAAGCCCGGAGGCGATCCGGATGCCGCGCTGGAATGGCTGTACCGCCGCGTCTATCAGCGTCACCCCAACCAACGGGAAGCACAACTGGCACGCGATTTTTTGAAAGAAACAGCGGGCCTGCATGAAACAAATTCCTCCGGATCATGGCTGTACGGAGTTGGAAATGCCGACCCCGCCGTGCCTCGCGAGAAAGCCTTCCAAAAATTCGCCCACTTTGATCCTCTAACAAAACGCTACCAAGGAGGACGTGTCTTTCCAGATCCCCAGTTTACGTTTGCGAGCCTGACCGCCAGGGGCGGCCACCCCGGCGCGAACATTGCCAATGCGACGATCCGACGCTGGATTGCCCCGTACGCCGGCACTTTCAACATCGGCGGCGAGGCCAGTGTCGGCAAACAGGGCAGTGGAGACGGCATCCGAGCGCGCGTCATTTCCTCTAGGGCGGGCTTGCTGGGCGAGTGGATTTCTGAAAATCGCGCCGAGAAAACCGAACTGATGAACCTTGATGTCTCAGAGGGCGAGATTCTTGATTTCACCGTGGACTGCCGCGAAAACATGAACTCTGACGGTTACGCTTGGGCGCCGACCATAAAACTAGTGGTGAAGCCCGAAAACGCTCCGAGAACTTTGCAGACAGTGTGGGACGCACAAACAGACTTCAATGCGCCTCCTCCCCCCAAACTTCAGCCGCTTGAGCAGATGGCACACGCGCTTCTGATGACCAACGAGTTCCTGTTCATAGACTGAACCTGATCCGAGCCCCGCCTCTCCATTTCACCCTTCTTCTTCCCTATGAATGCCGACTTTCTCCAAGGCCTCCTTTCAACCCCAAACTTGGTGTCACGCCGCCAGGCACTGTCCCAAGCGGGGTTCGGCATGGGGGGAGTCGCACTGGCCGGGATGCTCCATCAAATGGGACTGACCCAGGCCAATGCCGCAGCGGGCCTCTCCCCGCTGGCGCCGCGCGCTTCTTTATTTCCAGCCAAGGCCAAGCGGGTCATCCATCTTTTTATGAACGGGGGTCCCTCACAAATGGACACCTTCGATCCCAAACCTAAATTAAACGAATTTCACGGGAAAACGCTCCCCTCAAAGGGCGAGATAGGAAAAGACAAGCGCCTCAGCGGTGCTGCGCTCGGCTCGAAATTTGCCTTCAAAAAACACGGGAAAAGCGGCATCGAAATCAGCGAACTCTTCCCGAATGTTGCACGCCATGCAGACGACTTGTGCGTCATCCGTTCTATGTTCAGCGACGTGCCCAACCATGAGTCGGCGCTGATGATGATGAACACCGGCAACCTCACTCTCCCGCGCCCGAGCCTCGGTTCGTGGGTCCTGTACGGACTGGGCTCCGAAAACCAAAGCCTCCCCGGCTTTGTCGTGATGTGCCCAGGCGGGCTGCCCGTATCTCAAAGCGCGAACTGGCGCTCTGCCTTTCTTCCCGGCGTTTTTCAGGGAACACACATCGACGCCAAAAAAGCCACCAGCCCCGACCAGTTAATCTCCGACCTTCGGAATGACTTCATGCTTCCCGGACAACAGCGAAAACAACTGAGCTACATCCAAACCCTCAACCAAATGCACCAACAGGAGCGGCAGGGAGATTCCCAACTCGAGGCGCGCATTCAATCGATGGAACTCGCCTTTCGGATGCAAACCGAAGCCACCGACGCCTTCGATGTCAGCAAAGAACCCGAAAGTGTCCGCCAAATGTACGGAGACACCCTGCAGGGACGACAAATGCTCATGGCCCGACGTCTCGCGGAGCGCGGGGTCCGTTACATCCAAGTTTGGCACGGTGCGGGCCAACCTTGGGACAGTCACAACAGCATTGAGGAAGCTCACCACAAACTTGCCGGCGAATGCGATCAACCGATTGGAGCGCTTCTCCAAGACCTCAAAAACCGCGGAATGCTCGAGGAGACCCTCGTCCTCTGGGGCGGCGAATTTGGACGCACCCCCACCGCACAAATGCCGCTGACTCCCAAGGTAGGCCGAGACCACCATTCCGACGGATTCTCCATCTGGATGGCGGGCGGAGGGGTGCGGGCCGGACACGTGCACGGTTCAACCGACGAAATCGGTCTTGGCGTGGCGGAAGGTAAGGTGCACGTCCATGATCTCCATGCCACCATTCTCCACCTCCTAGGCTTTAACCACGAATCCCTCACCTATCGCTACGCAGGGCGAGATTTCCGCCTCACGGACGTGTTTGGCGATGTTGTTAAGGAAATTCTTGCCTGACCAGAGAACACGTCCGTCTCGCTCCGCTCCCTTCCCGTTTGACGCTCCATTTCTCATTCGGCGTTCCCTCCAAGGCCTCTTGGCCATTTTAAAATCCAGAATCTCAAACCCCTTATCATTTTCTCTCCATGCGCCTCTCCACCTTGCTTTGCTCCACCCTCTTACTGGCCTCGTCGCTCTTTGGACAAAATCCGCCATACGACGTCTATCCTCCCGCTGACCCGCCATATTACCGGGTTCGCTACGAGGCCTCGAATCAACCGGGGGAACTGATTTTTCCAGTGAACTACACAGCGTGGATTCCGCCGGGGGTGAAGACCCTGCGCGGGGTGATCGTCCACCAGCACGGCTGCGGGGAAGGCTCCTGCAAATCAGGGCTGACAGGCGCCTTTGATCTCCACTGGCAGGCTTTGGCAAAACGCCATGATTGCGCGCTCATTGCTCCCTCATACGAGCAGCCCGAGAAGGCGGACTGCCAGATGTGGTGCGACCCGAGGAATGGCTCTGACGCTGCCTTTCAAAAAAGCCTGACCGATTTCGGCGCGAAAAGCGGCCACCCTGAATTATCCAAAGTTCCGTGGGCGCTTTGGGGACACAGCGGCGGCGGGCACTGGGCAGGCGGCATGGCTCTCCTCCACCCTGAACGCGTTGCCGCGGCTTGGCTGCGCTCCGGCGTGCCTCTCCTCAAGGAAGAACCAACCCGTGCGACCATTAAGCCGTATCAGTTTTCAGACGCGGTACTCGGAGTGCCGCTGATGTGCAATCCAGGAACCAAGGAAGGCGTTTCAGTCAAGGACGGGCGCTTCTCCAAAGTCTGGCCTGCAAACGAAGCCTTTTTTACAGAACTGCGTTCCAAGGGCGCGCACATTGGCGTCGCGGTTGATCCCCTAACGGCCCATGAATGCGGAAACCAAAGATACTTGGCCGTCCTGTGGTTGGACGCTTGCCTGAAGGCCCGCCTCCCACAAAAAATAAACGAGCGGCTTCAGCCAATATCCGATGAAGGAGCCTGGCTTAGCCCCCTTTTGGCAACAGAAGCCGTTCCCAGCCTCAAGTTTGCCGGAGATCCCAAAAATGCGGTCTGGCTTCCGAACGCGGAGATTGCCGCCGCTTGGATGCATTACGTGAAAGATACTGCCATTCCCGACCTCACCCCCCCTCCCGCTCCTACAAACCTGCGAGTCCAAGGCAACGAACTGCAATGGGACGCCGAGGCGGACCTTGAAAGCGGGCTGGCTCATTTCTTGATCGAACGCGACGGAGCAGTGATCGGGCGGGTTCCGGAAGAATCCAAGAACCCCTTCGGTCGCCTCCTCTTCCAAGGACTGCAGTACAGCGACACGCCAGTGCAGCCCTTGGTGAAAATGACGTTCACCGACAAAAACGCGGACCCCGGAAAAAACGTTCACTACCGAGTCATCTCTGTGAACACCGCCGGCCTTCACTCAAAGTGACGCACATTGTTCCCTGCTCCCAAAGAGTTTGAAAAAGCCCCCCCTCGCCTTCGCTCTCGCCACACTTCTTCTTCAGAGCGCTCACGCGGCACCGCCCGCTGAACTCCGAGCAGGAGTTGCCAAGGTCGACATCACCGACCGTGCCTCAGGCCCCACAAACGCTCCCCTGTACGCAAAGGCGCTCGTTTTTAAAGGCGGCCCCACAACTGTCGTCGTCATCACCATCGATGCCGTGGCCATTGGCGAAATCGGGAGAATCGGAAACGATTTTCTCTCAGACGTGCGTAGCCATTTGGAAAAAGAAACGGGCATTCCTCCCTCCAGTGTTCTGGTCAATGCAAGCCATTGCCACGGCACCGTCCGGACAGATACCGCGCAACTGGCGGTACAGGCGGTCCGGGAGGCCCTCGAACACATGGAGACCGTCCGCGTTGGCACCGGCGTCGGACACGAAGACCGCATCAGCGAAAACCGGCGCCTCAAAATGAAGGACGGCAGTGAACTCGACATGCGCCGCGCCTACTCACTCCCTCGCGATGAAGACGTCGCAGCCGTAGGCCCCATTGACCCCCAAATCGGAATCCTACGGGTGGATCACGCAAACGGCACGCCAATGGCCGTACTCTACAACTTCGCCTGCCACCCCATCATGAATCCCCCAAGCAAGGGCAACTCGGCGGACTATCCGGGTTTTGCCGCCAAGGTGCTCGAAGAGACTTTCGGAGAAGGTGCCCTAGCATTCTTCATCCAGGGCTGCGCCGGCGATATAAACCCGGTGCGGTACAAGGAAGTCTCACGCCCCGCAGACGCCGAACCTCTTGGAAACCTACTCGGCCTTAGCGTGCGAAGCGCCGCAGCGAAGATTCAGACAAAAAGCGGAGGTGCGCTCAGCATCAGCCGCGAAGTGCTGGAATTGCCCCGGGGTACGGATCTGGAAAAACGCATCGGTGCGATCCAAGCGGAGCAGGCCAAAATTGTATCTTCGGTCAAACCTACGAACATCAACTTCAAAAACTTTCTGCCCATGTTCCTGCAGCGAAAGCTCTCTGCAGAATTCCCCTCCCACAACGTACAGAGTTACCTGCACGAAAACGCACTAGGCCGCGATTCCCTGACGAAGTTTGACGCGGACAACAACGTTTATATCGACGCGTACCTCCACAATATCCAGGCCATGGAGCAACTCACCCGGTTGAACACCAACCTGGCACTTCTCAAAAAGCATCTCGCTCAAAACAAAGCCGCTTCCAGTCCATCGCTCCCAGTGGAGGTCGTAGGAATGCGCATCGGCGACTTCAAGCTCGTCACTTTCCCAGGAGAATTAACCGTCCAAGTCGGCCTCAATATCAAAAAAGCCGCCAACGACCCGTTTGCTTTTGTCGCCGGTTACACCAACGGCTACGTCTACTACACTCCGACCGTGACACAACGAAACAATAGCGCCTACGCCCAGGAGGACTGCGACTCCCTCGTGGGCCCAGACTGGCAGCAAATCTTCGAGCGCAAAGCGGTCGAGATCCTCAAAAACCTCTAGTCATCAGCACTCCCTCCTACAACGCTCCCCAGTGTCGTCTGTGGAATCCCAGTTTCGCCCTCTTTTGACTTGGTTTCTCCCGAGAGCACAGATGAATAGGTGAACGTCATATGTTACAAGATGGTCAACTGCTGGGTGAATTCGAGATTTTGGCAAAGCTTGGCCAGGGTGGAATGGGCGCCGTCTACAAGGCGCGCCAAACCGTTCTGAGGCGCTTGGTCGCCATCAAGACCCTTCAGCCCTCACTCTCCTCAGACGCAGAATTTGTCAGTCGCTTTCACAACGAAGCCGTCGCAGCCGCTGGGCTAAACCATCCCAATCTGGTGCAAGTCTATGCCGCAGGCCAAAGCGATGGCGTCCACTGGTTCGCCATGGAATTTGTCGACGGTGAAAGCGTTCAGTCCCGCCTGAAACGACTCGGAAAACTCGACCCGGCAGAAGCTCTCGCCATCTGCATCCACGTCCAAACCGCCCTTGAATATGGATGGCGCAAAGCCCAACTCATCCACAGAGACATCAAGCCGGACAATATCTTCCTTTCCAATGACGGAGAGGTGAAGCTGGGAGACTTGGGCCTGGCAAAAAGCTCCGACCAGCAGCAGGGCCTTACCATGACCGGCGCGTCCATGGGCACTCCGCTCTACATCAGTCCCGAACAAACCGAGGGAAAACGCGACATCGATTGGCGTACGGATATCTACAGCCTCGGCGCGACGCTTTTTCATCTCCTCGCGGGCTCGCCCCCTTACACCGGTGAGAGTTCTATCTCCGTCATGATGAAACACGTCGGCGCTCCCGTGCCTGACATCCGCGAGATTGATCCAAGCCTGCCCCCCAGTCTTTCTTCGGTACTCGTCAAAATGATGCAGAAAGCCCCCGCAGAGCGCTACGGCAGCTACGAAGAACTCGGAGAGGCCCTGCGACAAGCCCACGCGGCACTTTCTGACCCCAATCCCCTCCTGCTCCCTCCGGAGGTTGGAGAGGCTTCGGGCCCTGCCTCGCCCAAAAAACTCCCCTCTTGGTTGTTGCCCGCCGTCGCGGTTCCCTTGGTCGCTCTCGGTGCGTTCGCTCTTCTCAAGCCAAAAGCACCGGGTCCTGATTCAAAAACAACACCCAAAGCTGTCGAAACATCTCCGGCTTCCACGGGAAAAGCCGCCTCAGAGGCAAAACCTGAACCGGCGACTGGTTCAGAAAAACCGGCTCCAAAAGAGGCGGATCAGACAGCAAAACTAACCCCTCCACCGCCCGCAGAGCCATCACCCGAGCTTCTCAGAAAACTGGAGGCAAAACTGCTGCCCGTGCCGGGTGTGGATGTCCTGATGTCTAAAACCGAACTCACCGTAGGTGAGTGGAAAGCCTACCTAAAGGCCGCCAAGTTGCCCGATTGGACGGCCCCCAAAGAATTCCCTCAGACTGACGAGCATCCAATTGTCGAAATAAGTTCTGAACAGGCCATCGCCTTTTGCCGGTGGCTCAGTTCAACGAGCGGTTCCCTCTGGAGGCTCCCTTCAAATAGCGAATGGGATGCAGTCGCGCCATCCCCGTATCCCTGGGGGGGATTATTTCCACCCCTGCCGAATGATGGAAATTATTCACTCCACGCAAACGGACTCTACGACGGCGCCCAGGTAGGGGCGGACGGTATTTTTGGGACGGCTCCAGTCGGCTCCTTCAAACCAAATGCGCTGGGGTTTTATGATCTGGGAGGCAACGTCGCGGAATGGGTGAGCGATGGCAATTCCAACCTTGATACTTCTAGTTTGCGGGGCGGAGGGTGGATGGACCCCGGCGAAAACGACAAACTAACCCTCAGCAGCAAGTTTCGCAGAACAACCAAGGGGGTGGCGGGAAGCACAAATCGTGGATTCCGAGTCGTACGGGTCAAAACTCCTGCCGAAAAAGCGGCTGCACCGACAGTCTCGACAGCGCAGACACCGGTGACGCAGCCAACCGCACCGCAGCAGCCCCCCCCGGCTGCCACTGCAAAACCAACACCTCCAACAGAATCCACCGGCCCGACCGCAGCAGCAGCCCCTCAGCCCCCAAAAGGGTTCCGCCCCTTGTTTGACGGCGCCACCCTCACAGGATGGTACGGGTTAAACCCGCATGAAATTGCAAAAGTCGCCCCGGACAAAAAAGCCGCATTGGTCCTACAACAGCGCAACGACTTCCAAACCCACTGGCGCGTCGAAGGCGGCGAACTCGTCAATCTCGGCACCGGTCCTTATGCGACGACACTAGAATCTCTCGGTAACATCGAGTTGCTCCTAGAATACAAAACAGTGTCTGGGGCAGACAGCGGCATCTACCTTCGTGGAACTCCGCAGATCCAGATCTGGGATTCCAACCAACCCGACACTGCAAGCAAAAAACCGAGCCTCGGTTCTGGCGGTCTATACAACAACCCTCCGGGAACTCCCGGAAGAGATCCTCTGGCCCGCGCGGACAAACCCCTCGGGCAGTGGAACCAGTTCCGCATCCGTCAAATCGGTGCGCGGACCTGGGTCTGGCTCAACGAAATCCTGGTAGTCGATGGAGCCCCTTTGCAGCCCTTCTGGGACAAGTCCAAACCGCTCCCTGACAAGGCTCCGATAATGCTTCAGACCTTCGGTGGCGAAATCCGCTGGAGAAACATCTTCGTGCGGGAAATCTCAGACAATGAGGCTGGAGAAATTCTCAAAACCTGGGCCGCGACCCAGGTTCAAAAAAAGAATCTACCGGCTCAACCCCCACTTCAAGAACTGGTACAGCGGCTTGAGGCAAAGCTACTTCCCGTAAACGGAACGCAGGTTCGCATGTGTAAAACCGAGCTCACCGTGGGTGAATGGAAACTGTATTTGAAGGACGCAGGCTTGCCGGAATGGACGCAACCAGAACAGGAATGGACTCAAACGGACGAACATCCCGTGGTCCGGGTTGACTGGAAAAAGGCAAAACAGTTTTGCGACTGGTTGAGCGCAAAAACTCGCAAGGAGTGGCGGTTGCCCACGGTTGCAGAATGGCAAGCCGCTGTTGGGAAAGCAAAGTACCCGTGGGGAGACTACTTCCCCCCGCACTGGGATGATGGCAATTACGCCGTTTTGGAGGACGGGAAATACGATCCTCTGAAAGTGGGGGTCGATGGAATCAAAGGAACCGCACCGGTTGCCTCCTTCAAGCCAAATGCCCTCGGCTTTTACGATCTGGGAGGCAATGCAATGGAGTGGATGTTGGATGAAGATCCGAAAACAAAAAAGTACGCCCTTTGCGGCGCTGGATGGCGTGACCTTCAAGGGACCTTTGGGGTTTCTTCTGTTATCTTTGATACTGCACATGAGAGTAACAACATTGGGTTCCGATTGGTACGGAAGTGACTCACGGCAACAGCGCGGGTCTCGGCAAGGCAGCTTCCACTCAGCCGCTTTGGGGAGGAAGACGCTCCAGACGGATTCATGTTATTTGTGCTCCTAGGTTGAGGAAGCACCGGCGTTTGGAACTAAACCTTCGTCAGCATCCGCTCTATTGAAACCCAATTATTCTCCGGTCGATGCACTCCCACGGTTTTCGCTTTGCCAACCGTTCCCGAGCCTTCCACCGACCCCCTCAAGACCTGGCCAACTCGAGGTTGGCGGGCTCAAACCGCTGAAATTCAGCCGGCGTTCTCGCGTTTTTCTGCCGTCACTGCTAGCCCCCTCCGCTCTTTTTCTGAGGGCGTCATAAACATTCTACCCCCTCACTCCCGCCTCTACATAAACAGACGCCACTTCCCCCGCCATTCGCTCCAAATTGAAGTGACTTTCCCACCGGGCGGCAGCCCCGGAACCAAGACGATTACGCAAAGGTGCGCTGCCTATCAATTCCCGGAGCCTGCTGGCCAAATCAGCGGCGTCACCCGGTCTAAAGAGCACTCCGCTTCCGGGCGTTACAATCTCTAAAGGACCTCCCGCAGCGGCGGCCACCACAGGCAATCCACGACTCATAGCCTCCGGAAGCACAAGTCCGAAAGGCTCCTCGGCACTTGGAAGGACAACCATGTCTGAAGCTCGCATCCACACATCGGGTCTGGATTGGTAACCCACAAGACGAACGCATTCACCCAGTCCCAAAACTGCAATCCGTCGCTCCAAGGTTTGATGCAAAGAGCCACCGCCCATAAAGACGGCTTGAAAATCTACCGTTTCTCTTCGGAGCACTGCCAAAGCCTCCAGCAAAACATCGTGCCCCTTCTCCGGTTCCAGGCGAGCCGGACACAAGACCAGCGGCACCCCTGGAGAAAAGCCGATCCATTGGCGCGCCTCACTTGAGGCAGGCTCACCCTCCAGGGGCGCCGCGACTCCATTCATTACAATACGAATGTCGCCAAAGGCGGCGTCCCCCCGCGCCTCCATCGCACTCGCAACCGCACCTGAAATCGCAATCCAATGCCCCACCCTAGATCTCACCCAGCGGTGCACCTGCTCGGAAAAAACACGGGCAAGGCCTCGTCTCCCCTGGCGGGCTGGACGTATAAAATGCTGCGTAGCAACCACCTTCCCCCTCCCAGCTCTTCCAGCAGCCAAACACGCAAGAAAAGTGGTAACTCCATTGTGCGCGTGAATGATATCCACCTTTTTCATCTTCAAAAGCCGCGCAACCTCGCGCACCGCACCGAAAGGAGCGGATGCCGCATCCAAACAAACGCAACGAAGCCCCGCGTGCTCCGCTCGAGTTACCAGCGGGGAACCCTTCCTGCTTCCGACCATCGTGGAAACGCCAATCGCTTCAAGCCCTTGCGACAACTCTAGACAATGCCGTTCTGTGCCTGAAAAACAATCCGAGTCCGTCCAAATCATTGCCCGCATCTGACTCTCCCTTCCCCTTGTTGCCTCACCCGCGTCACTTCCTAAAAAGGAATCAGCTCAACGTTGCTTTTGCCACCGACCGAAACCCAATAACGCCCCGCGGCCATTGCCCCATAGATTCTATCTGTTTCTAGCAGTCGCGCGCAAAATGCGTTCATAGACTTGAAGAATCTTTGCCCACTCATATTCCGAGACAGATTCTGAAATCTCTTTCGCCTTCCATTCGACGCCTCTCCTTAATTTTTGCAGCCCCACTGAAATTTCACGGACATCAAATGGGTCCTCCAAAAGATAACCGCTGCAGCCCTCCCGAATGGCAACCGCTGCGCCTGCACTGCGCGTCGTGAGTGCGGGAAGACCCGCAGCCAAGGCTTCAATAATGACCATTCCCCAAGCTTCGTAAGCCGTTGGCAGTGCGAATGCATCTGCAATGCCAAACCACCGGTTGACCCGGCCCGTGGGGCCCACAACGTGCACCCTCCCTTGCAACCCCAGCCTGGCAGCATGGTTTTCAATAAAGGCCCTAGGCAAGCATCCCGCGACAACCATATGCGCCCCTTTCTCCTTGAACAACGCCATCGCTTCTAACAGTGGCAGAAGGCCCTTCCTCTCCCATTCATTTGCCACGAAAAGAACCACCCAAGCCTCCTCGGGAATGCGCAAAAGGTGCCTCAGCGTCGAGCGGTGTAGCCCCTGAAGACCCGTGTGAAACTCCGTGGCTCCAAAACCATTTGGGAGAACATCCACAACTCCCGGTTCCACTCCGTAGTAGCGCTGCAAATCGGCCCGCACATCCGGGGTTAAAGCGATTAGCCGCCTGAACCTGCGTTGCCGGAAAAAATCCTCCTCCATTCCCAAAACAATCCGGTGAAACGGGTTCAGTCCTTGGAGCAAACGCCTCCAGCCTTTCCTGCTAGACCGGGCTCGTTCCCACCAAGCGGCATGAACGCTTTGCACCCAAACAACGCTATCCTGGGGCGCCTGCACCCCGAATCCCGCCACTACATCCCAATGGCGGGAATCCACGATTTTCTGAGTCCTTTTTTTTTCCTGCTGCAGCCCAATACCCAAAGGGAGAGAAATCCCACCCAACGGCAGAAACTGGACACCGCCAGGCAGCTGCCCTGGACGGGGAAAGGACTTTGCCAACAATGAAACCTCGCAAGAGCCGTAAAGGTGCTTGGCGGCCTCCATCATGACTCTCTCAACACCGCCCCGACTGTGGCACGCCGAATAACAAAGCGCCACACGCAGCCCCCCCTCGACCTGACGTTCCTTTGCTTCGAAAGCTATTTGAGAAAAACTCACAAATCCCCCTTTTTAGTTCACACCCGCCCCATCTACTTTGCTCATTTTGTCTCCGGCAGCGGACCAAAAACGGGCTTTTGTCTGCCCTTACGCGCTGCCCCCACCGCTTTCGGCGAGGCACAGTCCCCCTCCCACAGGGCCATTCCTACGGAGGCCCACGCAATCATGATGGCCCCCCGACTCCAATAATGGTCTACCATTCCATGCACAAATTTAGCGACCACCAAAGCCCCGGCCAAGGCCAGCGGAGAGCCAACACCAGGCATTCGCCAGACACGCCGGTGCCAAACTCCCACCACGAGCCTCCCGTGGACAATAATGAAAGCCAGCAATCCCAGCGGGCCAGTCTCCGCTAGGGTAAGCCACAAAACATTGGTGGCGTCGTATTCCTTGCGCAGACCCGCGCCCACACCAAGCAACGGACTTCCCCGCCACTGTTCAATGGCCCACTCCGTATTCAATACTCTCGCCTTAATGTTATACCGGTTCGCATCAAAACTCGTGGCGTACTCTTTAGATTGGTCCGGAAGCAGCGTCCAAATGATTGCAACTACCGGAACCAAAAGTATTCCTAGAAGAAAAAGCCGCAGATACTGGCCCCGCCAGGCCAGCAAAAAGCACACCCCCACCGCTGCGGCAAGCCAGGCGCCCCGAGACAACACAAGGACCAATCCCGAGGAGATCAGCAAAAGCGCCCCAAGGTAGATTGGCTGGGACCGCTTTTCGGCCGTTGACCAGCATTCCACCGCCACAATGAAGGCGCTCGCTAAAGAGGCACCCAACCCATTTTTGTGAAGTCCCCAAAAGTAGCTGGCCCTGTATAAAACAGCGCCCCCGGCCAGAACACACCCCACGCAAATCAGTGCCGACCATGCGGCCTCAAAGTCGCTCCTGCGACGCGGCAGGGTTGAAAAAACTGCGACGGCCCCTATCCAGTACAACCCCATTTGCACCAACGAAACCGCCGAAGTTTCCCTCCAACTCGGAAGGGTCAAAAGCAGCGTTAAAAACAGTCCCCCCCAAAGCTCAAGGCTCATCCAACCGAGACTTCCCCTCCAACTTTTGTAAATCAGCAATGGCGCGGAAAGGAACAGGTGCACCTCTGCCAGAGAAAAATGTAACCAGCCCACGGAGGAGACGTCGTTCTGGAACGGAGCCAACCCGAAAATCAGGACCAAAGGCACCCATGGCACCTGAAGAGAGACGCTCCAAAAAAGCGCCGCATACATCAGCCCAAAAGGTGCCATCAGCCATAAGAATTCCTGCCCCATAATACCCGTTTTTTGAAGGGATCGCCCCAAAGAACACGACCCATCCGGATTTGCCGCATGACCCCGAAGTCTTCCTGCAAGTTTTCTTCCACCCTTTTTGTTCGTTTCGATTCCAGGAACCGCCCCAGGGCAACCGCTCGTTTAATTTTCGACGCACGTCCAAAACCGTCCGGCTGCTGCACCTCAACAACGTCCTCCCCAGACCGGCCAACCTCCTTTCTGAGGCCATAGAAATCCACGCTGACGCCTCAGACGGGGGCGATTGCCCTAAAACCATTGTGCTTGACTCTCAAACTGGAGGCAGGGCTCGAGTACTCTGGCGACGGAATACCCATGCCGAGCTTTTTTTTCGTGCCGAACTTGCACAGAGTGCCGCTGCGACCCACCGCAAGGCTGCTCCCACAACCGTGGCACAGCGTAGCGAACAGGCTCCGAACCGGCCGTAA
The DNA here is from genome assembly GCA_003402745.1 of Verrucomicrobiota bacterium. GTDB lineage: Bacteria > Verrucomicrobiota > Verrucomicrobiia > Chthoniobacterales > Chthoniobacteraceae > Chth-196. The sequence goes on from QQND01000030.1 coordinate 16,262, forward strand.
TGTTTTAAAAAATAGCGGTCGACACTCTCATAAAAACACTCTCGGATCGCATCGCGTTGGCCAGCCCCGCTGCTCCCCCCCAAGTGCGTCGCAACAGCATCCGGCACCCAGTGAATCCCCCATCCCATCTGCCGGATGCGCACCTGCCAATCCGTTTCCTCAGAGTAGAGAAAAAAGTCTTCATCGAATCCGCCCGTCTGCTCCCACACCTCGCGGCGCACCATCAGACAGGCTCCGCTGAGCCACTCCACCGGGCCACTACGCCAGTTTGATGCCCTCAGCCCCCAAGGCCTGCGGAATTTCGTCAAACAGAGCAGCCCCAAGTTCTCGCCCCAAGCCCGGGCGGGGCTCGGGAAATGGAACCGCGACTCCTGAAAACTTCCGTCCGCATTGAGCAGCCGAGGTCCCACAAGACCCACCTCCGGATGAGTTCTCAAATGCGAACACATCCGCTCAAGCGCGCCACTCAGCACAAAAGCGTCACTGTTGATGAGGGCCACAAACTCCGCCCCCGTGGCACTGATTCCAAGGTTATTAGCGGCGCCGAAGCCCCTGTTCTCTGGGAGGCACTCCACCTTAAGACGGGGTCCCTCCTGGGCCATGTTCTGTTGATAAGACCTGTGAATGAGCGCCTCCCGGGAACCGTCCGTAGAGCCGTTATCGACCACACACACCGTCGCCACTGAAGGCTCCGAATAAAGGGCGTTGATGCAGCGCAGCGTCAGCTCCTTGGTATTGAAGCTGACCACAATCACATCGACACAGGCTATAAAATCGTCTCGCACAGGCTGCTCTGTCCCCCCCATACACTGTCTCCTTTCGTTTCTCCCAGCTTGGACTCTGTGGTCCCCGCCCCGCTCCCCGCAACGCCCCCGACCCGCGCGCGTCGCGGTTTTGGAATCGGCCTGCCCAGCCAACCGTGCTGTCGAAAAACTTCCAGCAACTGCTCCGAACGTGCCTTCCATGAGTTAGCCTCCGCCTCCCTGAGGCGGGCGGGCCAACGAGATCCGTCCTCCCGCAGCGCCTCGTCGCATGCTGCCAAAAAACCGTCCCTTCCCGCCCCCAGATGACAAAGATGCGCTCGCTCGCGGAAGCCCGCCACGGGCGTTGCTGCAACGGGTTTTCCGCTTGCCAGATACTCCCAAAGTTTGATCGGGTTGAGACTTTCCGTAAATGGAGTGCAGCGGTGCGGGAGGATACACACGTCAAAACCGGCGATGATACGAGGGACGCTCTTGTAATGAACCTGGGCCAACAACTGGACGTTAGGCTGCGCGCGCAGTCGCTTGCGCTCCGTGCCCGTCAGTTGGTCAGGCCCGCACAACACGACCTTCGCCTCGGGTCTGGCACGCGCCAGTTCCTCGACAAGCTCGAGATCAAGCCTGTCGCCGTGCAGGGTGCCGAGATAACCGAAGACTGGAACTCGCGCTTGATCCTGATCTAAAGCCTGCTTCGGAGGTTCAAGGCAGGATCGGTAATGAGCGGCGTCGACCCCGTTCGGAACGGTGATGATTTTGCGGCACAGTCCACGCCGGGAGCGCTCCAAGGCCCTTGAACAAACCACTACCAGGTCTGCCTTTGCGCAGAGCCTGGCGTCCCACTTGCGGATGAGCTCCCGCTCTTCCTCGCCCACTGCGGGCATCAGCGTCCAGTCGTCGGTGATATCGTAGACCACGGCCCGTTCGTTTAACCTTCCAACGAGCGGCTCGCCGCAGTGGTCGTTAATCCACAAGAGCGGGGAGCGAAGGCCGGCCTTTTTCACGGCGGACCGGATTTGACGCTCAAGCAGGCGGAGGTTGATTCCCCTGCCGAGAGAGAAGGAATTGGGCAGAAGCTTGAAGGGATTTAGGAAAGAGAGCCCCTTAAATTCACGGCTTTTCTCAAAAGTCGGCCTCCGCAACCCCTCCCTGGACGCAGTCCGTGCGGCGTTTGAGACGTCCTTGGTGCGCCCAACAAAAAGAAGTCGCATTGCTGGAAAGCGTTGCAGCCACTCAGCACACAAAAATTGGTTGCGCCTCCAGACACCGTCCCAGTTTTCTAAGGAAATAAAAATAACGTCCCGCATATTTGAATTTTCAAAACCGCCAACGCCCCGAGTAAATGCCCTTAATCCCATGCAGCACCTTGTTTTCCTCTTCCGTTCTAATTCCGCAGTGAATCTCCACACCTCTGTTACGGAGACGAGGGGCGAATAGGTTTTAAGAAACTTCCAAAAAGAGCGAACCCACCGGCTGTCCCTAAGGCTGGGAAAACCTCTAAGGTGGCCCCCGTGGTTTTCTCCCGCTCCGGCGTTTACAGCCGCCTTGCAAATGGCAGACTACCCCAGCCATGAATGATCTCAGAATATGCATCCAAGAGGCGGTGAAATCCGGTGCCCTGCTCGAGTCCAGCGCGCGCAACCTACAGCTGATGCTTGCCAGCTCCAACGACCCGACGGTCCAGGAGAGCGTCGCAGAATTGCTTTCCACCAAGGCTTGGGACGAGCTCAACGACCGCTTTTTCCGCACGCTGGCCTTTGGCACTGGGGGACTGCGAGGCCGCACGATTGGCAAACAGGTGACCCGTGCCGAACATGGGGCCGAGCAGGCCAGCGGACGCCCGGAACGGCCCTGCGTGGGGACCAATGCGATGAATTTTTTCAACGTCTCACGGGCCACCCAAGGTCTCGTGCGCTACGTGCGCGAGTACCACGCGAGCCAGGGGCTCCCAGGCAAGCCCGCGCTTGTGGTCGCTCACGACACCCGGTTTTTCTCTCCTGAATTCACAGCTCTCGCCGCGAAAGTGGCCTCTGAAAACGGAGTGGATGTTTTCCTTTTTTCCGGTCCACGCTCCACGCCGCAGCTCTCCTTTACGGTTCGCGCTCAAAAGGCGCAGGCGGGGGTGGTCATCACCGCAAGCCACAATCCGCCCCACGACAACGGCTACAAAGTTTACTTCGACGAAGGCGCGCAGGTTGTGGAGCCGCACGCTAGCGGCATCATTGCAAAGGTGAATGCGCTCGAAAGCGACCACTACACCCCCCTCCCGCTCGAGCAGCAAGGCACTATCACCGTGCTCGGACCGGAGGCTGACGCCGCCTACATGGCGCGCCTAGAAACTCTGGTGCTTGATCCGGCCTTGGTAGCGGCGACGAAGGGACTCAAGTTTATCTTCACCTCCATCCACGGCACAGGGGGCATCATTGTGAGGCCCATGCTCGAGAAACTTGGGTTCCCGTATAGTACCGTCCCGGAGCAGGAAATACCAGACGGGCGTTTTCCTACAGTGAAGAGCCCGAACCCGGAGAACGCGGAGGCGCTGGCGCTGGCGATGCTCAAGGCTCAAGACGAGGGCGCCGACCTGGTGATTGCGACTGATCCCGACTGTGACCGCATGGGGGTCGCGGTGCGCGATCGCGCGGGCCAGATGGTGCTCCTGACAGGAAACGAAATTGGTTCCCTGATGGCTTACTACCGCGTTAAGAAACTGCGCGAGCAAGGAGTCATCACCAAGGAAAACGCATCTCGTTGCGTGATCATCAAAACTTTTGTCACCACTGATTTACAGAAGGCGATCGCCGAGCGCAATGGACTCCGCTGCGTCGAAACGCTGACCGGTTTCAAATACATAGGGGCCAAGCTGGGTAAATACGAAAGAGCGCTTCCCGCCGAGGCGAGGGAATCCTACCGCACCCTAACGGAAGCGGAAACACGGGCTTTGCGCCTCCAGCACTCCAGCTATTATGTGTGCGGGGGCGAAGAAAGCTATGGCTACAGCGCCGCAGACTTCATCCGAGACAAAGACGGCAACGGGGCGGCGATTGTTTTTGGGGAGGTGGCGGCCTACGCCAAATCGCTGGGGCTCACGCTACCCGAGCTTCTGGACGAGGTCTACTCAGAGTACGGCTTCTACAAGGAGCAGAACGGCTCCCTGACGTTTGAGGGAGCGCAAGGCGCGGCGCAAATCGCGAAATTGGTCGCCTCTTACGCAGCACACCCTCCGGCGGAAATGGACGGCACCAAAGTAACCAGCCAGCGCAATTTTGCCGAGGAGTCCTTCGTGGATGTCGAAGGCGACCCCATTCCCAAGGAAAATATGCTCATTTTTGCACTCGCCGACGGCCGCCGGGTGGCAGTGCGCCCCTCGGGCACGGAACCCAAAATTAAGTTTTACCTGTTTGCAAAACAAGAGCCTCCTCTGGGAGCAAAGTTTGGTGCCGAGGAATTAGCAGCATTGAAGACCTCGGTGCGGGTTTCCCTAGAGCGCCTCTGGGCATGGATCCAGACGGATGCGACACGACGCGCCGGATAAACCCAAAATTCCGACTTGGAAAAGGGGGGAGGTCGTTGTTCGCCCACCAAAAGGGGGCTATTCGACCACCAGCACCCCGCGCATGATCCGCCAGTGGCCGGGGAACGTACAAATGTAAGGGTACCGCCCCGGTTCATTCGGCGCTGAGAAGCTCAGTTCCTCGGTCGTGCCTGGATCCAGCAGGCCGGAGGCGTAAAGCACCTTGGTTGTCTTGGGAACGTACCCGCGTTTCGCAGCGTCCTCCTGTCGAGCCATGCGGTCGGCCAAAGCGCCCACTTCCTCCTCTGACCCGGGTTTGAGGAGGACAAAATTGTGGATCATCAGGTCGGGGTTTTCGAAAACCAACCGGACGGGGGCGCCCTTTTTTACCCGAAGTTCCTTAGGAGAAAACTGCATTTGGTTCGGAACGGCCTGTACGTGGAGCACTCCCGCGTCGGAGGAGTGCGCGATGTTCCAAGCGGCGTTCAGTTCCGAGAGCATTGCCGGGGTGGCTGCGGCCCGAATATCTGCGGGGCGTTCGCCTAGCAAACTGGAGAGGTAGATGGGAGGCACGCCCGCCTTGAGATTGCGGAAGGTGATTTCCAGCCGGTTGAGGCCCTTTCGCAATTCAAACTGAGCCTGCTGCTGACTGCTCCACATGCTGTCGGTGGAAAGCAGCTGCACACCGTTGACGAAAATGTCGACGTACCCGTGTTTGACGCTCAAAAGGGCCGGTTGCGAGGCGATGGAGTCGACCGTGGTCACCCAGGTTCCGTTGGAGCCGCCCATGGGCGTTTTACCACTTCCAGCCGCCCAAACTTCGCCGTCGGGACGGTGGCTTTGCCAGTAGTTCAATTGGGTGTCGGCAGCCATTTCCAGCACCGGCACGCTGCGCCCCTTCAAAGGGCGGGTGCCGAGACGCAGGTCTGCCAGCATTTGGTTCAGCGCGGCATTGGCATCCTGGTATCCATGCAAAACATGGTCGAACTTCGAGGACTCCGGACGCAGCAACGCCACCACATTGACGACCGCCATCCGCACGCGCGGGTGCGGGTCCATAAGCATGCGAGCGAGCAGTCCGACCGGGTCGGCCAGACGGTCCTGCTGGAACCGCACCAACTGCACCCCTGCCGCGCGAGTGGCAAAGTTCGCACCGGCGAGCACCTCGTCCAGAAGGGCCGGGCGAACCTGCCCTTTGGATTCAAAGATCCAAAGCGCCTCCAAAGCGGCCTGTGAAAAACCCGGAAGGCTCCGGTTCAAAGCCGCCACCCAGGCGTCGACGGCGGGAATCAATTCTTCGCTCTGACGGCGGAGTTCTATGCGCGCGTGTTCACGCACGAGGTCTTGGGGGTGATTCAGGAGCTCCAAAAGCGCCTGCACGGGCTGTCCTTCAATCAGCGGCCAGTCCTTGACGACCGGTTTTTCGGTGGAAATCACGCGCCAGATCCGGCCGCGCTCATGGTTCCAGAGAGGGTCGCGCATCGGGTGTTGCGCGTGGCCGATGATGGCGCTCGAGAAGTCCGAGACGTACATCCCGCCATCCATTCCGAAGACGATATCCACGGGCCGAAAAGCCGGATTGTCGGATTTGAGAACATCCAGTCGGTCGCTGGCCGCATAAGGACCGGCGGCGGCGTTCAGCTTGGATATCGCGACAAAATAGCGGCCTAAAAGTGTCGCGGAAGCCATCCCGTGCTGGTAGGCGTCCGGAAAGTTGGGGCTGGAAATGGAGGCGGCTCCCGAGCCTTTCCCATACCCGAGCACCTTAGCGTGCGCAAACTTGTGATAGGCGCCCAGAGGTGTCCAAGTCAGTTGAAGCCCGTCTAGGACCAGTCCATCGCCGTACATTTGGAAGGGGCTGCCCTCGCGGTCAAAGGTCATCCTCCAGGGATTGGGGGTGGTGCTCTGCCATTCCACACTCATTTTCCCTGTGTGTGGGTCGAACCGGTAAGTGGAGGCGTCGATGCCCCGGACTTCCCCGAAAGGAGTTTCGAATTGGGACCGGTGAAAGACGCCATCACAGAGCCAAACCTTCCCAAGCGGGTCGGTGGCGATCATCCCCCCATGATGGGAGTCGGTCACGTCGACTCCGCGCAGGAGTTCCGTTTTTACATCGGCCCGTCCATCGCCGTCCGTATCGCGCATGAGCCAAAGCCGCGGCTGGGCGCTGATAATGACTCCGTCCTCGTGGAAAGCGACGCCATCAACGGCGTCCAGTCCGTCCGCAAAAACTGTGCACTTGTCCGCTTTTCCATCGCGGTCGGTGTCTTCTAAAATGAGGATTTTATCCTCTGGAAGCGCTCCCGGCACAGTGTGCGGCCAGGACGGCATCGTCACCACCCAGAGGCGTCCCCTTGCGTCAAAGGACATCTGCACCGGGTTACGCAGGTCAGGAAATTGCTCGTCGGAGGCAAAAAGATTGAGTTCGAAGCCAGGGGCAACTGTGATTTCTGCCTGCTGCTGAGCCGCCGTTTTGACCACACCCAGAACGGCGTCTGGCTTGCTTTTTCCAAGAGGAAGCGGGGGAAGCGTGGGCACTGGAACACTTGCAAACGACGCCGCCGGATCCTTCAAAAGAGCGAACAGATCGGCCTCCGCCTGGTTGATAAGCTGGTGGTAGCGCGGCATCTCTAGGGCGTATTCGTCAGGACGTTTACGAACCCCGTAATAAACCACCCCGTTCTTCGGACGGACGACGTCCGCGACAAACGCCGACTTCCGAGCCGCCGCTTTAGCGATTTCGGGCAACCGGTCTGCATTGATACCGGCTAGCGCTTCCTCACCCACGAAGGCACGCGCAATCACTCTGGCCATGAGCCGATTGCCGATCGCGTTTAGGTGAAGCCCGTTGGAACAAAGCGGTTCGGTAGCATTCGCAAAGGCGGTTTGGGACTCTGCAAAAAGGTCTACAAAAATCGCCTGCCTTGCCTTCGCCACTTCCGCCATGACGCTGGAGTAACTAAGCAGGTTGCGGTTGCGCTCGTTGGCATCCACCCCGGACGGAGTGGAGCGCTCCTCTACTGCAGTGGGCCCAATAAGGACGAGGGCCGCACCGGGATGTTGTTTTACGAGCTGTTGAAGCAGCACCTCCAATTGTGAACGAAAAGGCCCCAACCCGGCGTCACCCGCAAACGATTCGTTCATGCCAAACCCCAAAACGACGACCTGAGCCGGCCAGAGCGCGAGCAAGTTTTTAAGGTGCTCCGCGTAACCCTCGGCTCTCTGCCGGTTGCCAACCTCGTCGCCCGTCCACGCGAGGCTGCGCAGATGCAACGCTTCCTGCGGGTGCGCTAGCTGGATCCACGCCTCCATCTCGCCCTGTTCGCTAAGACGTTCCAGCATCGAGTTGCCGTAAAAAACGACCGTCGCGTCCTTCTCCAGAGGAAGCGAGGCGGTGGCGGTCAGGCTAGCTGTGGCCGTCCAGAAAAACAGCGGAAGGAATTTGTGCAAAATCACGGCTCTAGAATAACACACCGCCCCAAGAAACGAAGCTCCACAGAACGAAGGTAGCCCTCGGCCCCGGGCATCGGCGGGTCCTCAACCGCGGATTAAGGAACAAAGACGGCTCGGAAACGGAACCTCCAGAGAACATCGTCATCCGGCCACCCTTCATCAAGAAACGTCAACGGATGAAGCATTTAGGGTGGCCTTGAGGTTGCAATTACGCTGGAAAATAAACTCCTTGCGACTTAAATCTGCGCCATACAAATATCGCCCGTGGCGAGGATGCCACTCCAACGCCCCTGGGCAGGCAATGAATCCGAGCGCTGTTTGGACTCCCAAAAAGCCGGTTCACTGCCATACTTCCCCCCTGCGCCATGAAAAAACCGCTCACATTCCTTAGCCTCATTCTTCTTATACCGTTGGGTTCAATGAGAGCGGCTGACCCCATCCGCGTCCTGGTCTGGGACGAGCAGCAACCGCAACAAAAGGAGGCCTACGGAGACCGTTTCCTAGGAGAGACCATTGCAGCTCACCTTGAAAAACAGAGTGGCCTTTCGGTAAAGTCAGGGCGCCTCGACGAGGCCGAGCAGGGACTCTCTGAAGTCACCCTGGACGCCACAGATGTGTTGATCTTTTGGAGTCATCGCCGCGTGAAAGAACAGGACGATGCGCGCATGGAAGCGGTGGTAAAGCGTGTTCTCGAGGGCAAACTCGCGCTGATCGCTTTGCACTCCGCGCACTGGGCAAAACCCTTTGTCCGGCTCATGCAGGAGCGCGCAAAAGCAGACGCGCGCGCGCAGCTTCCAGAGGCCGAACGTCCATCTGCAAAGATCGAGTTTCTGAACGAAACTCCATATTACAGAGGCGTAAAGAAGGATGCGCCGCTGACCCCATCGCTTGCCCGAGTCGGAGACGCCTGGCAACTCACGCTCCCACAGTGCGTATTTCCAGCGTATCGCGCCGATGGAGCGCCAGGCCACCTCCATACGCTGCTGCCACAACATCCGATCGCTGCTGGATTACCAGCCCACTGGGATATTCCCCAGACGGAAATGTATGGCGAACCTTTCCATGTTCCCGCACCAGATGACGTTGTTTTTGAGGAAAAATGGGATAAAGGGGAGTATTTTCGCAGCGGACTTGTTTGGAAAGTAGGGCAAGGCAGGGTGTTTTACTTTCGGCCGGGGCACGAGACCTACCCTGTCTTTCAGCAAGCAGAGCCTCTTCGTGTCTTGGAAAATGCGGTGCGCTGGATGGCCAAAAAACCTTCCTCCCCGTAGCCGCTGGCTTGTTGAGCGGTGTCTTCGAAAACGAAACCAGATTGGAGGGGCATTAGAATCGCAGCCAAGGTACTGAGCATCCTGCCTCCACGGGACGAGTTAATGCCTCCGTGGAAAACACGTCAGGGAGCCTTCTGCGTTTTGCAACGCCTCACTTTTCGGAGCGCTTTCTCCCCCGCTAAGTCGACAAAGAATACTCGGGAACCGGATGCGGGCACCCTGCTCGGATATCATTCCCTGACCCGATGACAAGCGCTCTGGGCAACCCTACTCCCATAAAGTTCGACAGTTTTGAGCGCTAAAAACCAAGCAGAACCTCGAAAGGGGGGGCGCCGATCTTGCCTCATGCCGGCTTCCCAATAGTTTTCGATTTCACACAAACACAATCGCCAATAACTTCCCTCCTCCATTCACCAACCTGATGGACAGCCACCTTCTTTTTTTGCTCAACAGCAAATGGACGCATCCCTTTTTGGACCGCGTTCTTGGGATTCTTTCCTGCATGGAGTTCTGGTTCCCTATCTTTGCCCTGGGGGCGGTGCTTCTTTTGTGGAAATACGGAATCCGAGGGGCAGCCTGCCTGATCTTCTGCGCGCTGGCGGTTTTGGTGAATGAAGAGGGGGTGTCCCAACCGCTCAAAAAATGGACCGCCCGCGCCCGTCCCCACCAGAGCCAAGAGGGCGTGCGCAGAGTGGATATGGCGCCGATCCGCCCCAAGGTGATGGCCGCATTCGCCCCGATGCAGATCAGTTTTTCGGGCGCGCCCAACCCGAAGGATAGCAACAAACGCTCCTTCCCTTCCTCGCACACGCTCAACGCCACCACCCTCGGCCTCGTTTTTGCCCTGTTTTTCCGGTCCCGCCTTTGGCTGTTGCTCCCGCTGCTCATGGCCTGGTCGCGCGTGTACACAGGCGCCCACTGGCCAAGCGACGTCCTGAGTTCCCTCGTCCTAGGCCTTTTTGTCAACGGTGGGCTGATCTGGGCGGCGGAATGGTTTTGGCGCAGACGCCTCGACCGACTTCGGCCAGAATGGGTGCGCCGTTGGCCCGTTTTTCTGATACCCTCCGCGTCTTCCCTGCAAACCGCCAACGCCTCAAGCCCTGTTTAACGCTCCATGAATCCGAAACGCTGGCTCTTTAGCGCCCTTGCCCTCCTCACCCTCTTGCGCCTCTGGATGACGGGTTGCATGGAACTGGCCCCAGACGAGTCCTACTACTATCTTTGGAGCCAACATCCCGACGTCTGCTACTTCAGCAAAGGCCCGGGCGTGGCGGCGGCAATCCGAATCGGTACCGACCTCCTCGGCCCCACCGAACGCGGCGTCCGCCTCCTGAGCCCGCTGCTTTCCCTTGGAACCAGCCTGCTGATGTTCCTCATGGCGCGCCGCCTCTTTTCGGAACAAATCGCCGTGTGGACCGCCCTGGCAATGAACTTTCTCCCCATCCTGCAGGTCGGCAGCGTTGTGATGACTATCGACCCTCTTTCCATCTTTTTCTGGACTGCGGCGATGTTCACATTCTGGCTTGCGCTGGAAAAATCCCATCCGGAGGAAGGCGCGGACCTTGGGGCAGGGTGGAGCTTTTGGTGGCTGGCAACTGGGGCCCTCATTGGCACGGGCTTTTTATGCAAATGGACCAACGCCATGCAGTTGGTTTCCATCCTCGCGGTCCTGCTTTCGGGCCGGCGCCTGAGGCGGCATTTTTTTCAACCCGGCTTTTGGCTGATGGTTCTAGTGTTCCTCATTTTCCTGCTGCCGCCGCTGCTGTGGAATTCGCAACACCAGTGGATCACCTTTGAGCACCTCACCCACCGGGGCGGCCTCAACGAACCCTTCCGAATCCACATCGGTGAACCCTTTGCCTTCCTGGGAGCCCACGCTGGGGTTTACTCACCTCTGCTTTTTATTGCACTCCTCATGACCCTCTGGCGGGAAATCCCCCGGGCCAAGGACCACTTTAAACCCCGCTTCCTCCTCGCCTTCAGCCTCCCGCTGCTGCTGCTGTACTTCCTCCTTTCCTTTAAAAAAGCTGGGGAAGCCAACTGGACGGCACCTGCGCTTGTTTCAGCCGGAATTTTGGCGACGGCCGACTGGTACGAACGAGCACGGCACAGTGCCGGAGTGCGCCGCTTCTTGGGAATCGGACTGGGGTTGGGTCTGGTGCTGAGCATTCTCGTCATGAACATCGACCTGCTGCGCACCGCCGGCCTCCCCTACCCATACAAGCGGGACCCCACCACCCGCCTGCGGGGCTGGCAAACGGCGGCCGAAGCGGTGGAAAAAGTGCGCGCGGAACGCGAAAAAGACTTGGGGGCGCCCTTGTTTCTCATCGCAAACGGCCGGGGTGTGGCCTCCAGCGTGGGCTTTTATCTTAAAGACAAGCGCATGGAAGGCCCGGGCCATCCGCCCATCTACACTCCGGAGTCCCAGGCCATCGAGGACCAGTTCGCCTTCTGGCCGAAATACGACCAGTTTGTCGCCTTCAAACCCGGCCAGCGGCCCGCGGACTCTCTCTTCACAGAAGAGGGCGGGTACAATCCCTTTCACGGCCGAAGCGCCCTGTTTATTTCCGACTCCGACGACTCCGCCCCGAGCGCCATTACCGGAGGATTTGAAAAAGCCGAACTCATCGCCTGTTTTGACCTGGAGCGCCGGGGATGGAGGGTGCGCCAGATCCGGATTTTCGAGTGCACCAATTATCACAGCCGCTCGTTATAAGCCAAGGGAACAAGCCTGTTCTTTTTTTGGCATTCTGGTTGGTTTTAAGGAATAGATATCTCCCGCATGCTTTCTGTAGTCATCCCTCTCTTTAACGAAGAAGACAACGTCGCGCCCCTGTGCGAGGAAATCGCACTGGCCCTCGCCGGCCAACCGCACGAAATCATCCTCGTGGACGATAAGTCTACCGACACAACCCTGCGCAGCATCCCCTCCAAACCAGAGATCCGGGTGATTGAATTTTCCAAGAATACCGGCCAAAGCGCCGCGATGTACGCAGGAATCCACGCGGCCATCGGAGACATCCTCATCCTCATGGATGGCGACCGCCAGAACGACCCAGCCGACATCCAAAAACTCCTCGCAGAACTCAACAAAGGATACGACCTCGTGTGCGGCTACAGAGCCTCGCGCAAGGACACCTTCTCCAAGCGCCTTACCTCGCGTTTCGCCAACAGCATCCGCTCGCGCTTCACCCGAGACGGCGTGCGCGACACCGGTTGCACCCTCAAAGTCCTGCGCCGCGAATGCCGCGAAGCCCTCCTCCCCTTCAATGGAATGCACCGGTTCATCCCGGCGCTCATCAAGGGCATGGGGTACAAAATCACGGAAATGCCCGTAAACCACCGCCCCAGGGTCGCGGGTGTCAGCAAGTATGGCTTCGGGAACCGCGCCTTGCGCGCTACCATGGACATGTTCGCCGTACGTTGGTTGCTCTCCCGCCAGGTCCAAATCCGAGTCGCCTCGGCGCATTCGCCCTCCGCCTAAGGCGCCACAGCGTCCCCACGCTCTGGGCCGCCCCCTTATTTTCGCATGATTTACCTCGACGCCAACGCCACCACTCCCCTGGATCCCCTGGTGCTGGAGGCGATGCTTCCCTGCTTCTCCGTCCACTACGGCAACCCCTCCTCCAGCCACTTCGCCGGCCGCCAAACACGCGCCCTTATCGACACCGCCCGCGACGAACTCGCTTCTCTCCTGGGGTGTAAATCCCACGAGCTTATCTTCACCTCCGGCGGCACCGAGGCGGACAATCTTGCCGTCCTGGGACTCGCCCGCGCCCACGCACACAAGGGCCGCCATCTTATTACCTGCCAGACCGAGCACCATGCGGTGCTCGAGGCCTTCGAACATCTCGAAAAAAACGAGGAATTCTCCGTCACAAAACTAGCGGTCACCCCCTCGGGACTCCTCGATCCAGAAACCCTACAGGCCGCCCTCCGCCCCGAAACCACCCTGGTCTCGATCATGAGCGCCAACAACGAAACTGGCGTCCTCCAGCCCATGGGCGCCCTCAGCGCGATCTGCCGGAAAGCCGGGGTATTGTTCCACTCTGATGCCGTGCAATCCTTTGGAAAGGAGCCGGTCCAAACCGCCGACTTTGACGCCCTCAGCCTCGCAGCTCACAAGTTTTACGGCCCGAAAGGTGCCGGTCTCCTCTTTCTCAAGGGCGGCATCAAGCTGGAGGCCGTCCAGCGCGGGGGCAACCAGGAGGGACAGCGACGCCCGGGAACGGAGAACCCTGCCGCCATCGTCGGCATGGCCCGCGCTGCGACACTTGCGATGGAGCGAATGCCGCAGGATGCGCCCCGAGTAGCCCCCCTGCGTGACCGCCTGCAAGAGGGCATCCTCGAAGGCTGCCCAGGGGTCTTAGTCAATGGTGCCGAGGCTCCGAGAATTGGGAACACGCTCAACGTGAGTTTTCCAGCTTCAGATGCGGAAAGTTTGCTGATGTCGCTGGATTTGGAGGGGGTCTGCGCCTCCAGCGGCTCTGCTTGCATGGTGGGTTCCATGCAACCCAGCCATGTTCTAAAGGCGATGGGGGTTCCTACCGCCCGAGCGGGCAGTGCGGTGCGATTCTCTTTGGGACGAGCCATCACTCCGGAAGACATTGAAGCCGCGATTGGCAAAGTGAAAAGAGTGTGGGACCGACTACGCGCATGAATATCTTTGCAGCCTTTAGAAAAATAAAAACACCGCAGCCCGCCGCTACCGCCGCTACTGCCGCTCTAAGGAGAACCAACCCCACTCACAAACCCGCCCCTGAACTTCAAAAACTCGCCACCGCCAAACTCCAAACCCTCGGCTTGGACAGTCTCGCAAAAAAACTCAGTGTAGCGTGGAATCCACGCATGCGCAGTACTGCTGGGCTAGCGTACCCGGCCACGATGCAGATCGTGCTCAACCCACGCCTGCTTGGCTTTGGAACAGCCGAGGTCGAACGAACCCTCTTCCACGAACTCGCCCATCTCGTAGCCCATCACCGGTACGGGCGCCGCAGAATTGCCCCTCACGGCCCAGAATGGCGCCAAGCTTGCCAGGATTTGGGGCTGCCAAACGAGGCCCGCTGCCACGACCTTCCCCTGCCTCGGCGCAAACTGGCGCGTGATTTCGTCTACGAATGCCCCCAGTGTCTCACTCTTCTTGAACGCGTCCGGCCCTTCCGCCGCCCAGCCGCCTGCATGGGCTGCTGCCGCAAATACGCCTCAGGCCGCTACGACGAACGGTTCAAACTCACCCGCGTGCTCCCAAACACAAGCCGCCACCCAAACTGATCCTTGAACGAAGGCGCGCCGGAAGCGTCCAAGATTCAAAGACAGACCGCCCTGCCCTTCCATGCTCCTTCCTCAAACCCCTCCCCTTCATCTCACCTATTGCCAGAATATTCACCCGGGGGAAACTTGGGCGGAACATTATCAGGCCCTGGCCACAAAAACCCTCGGCGTCCAACGCGCCCTCGGTGGAAGCGCCCCGTTCGGACTAGGCCTTCGCCTCAGCGCATCAGCCGCCACCGAACTGCTCGAATCCTCGGCCCTAGACCAGGGTCGCGAACTCTTCCAAAAGCACAATCTCTACCCGTTTTCCATCAACGGCTTTCCCTTCGGAAAATTCCACCGCGGCCCCGTCAAAGCCGACGTCTACGCCCCGGACTGGCGCTCCCCCCAGCGCCTCAAATATACCCTCGAACTGGGACGCGCCCTGGCCGCCTGGCTCCCCGAGGGGTGCGAGGGCAGCATCAGCACCGTCCCCGGCTCCTACGCAGCCTGGATCCAATCAAAAGAGGAGGAACTGGTCATGGCCCGCAACCTTGGCGCCGTTGCCGCCGACTTCGCCAGAATCGAAGCCCAAACGGGCCGGTTCCTGCACCTCGGGCTGGAGCCTGAGCCAGACTGTTTTTTAGAGACAACGGGCCAGACCCTGGCTTTTTTTGAAGGCTCTCTGCAGGAGGGGGCGGTCCCCGAAATCCAGCGCCTCCACCAAGTCAGCGCACAACGCGCCCTTGACCTGTTGCGCCGCCACATCGGGGTCTGCTTCGACACCTGCCACGTGGCGCTCCAGTACGAGAACCTCGCGCGCGCCCTTCGCGCCTACCGCACCGCGGGAATCCGCATTTCAAAAATCCAACTCAGCGCTGCGCTGCGTACGCCCCCCACGCCCGAGGCCGCCGCGACCCTAGAGCATTTCCGCGAAACCACCTACCTGCACCAGGTCAAGGCCCTCCGCTCTGACGGCACCGTTCTATCCTGGCCTGACCTTCCCGAGGGGATCGCGGGCTTTCCAGCGACTCAAGGCTTGGAGGAGGTACGCGTTCATTTCCACGTCCCCCTTTTCGTCGCCCCCAGCGCCCCCCTTGCTTCTACAGCAGACGCCCTCGACGACGAGTTCTGGAGCGAGGTGCGCTCCGGAATCTGCCCCCACCTGGAAATCGAAACCTACACCTTTGACGTCCTCCCGAAGGAGATTCACCCAGGGGACATGGTTGAAAGCATCGCCCAAGAATACCGCTGGGTGCTCCAGAAGTTGAACGCCTGAGCCTCCCAGAGCGAACGCCCCGAGCGCTCACCAAAAATCAACCTTGGCCCCTCTGCACGTTCAGATCGCTCAACAATCTCTCTGAGCAGGAGGAAAAAAGGCCTTTCAGAGGGCGACACTGTCCAAAACCGCGTGACATTCTGATACCACTTACCATCCCCGGCCCTAACACTCAGGGCGTGGTTTCCCGAGGAAATGCCCAATTTGTTTAGACGTCTCTGAGCAAACCGTTACTTGGGGGCTTCTTCGACGGATTTCTCCGGAGGTGTCTCTTTATTCGCCTCCCGCCGCTGCGCATAGGCGCTGACCAAATCGCGACTGCGGTATTCAAGTCGGAAGACGATGCTCCGCACACTGAAGGGTCGGATACTCAGGTCCATCATTGTGTCCTCCCCATCTCTTTCCCAACTTGCCTCATAATAATCCTCGCCGGCAGTGATACGACGGACGACTTCCGTTGCGTCCGTTGCGCCTTCCACTGGACGCAGCCTGCTTGGCTCGCCGTAGAGGGCACTAACTGCATCTTGAGAGTTGACGGCCCATTCCAAGAACGGAGCAACCGCGTTCTCCTGCCGGGGCACAATCCTCACGTAAGACCCCATGATCAGACGGCCCTCATCATCTGAAGATAGAACCGCCTCCACCTGCGCCCCAAGTAATTCTGCTTTTCGATGATACTTTCCCTCCGTCTCCTGCCACTGCCCTCGCCCGGCAATTTCTGAGACAGGCGTCCCAAACTTCAACCCCAAAAAACTGTCCGGCAAACGACTCGGCATTCCCGACGCAAACCCTGCCGTCCCCGCTTGGGTGACCTGCGCCGAAGCGGGCTGAGCCGGAGACGATGCAGAGGAGGAGGGCGGTGGCATCGGCGCCCGATCATTCCCTCCAGGAGGCGCCGTGGCTGTTCCTGCAGTCGTCTCTCCACCAGCCGATTTATGAGCAGAAGCCTCGGGCTCCTTGGCCGCCCCGGCAACAACCGTCGATGCCGCTGGCGCCTCTTTGACCGGCGAGGAGACTTCGCTGGAAATTGCATGCGCCGATTCCGTGGGCGACACCAACCGGCTGACCCCAACGCCCACCACCAACCCCACCGCCAAAGCGAGTGATGCGAGAACCTCTTTTTTTTGCAAGACGAGGGGAATCCCTGTCGTCTCTTTCACAAGCCCCCCCTGACTCAAGGCTTTGTTTGCAGTGAGCGCATGGCGAAGCTGCTCCGTAATTTTTTTGATCTCCAGTTCCCGCGTCTGCAACAATTTTTCCAGACCCAAGTCCGCTTCACCAGTAGGCGTCCCTATTCCGGAGACCACCTTTTTCGAAAGGTCCGTTACCTTCGCCTGAAGCGACAAGATTTCCCGTCCCTGCTCTTCACTCCGGTGTGAAATTTCGTCCCGCTCCCGCTCTGCTCGGTGCAGACGGCCCTCCACGCTTTGAACCCCCTCGGCGGCCTTGCGTTCCGCCGCGGCATTGGCTGCAATCAAGCGCTCCATTTCCGAAGATAATGCCTTCGTCGCAGCATCCGTCTGGTCCGCCCGCCGAACCGCCATTTCCCGCTCTCGATCCACCTCAGCCAGACGATTCTTTTCGTGCGCGATTTCCCCCGCGTGGGCCTTTTCGCCAGCCGCCTTCTCCGCCTTCACGCGCTCCAGTTCCACACTCAGCTTGAGCAACTCCTCCGCGGGCTGCTTCGCAGAATGCTCCGCAGCGAGCGCGCGCACCTTCTCCGCTTCAAAGCCTGCCTCCAAATCACTGCACCGTGCCCGCTCCCGCGAAAGCTCCTCTGCATGAGTTGTCTCCAAGGCAGCTTTCTCCTTGCTGAGCAGCTCAATTTGAGCCCGTGCTTTGGCAAGTTCGGCCGTGGATTTCTTGGCCGGGGGTTCCGGTTTCGCGGAAGCCTTCTCCGCTGCGAGCGCCGTTTTCTCAGCAGTCACCCGCTCCAGTTCACCAAGCACTTTCGCAAGTTCCTCGAGGGCGCCCTTCGCGGAAGCCTCCGCCGCCAGAGCGCGCGCCTTCGCCGCCTCCCGCTCCGCCTCCCGCTCCGCCTCCAATTCCGCCAACCGCGCCTTCTCCCTCGCCAGCGCCTCGGCACCCGCCTTCGCGAGGGCCACCGTCTCCAAAGCCAACGCATTCTTCTCCAAAGCAAGCGCCGTTTTCTCAGCAGTCACCCGCTCCAATTCGCCACGCACTTTCGCAAGTTCCGCAGCAGGTCCCTTCGCAGAAGCCTCCGCCGCCAGAGCGCGCGCCTTCGCCGCCTCCCGCTCCGCCTCCAATTCCGCCAACCGCGCCTTCTCCCGCGCCAACTCCTCGGCACCCGCCTTCGCGAGGGCCGCCGTCTCCAAAGCCAACGCATTCTTCTCTGCGGTGAGCGC
>QQND01000031.1 GCA_003402745.1 Verrucomicrobiota bacterium
CCCAGAACCCCCCAGCTATCCCGGGACGCCCGCAAGTTCCCCGGCCCCGGGCAGCGCCTGCCAACCGGCACTCCCCTCCCCGCCCGCATTGCGAATCGCCGCCGCCACCATCGCACGACGCTCCTCGGGCCGCTGCCAGCGCTCGCGCACCCCCGGATCCAGCCCCCAAAGTGGGTCGAAATACACAAACCACTGGCCCGGTTTCACCGAGGGACTCGTAAAAACCGCTATGCCGTGGGTGCGATCATAATATTCAAAAGAGTGGCCATCCCGCTTGCCGCCCCCGCCCATCGTGTCGACCACAAAAGCCGGCGTGTGGAACCCCGCCGTCGTGCCGCGGACCCGTTTCTCCACCTCCACCCCCTCCGCGAGGGAGGTGCGTAAGTCCTCCACCCCGGGCACCATGTCGTGAAAGTAGACGTAGTACGGCTGAATGTTGATGTAACCCAGGCGTTTAACCAGCAGCTGCATCTGCGCAGGATGCGAGTTCACACCGCTCTGTAACACCGTCTGACAGCGCACCGTGATGCCCCGCTCCACCAGCAAATCCATCGCCCGCCGCGTGCTTTCCACAATCTCGTTCGGACTGTTGAAATGCGTGTGAACCACCGCCGTCTTGTGCAACCGACGCCCCAACTCCACCACACGGGTGAGCGCGTCGGTCCACCGTGCGTCCGAGAGCACCTTCTGCGGCATCACGCACAAACCCTTGGTCGCAAACCGGATCCGGCGCACGTGGGGGATCTCCAGAAGACGCCGGCCAATCGCCTCCAAATGGTCCGGGCGCAGGTTGTAGGAGTCCCCCCCGCTAATGACGACATCCTCGAGTCCCGGCTTGGACTCGATGTAAGCGAAAGCTTGGTCCCAGCGGGTCTGGCTGGCGTGGAGTTTGAGCTTCTCCCCCACCCGCTCGGTGTCCGAGCCCACGGCGTACGAGCGCGTGCAAAACCTGCAATACACCGGGCAAGTGTCCACAGGCAAAAAAAGCGCCTTGTCCGGATAGCGATGGGTGAGGCCGGGCACCGGGGAGTCCTGCCGCTCCGCCAGCGAGTCGAGCTGGAGCATCGGATGGTCGGGCTGTTGAGTGGAGCGCAAAGGTAGAAACTGGGAGCGAATGGGATCGATTTCGGGAGTCTCCCAGTCAATCAAACTCAGCAGATGGGGCGAAATCCGAAGGGCCATCGGCGCGTTTTGGATGCCGGAGGCAAGGTCCTCGTAAAAACGCTCCCCGACCAGTTCCCCCAAGACCAAGCGCAACTGGGCGACACTCGTGACCGTGGCCCGCTGCTGAAACTGGTGGGTTTCAAATTCATCAGCCCCCACCTTGCTAAAACCGGGGATCTGCCGCCAGTACTCCCCTGAGCGAAGGGCACGGTGTGTTAATTCATGATTCATAAACCCCTCCCTGAGGGCACGCCCCTGCCCAACCGACTCGAGGGCCGGGCACACACTGCTAAAACAAACCGGATGACGCAGACGCCGAAATCCATGGGAAGCCTAGTCTGCTTTAAAGCATGGGCGGCCGTCAATAGAGGGGGCCGGCGGGCGTTTTTAAAAAATCACAGGGGAATACGCTCTCGGGTGAAATCTTGGCAACAAACAGTCGCACCAAGGTTAGATTTATTATCTACTAAGGAAGATGAGTGGGCTAAACGATTTTAACGGATGGTTGTTGCACGAGTAGGCAAATTCACTTTGGACAAGGTGGCCGCCACAGGGCGCTGGGCGCTTTTTAGCGTCCAGGCTTTGGCGCGCGTGCGCTCCGGGGGCGAATTCAAAACGCGTTTGGAGCGCTCCGTTTTTGAAATCGGCGTGCGCTGCGTGCCTGTGATCGCCATCGTTGCGGCCTTCGCGGGACTGGTGCTGGGACTGCAGGGGCACTACGTGCTGTCGCGTTTTGGAGCCTCAGGGATGCTCGGAACCCTGGTTTCGCTGAGTTTGTGCCGGGAATTGGGCCCGGTGCTCGCGGCCTTGATGATCGCCGGGCAGGCGGGCACGGCCCTGGCTGCGGAGCTTGGGATTCAGCGCTCCACCGAGCAAATCGACGCGATCGAACTCATGGATATTTCCCCGGAGGGATTTCTGGCGGGAGCCCGACTGCTGGCCTCGCTTCTGGTATTTCCCTCGCTCACCTCGCTTTTTGTGCTGATTGGCGTTACCGGAGGCTGGCTTTCGGGATGCATCCTGATGCCCCAAGATTCCAATGCCTACTGGTCAGCCGTTCACGAGGCGCTCAAGACCCGGGACATTCAGGAGTGCCTCCTGAAGGCGCTCGTGTTCGGGCTGCTCACAACCTCCCTCTGCGCCTACCAAGGGTTCCACGCGCACCGCTCTGGCGAGGCCGGCGCGCGCGCGGTAGGCGTGGCCACCGTGCGCGCCATTGTGCTCTCAAGCATCGCGATTTTAGCCGCCGATTACCTCATCACCGCCGCCCTCCTGTGACCACGACGGCCCTTCCAACGCCTCCGCTTCTGGAGGTCTCACACCTTCGGAAATGCTTCGGAACGCGCGAAGTTTTAAGCGACGTGAATTTTCAAGTGCCCGCCGGCGCCGTCGTTTCCGTCCTGGGCCGCAGCGGCACCGGTAAGTCCGTCCTCTTAAAGTGCATCGTCGGCCTCCTCAGCGCGGACTCGGGCGAGGTGCACTACAAAGGAAAGTCCCTTCAAAACGCCTCCCAAATGAGCGTCCTACGCCGTTGTGCGAGTTACGTTTTCCAACACAACGCCCTCTTTGATTCGGCCACGGTGTTTGAAAACGTACTCCTTCCCCTGCAGGCGCGCGGCACCGGGCCCCGCGAAGAATGGGGGGCGCAAGTGCGCGAGGTGCTGGGCCGGCTCGAACTGGAGGATGCCGCCCAACGCTACCCCTCGGAACTCTCCGGAGGCATGCAGAAACGCCTGGCGGTGGCGCGCGCCTTAGTCACCCAGCCCGAGCTGGTCTTTTTCGACGAACCCACCGCGGGCCTCGATCCCCTGAGGCGAAACGCGGTTTTTGAAATGATCTCCAAGCTGCAGCGCGAAAGCCGGTTTACCGCAGTGGTCGTCACCCACGACGTCCAAGAGGCGCTCGTGGTCAGTTCCCGCATTTTGTGGCTGGATGCGGGCCGGGTGCGTTTCGACGGCCCAGCCGAGGCGTTCGGAGCCTCCAGAGACCCTGAAATCTGCGGGTTTCGCGACAACATTGAGGCCTTGAAGCAGGCCCTGCAGCCCCCGATACCTAAGGAAGTTAACTGACGCACTGAATTCATGAAAGGGACCACACTGGAAAGAATCGTAGGCCTGTTTGTTCTAGCATCCGTTGGATGTGTGAGCTTCTTCGCCCTTAAACTGGGTTCAGTCAGCCTGCGCCCCTCGGAAACCTATTCCATCGAGGCCCGTTTCTCAAACGCCGCAGGCCTCATCGTGGGCTCGGAAGTCTCAGTCGCCGGCGTCCCTATCGGCTCCGTCACCAGCATGAAGCTGGGCAAGGATTTCTCCGCCCTCGTTGCCATGCGCATCAACAAGCAGTTTCCTGTGCCGTCCGACTCCATCGCGTCGATCCGCGGCCACGGTCTTTTGGGCGACAAATACGTCGCCATCTCCCCCGGATCCGAAGACGACACCATCAAGCCGGGCGCTCGCATCACAGACACAGAATCCGCCGTGGATTTAGAATCCCTGCTGAGCCGGTTTGCCTTTGGGGCCATGCAGGGCGACAAGTCGGACAAAAAGGAACCCGCCAAGGCGCCCTAACCCCCCTCCTCCAATTTTTCAGAGTCCTATGTTACCGTACAAACCCTCCCACGTCCTGAGCGCCCTCGTAGTTCTGTGCGCCTCGCCTCTGGCGAGCGCTGCCACCGCAGAGACTCCCGATGCCACCTTGAACCGCGGGCTTGCCGAAATTCTCTCCGTGGTCAAGGGGCACCCCAGCAACAACCCCGCCGAACTCGCCAAGCGTTTGCGCCCCACCTTGGAGAAGTTTTTCAACTTCGAGAGCCTCACCCGAAAGGCCCTCGGCGCCGGCTGGAAAGACCTCACTAAGGAGCAGCAGACCCAGGCCGTAAAACTGTTTTCTGAAATCATCATCCGCAGTTACACCAGCAAGTTCGACCCCAACAGCCAGGTCGAAATCCAATTCGCCAAAGCGCAGGACCTCGGCGACGGGCGCAAAGAAGTCCCAGCCGCCGCCAAATACCAGGGCAAGGTCGTCGCCGTTTCTTATCGCATGGAAACTGCCCTGGAAGCCTGGCGTGTATACGATGTCATTGTCGAGGGCGTCAGCCTCGCGGCCAATTACCGCGCACAGTTCGACTCCATCCGCCAAAAGGGCGGGAGCGAGGCCCTCCTGAAGGCCATGGAAGATAAACTCAAATAGCCCAAGATTATGCGCAGTCATCTTAAAATTCGAACTGCCCTTCTGCTGGCCGCCTCCACCATCCTCCTGGTCGACGGAAGCCCCGTTCAAGCCGGCACTACCTCCAAGGAAGTCAAAACGCCGCGGTCTTCACACCACAAATACGGCAAGCCTGACAAACACGGCAAACACCGCAAGCCGACCAAACGCATTCACTCCAAGTTCAACCCCGTCTCCACCTTTGACGACCCCTACGGGGACGAGCAAGTGCGCCCGATGAACGATTCCTTTGAACCGTTTAACCGGGCAATCTTCGCCTTAAACCACCAGTTCTACCGTTTCGTGGCCAAACCCCTGGCCAAGGCCACCGTTTTCCTGATTCCGAAACCCGTCTTAAACGCCGCAGGCCGCGTGATTGATAATGTGGAGTCTCCGGTGCGGATTGGCTCCAGCCTTCTGCAGGGCAAATTCAAGCGTGCCGGGCAAGAAACAGGCAAGCTTCTGGTCAATTCCACCCTCGGAGTGGCCGGCATCTGGAAACCCTCCGACAAAATCGGGGCCCTCAAACGCGTCCCCGCCGAAGATGTGGGCCAGGCTTTTGGCAATTGGGGAATCCCCGCCGGGCCGTACCTCGTGCTTCCCGTGCTGGGGCCCAGTTCCGTGCGGGACCTTGTGGGCAAAGTCGGCGACAGCTGCCTCAACCCAGAGTCCTGGCTGGGCACCGAAGAGTTTAAACGCTTGATCAAATCCTGCCAGGCGGTCGTAGAAAACCCCGACCGGATGGAGACCTACAACAACGCCACGGCCGATGCCGTCGACCCCTACGTGTCGATGCGCGAGTCGTTTGTTAGTTACCGCCGAAATGCGGTGGAAAAATAGGCCCAAACGCGGCGCGGCGGGCCCAATTATTACATTCTAAAAAAGAAAGTTACATTCCGAGGGCGTGCGTTAGAAAACGGCGCCCTCCGCGCATTTCAGGTTGAGCCGCATCAAGCGATGGGTGAACATTACGCTAATGTCTAACCAACCGCCTTTTGATTCCATAGAGGACGTCCTCGCCGATATTCGCGCAGGAAAACTCGTGGTTGTCACCGACGATGCGGACCGCGAAAACGAAGGTGACCTCGTGCTGGCCGCCGAAAAAGTCACCCCCGAGACCGTCAACTTCATGGCCACCCACGGCCGCGGTCTCATCTGCGTTCCCGTCACCGAAGAGCGCGCTGACGAGCTTGGACTCCAGAGCATGGTTTCCCAAAACCGGGAAAGCCACCGCACCGATTTTACCGTCTCCGTAGACGCCACCTACGGCATCACCACCGGCATTTCAGCCCAAGACCGCTCGGCAACCATCGCCATCTTGGCTGATCCTCTCGCCAAGGCCGGGGACCTCGTCCAACCCGGGCACATCTTCCCCTTGCGCGCCCGGGCTGGAGGCGTTCTCAGGCGCGCCGGTCACACTGAGGCCTCCGTGGACCTCGCCCGGTTGGCGGGCCTGCGCCCTGCCGGGGTTTTGTGTGAAATCCTCAATACCGACGGCACCATGGCGCGTCTGCCCGAACTCATCGAGTTCAAGAAACAGCACAACCTCAAAATGTGCAGCATCGCCGACCTCATCGCCTACCGGCGCACTCAGGAAAAACTGGTGGAGCGCGAACAGGTCGTCCAGCTCCCCACCGATTATGGCGACTTCGAACTGCACCTGTACCGCAGCACGATCGACGGCGAGCACCATTTGGCGCTGGTGAAGGGCGACTTAACCCAGGCCCAGGCTCCCCTCGTGCGCGTCCACAGCGAGTGTCTCACAGGCGATGTTTTTGGTTCGCGCCGCTGCGATTGCGGCTCCCAACTCCAACAGGCCATGCAGATGATCGAGGCCGAGGGGTGCGGAGTGGTCCTCTACATGCGCCAGCATGAAGGACGCGGCATCGGGCTGCCCGCAAAAATCCATGCCTACAAATTGCAGGAAAGCGGCCTGGACACGGTGGAAGCGAACATCCGGCTGGGTTTCCCGGCAGAGTTACGCGATTACGGCGTAGGAGCGCAGATTCTGGTGGATCTTGGAATCCACAAAATGCGGTTTCTCACCAACAACCCGAAGAAAGTCATCGGCCTCGAGGGCTACGGGTTAGAGATTGTCGAAAGGGTGCCCATCCACACCGAACCCAATCCACACAACGCCGGGTATCTGGCGACCAAACGCTCGAAAATGGGCCACCTTTTGTAACCCAGGGCTCCGCTGCCCTTCCACTCAAAGGCTGCCAAAAACCAGCAAGGGTGTGGGCACTCAGGGCTGTAATTTTAAGGACCAACTCGGCTGCGAACCCCCACAGTCCAAGGGACCCGGTGCCAAAACTTACACCCTGACCCTCTTCGCGCTTTCCTCCCCTCCGGACCTCGCCCCGCAGACAAGCAAGGTCGACTACACAACCCTCATGGCGGCGACGCGCGGAAAAACCCTCGCGGCCACAGACCTCAATATAGGGTACACGCGGGCACGCTCCGGCAACGACGCACCAACCGCGCCCCCCCAACCACCGCCCCCAAGCACTCCAAATTAAAGGCGCCGTTCCTCACAGAGCGCGAAACGGGCCTTGCCCGCCCTGCTCCACTGGGAGAGCCTCCAAGGGTGTCCACCCAAATCCGTATTGCCGCAATCTTTGGCGCCAGTGCCGTCGCTCTCGGCGCTTTTGGCGCGCACGGGCTCGCCTCTCTCTTGGCCGCCAACCAGACCCTGGAGGTTTGGCGTACCGCCTCGCTGTACCATCTTTTACACGCGGTTGTGTTGCTTTTCGTCGCGACCCACCCGGCCGCCAGCCGCCGCGTTTTCCAGCTGTTCGCCTTTGGAATCCTGATCTTCAGCGGCTCCCTCTATGCCTTGAGTGTGACCAACCTCAAAATTCTCGGGGCCGTCACCCCTCTGGGAGGTCTGCTGCTTATCCTGGGCTGGCTTTCGCTACTGTTTCCAAAAAAACCACAAGACCCCAGGCCAACCCCTCCTCAATAACACCCCAACAGCCGCCGCTCTACGGCACCGATCCTTCCCCTCCGGCCCCAAACAAAAAGCGCTACATTCGAGCGCCCTTGGTGTTGCAAAAACATGACCCTCAAAACCCTCCTCCTGCGTCCGCTCCTCGGACTCATTGTCTTGGGAGCGTTGTTTTACACCGTCGAAAAAATCGCCGGCCGCAGCCGCCCCCAGGCCGTTTTTCGTAAAGGCTACCTGACGGATCTGATGTATTTTTTCACCGCACCGCTCATGAAAATCGTGGTCAGGGCGACTATGCTCGTTCCTGTCGCGGTTTTGCTTCTTCTCCACCTCACCACTCCGGAAGAAATGCGTGGCGGCCTCTACCACGGATACGGCCCGCTGAGCCGCCAGCCGGGTTGGCTGGCGGCCCTCCAAATTTACCTGCTCGTGGACTTTTTCGGCTACTGGACGCACCGCCTTTTTCACACTGGAAAATGGTGGCCCTTCCATGCCGTCCACCACAGCTCCGAGGACGTCGACTGGCTGGCCAGCGTGCGCGTCCATCCCGTCAACGAACTCGTCGACAGACTGGTTCAGGCCACCCCGGTCCTTCTTCTGGGATACAATCCCACCCTCACGCTAGCCACCGCTCCCATCCTCACTTTGTACGCCATCACCCTCCACGCCAACGTGAACTGGGACTACGGCCCGCTGCGCGCCTGGATTTCCTCCCCCGTATTCCACCGCTGGCACCACTCCCAGGAACCGCAGGCGCGAAATAAAAACTTCGCCGGCTTACTCCCTCTCTGGGACGTTCTTTTCGGCACGTATTACATGCCAAAAGACCGGGTCCCCACAAACTTTGGCGTCGATTCACCCATCGCCAGCGGCTTTTTCGACCAGCTCTGGGACCCCTTCAAAAAGCTGCTGCCTCCCGCCAAAAAAGGCGATACGTGACCGGCAAAGAAAGCATCGTTACGGTGAAAATCAAATTTGAGAGCGCCGTGAGCCTTTCTGTCGAATCCGACGACCGTAATTTTATAGACCTCCTCCCAGCTCCAGACACCGGGCCCCTTCGACGCCCCGTCCGAACGCCCCCCAGAACTCCATACGGAATCCCGCACAACGCCGGACTATCCCATTCGCGCCACGGCCAGAAGGGCGCCCGCCTCAGCCACCCCCGTCGTCCCTATCTGGTGGACTGTCACGCTGGCCGCAAGCATCGCAAGCTCCAGCGCCTCGCTCAGGGTGGCGCCCGCCGCCAGTCCCGCCGTCAAAGCTGCCGTCACCGAGTCTCCAGCCCCCACAATGTCTATGGGACCTCGCAACGCCAGCGAGGGCGCCCACTGCGTACGCAGCCCCGGAAACGCGCCCAGGATTCCGTCTTCGGCGAGGGTCACAAAAGCAGGCCGCATGTTACGCTCCGCCACCTTCTCCAGAGCGGCACTCAAAACCGCCCGCTCCGCCGTGGACTCGAGTCCCGCCAGGACATTTAACTCCGAGCGGTTCAGTTTGAAAATCAAGGGGGGAAAACCCTCCAGTCCACTGCGCGAATCCGCCACCACGGGCACCCTCCCGGAAAGCGCTTCCAACGCCTCAAGCACCGCGGGCGTCACGACCCCCGTTCCGGGGATGTCCACCTGGTCCATCACCGCGACCGCATCCACTCGGCCGGCCAACTCCCGGGTCATGTGCGCGACCTCCAGCGACAGCGACTCCGGCGTGGGCGTCCAGTTTTTAGAGTCCAGGCGATTTAACTCCCGAGGCAACTCGCCCGCTGCGAGCAAAAGAGGTTTGCAGTACGTAAAGGTCCGCCGCTCGGGGCAGCGCAGGAAATGACGCGTATCCACCCTCTCCAAAAGCCGCAACGCACGCTCCAACTCGTACCCCTCGCCATCGTCTCCACAAAACCCCACCGCAAAAACCGTTCCCACTCCGAGCCCCACCAGGTTGTTGAGCACCGTTCCCGCCGCCCCGGGCTGGGAACGCACCCGGTCCACCTTGTACACGGGAAGACCGGTTTCAATGGAAGTCTCCTCATGCAGGGCGTCGATCTCCAAATACCGGTCCAAACAAAAGTCTCCCACCACCGCAATCCGCAGCTTTGAGAAGGCCTCTAACAGGGCGCGTAAACGTTCCAGGGTCATGAAAATCGGAGGTTATGCGCGGGACAGATTCCGCCAGAGATGGTGGACGAATGCCACGTTGTCGCACTGGAGGTAGTGCATCGGCGCTCCCATGCGGGAGAAGCTTTTGCAAAACCGCAGGTAATACGCCGCATTATTCTTTGGGGGTTCACCTGCGGACCAATCCCAGCCCCCGCCATCCTGAAGATCGACCACAAAAATGGAATGCCCCGCCATGGCTCCAAGCCCCGCCTGCAGCCGCAGATTGTTGACACAACTGAGGCTTTTTTCAAACACCTGCGGCGCCGTGATCGCCGACCCCACCGACAACACCACGCCCCCTTCCAGCCGCTCAACCGAACCGCTAAAGAGCGCGAAATCCCAGCCCCCTGCCCTGCCAATGGCACCCCCGTTGAAACAAGGATGATTGGTGATGATGTCGTACCCGATGCCAGGATGGACCGTGGCCGGCACCCCTTGTTTCCACGCGGAGGCCAAAATCGAAGCGTGTTTCCAACGATGCAACACCTCGATCCGTCCGCCTTCGTAACCGCGTTCGCCCATGAAGCCCAAAAGATCCGCGCGCGCTGGGGTCAGCCGGTGTTCGGGGTCGGAAACAATCAGGGCGCGCAGTTCCTGCTTGGAGGGCAGGGTTGCGCCGTCCTCAACGATAAACCGTCCCAAAGCCTCCCCGTAGCCGAGCCCGTCCAAGGCTCCGGCCAGAAGCGCCAGATGAATGTTCGCCCCAGTTTCCTCCCAACACCCAAAGGTGCCCGTGGCCACGTTTGCCTCCACCCCCTCGGTACTTTTCCCCAGCCAGGCGTATTCCCAGTCGTGAATCGTGCCCGCCCCATTCGTGGCGATATGTGTGATCCAGCCCTCCCGCATGAGCCCGTCCAAAAGCAGCGCCGCCCCGTTGCGCAAAAGATGCGCCCCGTACACAAGCATCACGCTCGCCCCGCGCACGCGCGCCTCGCGGATGGCCCGAACCGCGGCGTCCACCTGGCGGGCCAACCCCGGGGAGAGCGCGGGCGCCTCGCCCTCCAAGGGCACAAGGATCTCCTCGCAAGCGCTCAAACTGTGCCGCAGAGAGAGGGGCTGGGTCGCCAACCGCTTCAAATCCAAAGGGGTGATTTTGTGCGCTTTCATGCTCCAAACAGAGGCGCAAGCAGCGGGAGGGCCGCGTTAAAATCCGGAATCGCAACATCCGCACCTGCAGCAAGTAATTGCTCGCGTTTGAAGGGATCGCAAATACCCGACCCGTTGACGTCCTCGTCCGTGCAAACGGCCACCGCCACCCCGCCCAGCGCTTTCGCATCGGCAATCTCCACCGGCCCGTCCCCAATGGCCAGCAACTGCCCGCCTGAAATGCCTTCCTCGCGTAAAATCCGCTCAAAAACAGCCCGCTTCGTGTACCCCGCAGGATCCGCTGGACTCCCGAAAATGCGCTCCCCGAAATACTCCGAAAGTCCCAAAAGCGCAGCCTCCTCCCGTACCCGGTGCTGGACCGTGGAGCTCAACACATAAAGACGCAGCCCCAAACCACGCAAATGCTCAAGCAACGCGCGTGCACCCGCCACAACGTACGTTTCCACAGGAACGGATCCGCTGCTAATCCGAGCGGTTCGCGCTTCAATGTGGCCGTCCAAACACGCCTGAAACGACGCACGCAGCCGTTCGGGTTCGGGAGCCCCCGAACCGTGGGAGCGTGCGTACTCCTGAAACATCACCATCTGCTGGATGGTCGGTTTTCCATTCAACGCCAAAATCAAATGCAGCAGGCGTTCCCGAATGACGGGGTCGTGCATCTCCTGCCCGGGAGGAAGATGGGGCGCGAAGGTGTCAAGCATCATCTCCGGCCAGCCGTGACGAAGCCAAGAAAGCGTCCCGTCGAAATCAAAAACGACATGCGTCACCCTTTGTTTTGTCGCGAAAAACGGTCCGGGCGCTGCCTGACGCTGAGGGGCGGGGGTGGGATTCATAAGTTTGCTCATAAGTGGGCGTACCCTCCCAGTCTAGCCCGAGCGCCCCTTTTGAGAGCGACAAAAACAACTCCGAAATGCGACACTTCCTCTAAAGGCCCCTCTCTCTGGCCACGTTCCGCCGGTATGCGGCGGGTGTCAGCCCCGTCCGGCGGCGGAAATGCTGTGCAAACGCATTTTGATCCAGAAAACCGCACCCCTCCCCCACTTGGGATAGCGAAAGTGTCGTGTCCTCGAGCATGCGGGCGGCGGCAATCACGCGGGTTTTGAGCAGAAATTCCTGCGGAGTCAGTCCAAAAGAACGCTGAAAATGCCGCTGTAACTGCCTCAGCGACTCGCCGCACGCCTCCGCCACGCACTCGATCCTCAGAGGCTTTGCGTAGTCCCGACGGATGACCTCCACGGCCTTCGCAACCGTTTGAAACAAGGGCAACCGGCGCTCAGACTCCGCAGGCGCCCGCAAAATCCCGGCCACCCCCGCACAACTGCCGTCCACGGCAAAGAGCGGAATCTTGGTGACCAAATACCAGTCAGGCAGCCCCTGTAAATCCCACCAAAGCTCCACCCGCTCCACAAGGTTCACCTCGCCCGAAACCAGCTTCAGATCGTCCTCCACATAGGCGTCCGCCATGCTCCTCGGGTTAATGTCGTGGTCTTTAAACCCAAGAATCCCAGAGTCGTCCGGCATTCCGTACCTCGCCAAAAGTGCCTTGCTCGCAAACAGCAGGTGCCCCTCGCGATCCTTCGCAAAAAAGGCCACGCCCGGGATATGGTCAAAAAGCAGGTGGAAATTGCTCTGGGCGTGCATGCCAGCCACCCACTCCGCCCGATACTGGCGCCAGCGCTCCAAATCCGCCTCGGAGCGGCGCCCCCGCTGAAGCGGCCGAAGAACTGTCGCATTTCGCATAAAATCCGTTGGCAGCTTCTGCCAACGGATCAGTTGCGTCAACCCACCGTGAAATCTTTACTGGGGTTTGGGCCCCGGCTTGCCGCCCCCATTCCCCCCGCCAGGAGGCCCTTTGCGCGGCCCCTCCGGCCCGCCGCCCCCAGGAGGACCCTCCTTCCTGCGCTTCTTCATTTCCTCCTCAAACTTCGCCTTCTGCTCAGGATCCAGAACCGCCATGATTTCGTCCGAACCCGCCTTTCGGATTTCGTGCGCCTTCTCCTTCCGCTGCTCCTCGCTCAGCGCAGTATCCGCCCGAACGGCGTTTATTTTCTCCATATTGGCCTCAAGGAGGGGCTTGAGCTTCTGCACCTGCGTGTCACTCAGATTCAGTTCGCCTTTCATTCTCGCCAGACGCTCCGAGGGCGACGGCGGCCGTGGCGGCCCCTCGGCGCTAACACGCGCGGCACCGCAGAGAACGACAGCAGCAAGCATTGCATTCACAGGATTCATTTTCATGGTTATTGGAAGGATTCGAGCACTCTAAAAACACTGTTCCTGAGTGTTTCACATCTTTGTGAAGATTTTATGCGCCACCTGTAAATGTAACGTAAGCACTCCCACTCGCGCCACACTCCCTCCTGCAGACTTGTCTGCCGCCCCCTCTTTCCGACAGCCTCTTTCATGCGCACTAACGTCCTCGGCCTCCCCCTTCAGAGCTGCTGCCACCAACCCCTCACTGGGTTCTATCGCGATGGCTATTGCCGCACTGGCGCCGACGACCGCGGCCTGCACACCGTCTGCGCCGTAGTCACCGCCTCCTTTTTAGATTTCTCGAAGGCCCGAGGCAACGACCTGAGCACGCCTAGACCCGAATTCGAATTCCCCGGCCTCCAACCCGGCGACCGCTGGTGTTTGTGCGTAGAGCGCTGGCGCGAAGCCTTTGAAGCGGGTTGCGCCCCAGCGGTGATTTTGAACGCGTGCCACATCTCGGCCCTGGAATTTGTCGACCTCGAACATCTCGAGTCGCACGCCCACGTGGAATAGCCTCCGTTGTCGGGCGCCCCGATCCGCTCGCGTGGTTTCAAAAACCGCAGGGTTGGTCCAACTGTTCACTCAAGAGCTTCAGATAAACGCGGCGAGGCACCTCGCGCGCTCCGAATTTCAGCAGGTGCGGAGTCACCCACTGCAGGTCCAAAAGCCCCATGCCCCGGGCACGCATCCTCTCCACCAACGCCACCAGCGCCACCTTGGAGGCGTCGGTGACCGTGTGAAACATCGATTCCCCAAAAAACACCCCACCCAGGGAGACCCCATACAAGCCCCCGCCCAAGGCTCCGTCCACCCACGCCTCCACCGAATGCGCCAGGCCAAGATGGTAAAGCGCCGTGTAACTGGCCTTGATGCGCGCATCAATCCAAGTTTCAGGCCGGTTAGCGCACCCCTCCAGAACCGCCTCGAATGCCGTGTTAATACGGATCTCAAACAGCCCTTTCTTCAGCGCGCGTTTGAGACCGTGCGGCAAATAAAACTCTTCCAAAGGCAAAATTCCGCGCGGATCCGGCGAAAACCAAGAAATCTCGCCTCCTGGCTCCGCCATGGGGAAGACCCCCTGCTTATATGCGGAAAGAAGCAATTCCAGCGGAATCATACTCGCCCCCTCTGAAAACACGAATCCGCCCGGAATTTCATAAAACACAGAGTACCATTTTAAGACCCCGCAAAAAGCAGATTCCCAAGGCTTCGCCAGCCTTCCAAAGCTTGCCACCCTCCCCACCGCCACCTCAAATTCAACCATGCCCCGCCCCGCCCCCACGGCCTGCACCCTCGAATTGCGCGCCCGTTTTCTCCAACAAATCGGGCCGGACACCCCCTTCTACCAACTCTTCGAACACCTGCCGGATATCGCTTTTTTCGCCAAGGACTCGGAGTGCCGCATTGTCGGCGCCAGCCGCCTGTTTTACGAACGGCTCGGCTTCCATGAGGAGGCTCAGATTTTAGGCAAGGACGACTTCGAGCTCTTTCCCCGCCGCCTTGCGGAAACCTTCCGCCGCGATGACCAAGCGGTGCTTCAAACTGGGCAACCCAAGCTGAACTTGGTGGAACTCTTCTTCAATCGGCAGGGCGTTCCAGACTGGTTCGTGACCAACAAACTGCCCGTCCGCGACAGCGCGGGTGCAATCATCGGCCTCATGGGGACCACCCACAGTTACGAAGCGCGCAAAGCCCTCTTGAGGCCCTTCCTCAACCTAGAACGCGCCGTCGACTACATCCGGGACCACTTCCGCGACCGCATTTCGGTGGAGGACCTCGCCCGGCAGGTACACCTTTCCGAGCGCCAATTGCACCGGAAATTCATCGAAGCTTTCGGAGTGGGCCCCCAGGCCTTCATCCTCAAACTTCGCATCCAAGCCGCCTGCGAAGCCCTCCAAGACCCCAATGAACTCATCGCCGACGTCGGCGCCAGACTCGGCTTCTGCGACCAAAGCGCCTTTACCCAAGCCTTTCACAAACACATCGGCCTGACCCCCCGCCAATTTCAAATGCAGTTCAGGCTGCGCAGGAACTAAGCCCCCCGCTCCCTGTCTTATTCGCTTGCCCCCCATCGCCCATCCCCCTCAAAGAACCCCCTTTTTCCAACTCCCGCACCATGAAAACCAAACCGCTCAACGACGCTCAATTTCTCGCCCTCCTCCAAAAAGTCCTCCCCAAAGCGACCCAGGACCCGCACCTCGCCTCCGTCATCTACGACGAAGTCGCACGCGAAGTGCGCCTGATCAAAAACCTGCAGTCCTTTGAAAAGTTTTGCGAAAAAGGAGGCCTCCCCAACCTCGAACCCGAAACCGTCGCCGACTTCCAACGCGAACTCGGCGACCAATTCGGCGCCGACAAAGTCGAAATCACCCAGGATGAAAACGGCTCCAGCGTCGCCGTCGCCATCGAACTCCCCGACCGCGTCGTCCAAAGCCGTGTCAAGGTGGATCCCGCCCTCGCCGAGGAGGAACCCGTCCCAGCCCCCTTCGTCCCCTTCCCCGTCTCCCTCCCTGAAGACCCCGAGCTGGTCTGGGTGCTCGGCCGCCGCGAAGACTTCAGCCCCGAGGAATCCGCCCGCGCACTGGCAAAAATTGAAGAAGAATTCTGGCAGACCAAGAAGGGCATCGAGCTCCAGAGCGGCGGCACCGACAAATGTTTTGCGGAGTTTGTCATCCACGTGCCGGCGGCAGCCCTCAGTGAAAGCGGCTTGAAGCGCCACTATAAAGGGCCCGAAACCCTCCACACCCTTCGGCTCCTGCATCGCAGCGCCGAGGCCCAGCAGGCCCGCGAACAGAGCTTCTAAAACCCGAGGACGAGATCCTCCAAGCGCGCAAAAATAGTCGGTTCTCGACAAAACTCGTCTGGGGGGGCGCCTTCGCTCCTCCAAAACATTCCGCTCTCCAACAACCCTCACTTCCTCTCCCCGATGCTCCCTCTTCCCTCCCCTAAAACTTTTCGCGCCACGCTCCTGAGCGCTTTCCTATTACTCGGCCCCACCGCCCCGGTGCAATCCGCCGAACCCGACCTGCAAAAAACCGATCTTTTTAAAGCCGGAGAAAACGGCTTCGCCCTCTACCGAATTCCAGGAATCGTGGTGACGGCCAAGGGAACCGCGCTCGCTTATTGCGAGGCGCGCAGTGACGCACGCAGCGACTGGGGGGAAATCCAGGTCCACCTGCGCCGCAGCCCTGACGGCGGGAAAACCTGGGAACCCGCTCGCCAAATCGCCCATATCGGCGAACGCATCACAGGGAACCCGCGCAAAGCCAAGGGAGGCGAAGACGAAATGACGGTGAACAATCCAGTTGCCATTGTGGATTCAAAATCTGGCGCCGTTCATTTTCTGACGCGCTGTGGGACCCCATCTGCATGGGAAGCCTCATCCGCAGCCCTAAACCCGGCTCCAAAGGACGTCTGATTTTTTCCAACCCTCACAACCTAAAAAGAGACGCCCTTGGCCAGCAAATCCCAGGAGCCTCCGGCCAACGAAAAAATCTAGCACTCAAAACAAGCGACGACGAAGGCAAGACCTGGAGCGCTCCCAAGGTCCTGGAGGAAGGCGCCAGCGCGTATTCCGACCTGGCACTCCTCCCCGACGGCTCCCTCCTCTGTTTTTATGAAAATAAAAACGTCCTCACCCTCGCCCGGTTGAACCCTGCCTGGTTGGAACACCCCGCACCCCAGTAAACCAAAGCCCAACCTCCCTCCGCCTCAGAAGACCCCCGCAAGCCGCTCCCGCACCCCCTTACGAGAGCTTGTAAATCCATCGCTGGAGTTTCTCCACCATTCGTCTACTAAGCACCCGGCTGGTCAGTGTTGCGACTTTCGCTTCGAAAAAATTGCCCACCGCCACCCTCGGAGGCGGAGCCCCGGCCGAGAGCAGTGCAAGGATGAGCGACGCCACCTTTTCGGGCAAACATGCTGCCTCCATCTTGCCCGCTTCGGCCGCCCGCGAACGCGACAGGTTCGGCTCGTAAGAATCACACTCCGCCGTGTTCAGCTCCCTCGTCCGCCTCAGAATCTCAGTTGCCACATCTCCGGGCTGAACGTCCACAACTCGGATCCCCGTGCCCGTCAACTCCAGACGCAAACACTCGCTACAAGAGCTCAAAGCCGCCTTTGCCGCGCTGTAGCCCGCATTAAAGGGGATCGGAAATTGTACGGCCAGGGATGTGACGTTCACAATCACCCCAGTATTGCGGCGACGCATCCCTGGAAGCGCCAAGCGGATCAACTCCAGCGGGCCGAAAAAAAGCGTCTCCATTTGAGCTCTCAAACCGTTCCGCACCAGAGCCTCCAGCGGCGCGTTCACAACATCTCCAGCGTTATTAATCAGAATGTCGAACCCGCCCGCCTCCAGGGCCGCCGTTTCAAATGCAGCCGCCATTCCTTCCGGTTCGTTTAAATCGAGGACCACAGGATGGAAACGCGCAAGCACGGGGAGTCGGCTCACGCTGCGAGCCGTTCCCCAGACATCAAAACCCTTTGCACAAAGGAGAGTTGCAACCGCAAGCCCGATCCCTGAGCTTGCGCCCGTGATGAAAACTTTTCTTCCTTCGTTCATAGTTCTTTGAATTCACAGGGGAACGCATGCCAGCTCTCGGCCCGACACAAACCGAGTTGGAGCGTGGTTGCGCAAAAAGCCAACCCCTCGCCGCTGCCTCTCAGCCTAGGTATTGGACGGATGCTTCGACCCGCCAACAGAAGCCTCGTTTTTTCTGATCCACGGCAGGTTCCAAAGATGGCAGTGCGGCACCGTGCGCCGTTGCGTTTCATCCAGCATCAGGGGCCTCACTTCCGGCAATTGCGACCAATGCACCCGAGCCTTGTAATGGTGCTCTTGGTGGTAGCCGTTGTTAAACCAGATCCAATTGTAGAAGGGGCTGTAGCAGCTCACCGAATCGTTCAGCCGACTCGTGTGTGTGGCGCCGTGGTGTTCCAAATAATTCTCCGCGTAATTTAGCACCTGTCCGATGAGCCACAGCGGCAGATAAAAAAACACGAAGTTTTTCCACGAAACAAAAATCAGCAGCGCCCATAGCGCAAAAAGTACGACAAACTCCAGGTGGATCTGCGCGCGCCGCCGCTGCCTAACGCCCTCCTTATAAAGCGGTGTGATTTCCGACCGAAACACGCTTTTGAGCGTGAACGACCAAAACTCCTCCTCCACGTTCGGATCTTTAGAGAACCGATAGCTTGAAGCGAAATCCACCGTCGAATTCGTCTGGGGATCGCGTCTGTCGTTGTTCCCCTTATGGTGAAAGAGATGATGGATGTGGTACATCGTTTGAGGAACACCCAGGGACAACGAATTCAGGAGACTGAACAAGTCGTTCGCGCGCCTGCCTTTAAAGTAAGGCGTGTGAATATGATAGTGCGAGATGCACTGGTAGTTCGTCAGGTAGATAAACACGATTCCAAAACCCACAACGAGCCCCATGGGCACGGAGACGTACAGCGGCGCCTGCAGCGCCCACTCGGTAAGCAAAGCACTGCCAATGATTAGCACGACATTCAGAGCCGCCAGTAAAATCAACGGGAAGTCTTTCCGATTCTTTAACATCCCACTTCTTTACTACCCCAAACCGCCCAAATAAACTCAGAAAGCACTCTTTCATGCGCGAACTTCTGGCATCCCGGCCCTACCGGCTTCTTTTCCTTGCTGGTTTCCTCTCCGAACTAGGGACCTATATTTCCGAGGTTGCCATCCTCATGCATATTTTCGAACTCGCGGGTCGCCAAAAAGAGTTTCTTGGGATCACCCAGGGCGTCTTCCTCCTTCTCATGGTGCTGGGAACCCTCGTGGGCGGCGTCTTTGGCGAGGGCCGGGCGAAGAAGCAAATCCTCATGGGCTGCGAGTTCGCGCGGATTCCAATCCTAGCAAGCATGCTAGCCTTCAGTTCTTCAGTGTGGGTGCTGATCCTTGGCAATGGCCTCATTGCTTTTTTCTCCGGCGCCTTCAACCCGACCCGCCAGGCGCTCATGAATGAGTTGCTTCCCACACACCTCTTGCCCAAAGCCAACTCCCTGTTTGCAACGGGCTTTGCATTCCTTCACGCCGCCGGCCCCATCCTCGGCGCAGTCTTCTTCGCCTACGCGCAAAACCTCATCCCCATTCTTCAGTTCGACCTGCTCACATATTGCGTCGGAATTGTACTCCTGGCGAGGCTCTCCCCACCTCCGCCCCACCCGCAACAAGTCGGGCTTAGCCCCGCTCCAGGTTTCTTAAAAGACCTCGGAGAAGGCCTTGGCCTTTTACGCAAGCGGCCCACCTTCCTGTGGATCTTCGCCCGGTGCGCCTTAGCCAGCACGGCCCTCGGGATCGTCATCCCCCTCCTTTTACCCATGGCAACAGAGGTGCTCCTGCTTCCCGATTGGGCGTACGGACTGCTCCTCGGGTGTTTCGGGATTGGAGGGGCCTTCGGTAGCCTGATACTGCCGAAAAGACTCGCGGTTTTTTCCCCGGAGCGCGTCTTACTTCGGCTCGTCGCATTCGAAGCGCTGAGCCTTTTGCTCTGGTCCGCGTGTTTCCACCCGGCATTGTCCTTCTTAATGGCCTTCGTGTACGGCGCGCTCTTGTTCGCACGCATCGCCTTCCAGCTCAATTATGTCTCCCTCCAACTTCCCCACGCCTTCAACGCCCGGGCCAACGCCCTGATCGATCTGGCAATGGTTGTGCCCAATATTGCAGGAGCTGCCCTCGTCGCCTTTGCCGGAAGAGGGCTCGATACTACCCGCTTTCTAAACGCCACGGGCCTGTTTTTTTGCGGAAGCGTCCTGCTATGCTGGATTCTGGAGCAGCGC
This sequence comes from Verrucomicrobiota bacterium, assembly GCA_003402745.1. GTDB lineage: Bacteria > Verrucomicrobiota > Verrucomicrobiia > Chthoniobacterales > Chthoniobacteraceae > Chth-196. Next base: position 19,630 of record QQND01000031.1, read on the forward strand.
CTCCGCCGAATCGAATAGGCGCTGTTGATGGAAACGGAAATTGGTACAGCCCGCTGCCTCCGAGGAGCGGGATAGCGCCGCACGAATCCGCCGGTTCAGACTAGATTTTCTGCGCGACCACCACGCTCCGATCCACGGCACTTGGGTGCTGTCCGCGCCAATCCAGGCCGTAACGCTCGAGCCAAATCCTGATTTCTCCCACGGAAAAACAACGCCCCTCCGTGGAATGCATCAGAAGAGCCGAGTACATCGCCACAGGGAGCGGCCCGGTTTTGGCCGCATCCAAAAAGGCGTCGTGTATCAACAGCAACCCTCCCGAAGGCAGCGCGCGCGCCGCCTTTGCTACCAGAGCCTCTGCCACGGGGTCATCCCAATCGTGCAGCACGTTTGAGAGCAACAAAACGTCAAATCCAGAGGGAAGTTCGTCGGCGAACATATCGCCGGCCAAAACGTCAACCCTGTCTGAAAGCCCGCGTTTGGCGATGGCCTTGCGCGCTATGCGGTCGACCGGCGGACGTTCAAAAACGGCGGCCTTCATGTGCGCGTGGCGCGCTGCGAGAGCGCACGCGTAGATGCCCGAGCCACCGGCCACATCCAACAGCGCGCTGTGCTCGGAAAGGTCCAGGCGTTTGGCCAGCGCGGGCGCGAGCACAATCCCGCGGCAGTCCATCGCAGCCGTGAATTCGTTGGCGAAACTTTCATTCTCCATGGCCTGCGCCCAGGCCAGAGTGTGGGCGCTGCCCCAGTTGGCAGGCTTGCCGGTCTGAAGCACCTGCAAAAACTCCAGCGTCTGCGGGCGTTTTTTAAGCGTGTCGTAATACGGCTTCAAGCACCACGGCGACCCCTCCACCAGATGCTCCCGCGACCGAGCCGTCAGGTGGTACACCCCTCCGGCCTGAGTCACCAGTCCCAAGGCGGAGCAAAGCGTCATCAAAACCTCTCCCGGGCGCACGTGAATCCCAAAATGAGCGCACATCGACCCCAAAGTGGCGGGGTGGTCTGCCAGCCAAGTGAACAAGTTGAGGTGGGAAACTGCCGCAGCTAAGAGATCCACCCCCATCAACCCGTCGCGCAAACGGTAAAGCGGCAAGGGATCCGTCACAGGCTCGTCGGTCAGCAGTGGGTCTATCATGGAAATATAAATCTTGGGAAAAATCAGCTAGGGACCCCAGAAAACCTGAGGCTGCCAAAACGCAAAAGGGAAGAAACTCAGGCGAAAACCCTCGCTCCCCCCTTTTGCTTCTCAAAATCACCCCCCTTCCCACCTCGGCGCAAACCGAAACGCAGGCGGCTTCGCGGATTACCGCGTCTTACCCGTGGCTGCACGCACCACGCGGAACCCGTAGTTGTCGCTTTCGCGGTCAGGCATCGAGTGAATACGGCACGAGGAAAGTAAACTCAGCTGCAGTGCACCCTGGTACCAAGAGGCTCCACGCAGCACGCGTGACCGGGCCTTCGGGTTCCACGTATCCATGCACCACTCCCAGGCGTTCCCACCCATGTCGTAAAGCCCTTGCGCATTCGGAGTAAAACTTCCCACCGGAGAAGTGAAAGGAAACGGATCTTCGTAGCCCGAGAGGTACACCTCGGCGCCCGTCTCCTTGCCCGTATAGTTCCCTGCTCCCTTCGGCGGCGGCCAAGACGTTCCCCAAGGATACTGATCCTGAATGCCCATGTCTCGCATCTCGGGGGTCTGACCTTTTTCCGTAGCCAACCCCACGGCCTTGCTCCACTCCAAATCCGTAGGCAGGCGGTAGGACTCGCCGGGCTTCAGTAGGCCGGCAGCCTGCTCCTTATCCGTCAACCACTTGCAGAAAGACAACGCGTCCGTCCAACTCACCATCACCACCGGATGCTCGGGGGTCTGGTCGAACCCCGGGTGGCTCCAGCGGGACTTGGGATAGCCCGTATCCTTCACAAACTGCGCATAATCTTTGACGCGTGTTTTGTTGGTCGAAAACTGGACCTCCCCGACTTTTACAAACTTCATGCCCAAACTGTTTTCCACCGGTCCGGGCGCCGCCTTTGCCGCCGTGTCTTTAGAGGGTTCCACAGGGGGCAAACTTTCAGCCACGGCCGGGGCTTTTTCAGGCCCTTTTTCAACGGCCTTTTCAGGCATTTTATCCGCCGGTTTTTCAGGCTTCGCAGGAACCGCCGCCACCGGAGCCGCCGGCTTGGGAGATGGGACGATCGGGGCCGCCGCGACGGGCGCCGCCTTCTGGGCCTTGATCCGCTCCAGCTCCTCCTGCTCCTTGCGCGCCATCGCTTCCTGCTCCTTGCGGGCGATATCCTGCTCTTTACGTTCGATCTCCTGCGCCTTGCGCGCCAATTCCAGTTCGCGCTTGGTGATGGCGTCCTGCTTGTTGGCGTCCCCCTTGAGGCGGGCTGCTTCCTGGGCCTTTTTCACAGCCAACTCCGGGTCGTCTACCTGAGGCAATGCGGGAGCCGCAGGCACCGCTGCACTGGACGCGATCGCGCCCACCCCGGAGGCCGGCAGTTTAGAACTCTCGGCAGTCACACCTCCCCTATCGGGCGGTTCAGGAGAAACAGGCGTAGGAAGCCCCTCAATGGAAGGATCCACCCCATTGGGAAGCCCCGCTTTGGGCTTGGGAAGCTGGCCAGGACGCAAAGCCGTTAATTCCGGAGCGGAATCCGGAGAATTCGGCGATACAAACTTAATGTCCGATTCGTGCCCCTCGTCCTTCACCCCGGCGGCCGTCATCGGTGCGGGCTCATCTTCCTCCACGTCGTCCGCCTTGTTCAGGAAAAAACTGGCTCCAAACCAAGCCCCAACGCCACCCGCGAGCAGAAGCAGAGCCGCCAAAGCAAGCTTGCTGCGGCCCCCCTTGGGTTCGGGGGCGTAAGAAGTTAAAAGCGGCCTCGGAGCGACCGACTTGCGCTCCCGCACCGGGGGCGCCACCAACTCTTCTTCATGCTCTTCGGAAGCCAACCCCAAGTGTTCGGGTTCGGGCTTGGGCGCAGCCTTCGGGGCAGGAGCCGCCTCGGGCGGGACCGCAGCTGCCGCAACTTCGGGCGCCGCTTTTGCAGCAGGCTCCGGTTCGCTCGCCAGCCGCCGCGCCAAGTCCCCAATATTAATCGGACGTTCGCTCGGGTCCTTCGAAAGACACTGCGCGATCGTCCGCTCCCAGTTTTTGAAAAGCTCCAGACCATCCCGATTCAGCTTGTGGCGCAGTTCTCCCACTCCAGGCGGTTTTTCAGAGGAAATCCGCTTTTCCACGTCTACCCCTTCAAACGGGCGCTTGCCAGTCAGCAACTGGAACAGCGTCGCCCCAATCGCATAAATATCGTCACTCACCGTCGGGGCGCTCCCCTCCAAAAGCTGGGGGCTGCTGTAGGCAAGATACTTCCCTTCCCGGTTGCCTGCCCTCCGAAGCGCGTCCACCACCACCCGACGCGTGCCAAAATTAGCCAGCATCAAAGAACCGTCCGGTGTCAAAATGAGGTCCGCCGGGCTGATGTTCCGGTGCAGAACCGGCACACTGTGCACGTCACTCATCGTCTGCACCAAAGTGTCCACCCAAGGCTTGACGTCCCCGCATTCAAGCGCTCCCACCGGAGACTCCTGCAAATGCCTCGCCAAAGACTCCCCCTCGTACGAATTAGTCACCACCGCCGCCCAATCCGGCCCCTCGATCAGCTCGTGAACCCGTAAAATATTGTCGTGATGAAGGTTTCTCGTCTTCCGAACCTCCTCCTTAAGGGCCACCCGAAGATCCGGGTCCGCTGCCACCTCTGCCGGCACAAAATGAAGGCACACCAAACGCCCCGCAACCTCGTCCTCCGCGATCCACACTGGAAACTCCCCAAGCGAGGAGGGAATGACGTTCCGGAGCGTAAACGTCTCGGAAATCCGCTGCCCTGCCCGGAGGTATTCAGGGTCAAAGCCGGCTGTGGAAGACGCACTTGCGTTACCAGAAATTTCGTTGGGCATCTGAGGAACTACTAGAGGGTTATCTTTCCAACAGGGAAACACCCCCGTCAAAAGCATCGTGACTTTCGCTCTAGCACTCGCCAGAACAATCACTCTCCTATCGCTACTCCGTTTATCGCTGATTCGCCAACACGAATTTCCCTACTGCTTCCAATTCCGCCTTTTCCTGCTTAATTCCACTCTGGTTCTGAAGCACCCCCCAACCCTCTCAAACCCCAATTCCCTCCGCGCTTCCTATGGATCTCCACCCCACCGCTGAATATCTCTATAACGGCGTCCAAATCACCCACGTCGACCAATTTCTTCAATACGCCCAAACCGCTGAAGCCTCCGATGTCCACCTCTGCAGCGGGGCCGCCCCTCACTGGCGCCGCAACGGACAGGTCGAACCCATGTTTCCGGACGCTGAGATCCTCACCGAGGGCCACACTCGGATGCTGGCCGAGAGTTTCCTTGGCGCCGAACGGCTCCACACCCTAGACACCCGCGGCGACATCGATTTTGCCTACGACGGCGGCTACGGTCGGTTCCGGGCCTCGGTCGTCCGGCAGCGCGTCGGCTTCGATCTCGTTTTCCGAATCATCCACGCCCAGTTGCGCTCCCTCCAGGAACTCGGGCTTCCCGACACCCTCAAATCCCTCATCCAGTATCACAACGGCCTGGTCCTCGTCACCGGTCCCGTCGGCTCCGGCAAGTCCACCACCCTGGCCGCCCTCGTCAACGCCATCAACCACGAGCGCACCGACCACATCATTACCCTCGAGGACCCGATTGAATACCTCATCCCCTCCGCCAATTGCCACGTGACACAGCGTGAAGTTCGCACCCACACCAAGAGCTTTGCCGCCGCCCTGCGCGGGGCGCTGCGCGAAGATCCGGACGTGATCATGGTCGGTGAAATGCGGGATTTGGAGACGATCCAGCTTGCCATCAGCGCCTCTGAAACGGGCCACCTCGTGCTCGGCACCCTGCACACGGGCAGCGCCGCGCGTACTCTGGACCGCGTTTTGGACGTGTTTCCGTCCGACCAACGCGACCAGATCCGCGTCATGGTCTCCGAATCCCTGCGCGGCATCGTTTCCCAGCAGCTCATTCCCAGAGCCGACGGCCAGGGACGGGTGCTCGCGCTCGAAGTCCTTACCAACAACTCGGCGGTCGGCAACCTGATCCGCGACGGCAAAACGTTCATGCTGCCCGGCGTCATCCAAACCGGCCGGCGGGCCGGTATGAAACTGATGGACGACTCTCTGATGGAACTCCTCGAAGCCGGTTTGATCACGGGCCAGGAAGCCTATGTACGCTGTGAACAGAAAACACTGTTCCGCAAATTCATGAACGCCTAACCCCCTCTTTCAACTCCCCTTTACTCTCTCTTTTTATGGCCTACATCGATCAGTTTTTTCAGGTCCTCGTGAGTTCCGGCGGTTCAGATCTGCACATGGCTCAGGGCGCCCCCCCCAAAATACGCCAGCACGGAGGCGTAGTCCCCATCCGCCCGGAACCTCTCACGGAGGAGGAAATGGCCTACATGATGAGCGAAATCTGCGGCCCCGAGCGCTGGCAAAAGTATCTGGAAATCGGCGATCTAGACTTCGCCTACCAGATGGACGCCGCCTCCCGTTTCCGCTGCAACTATCTGAAACAGGCGAATGGGTACGGCTGCGTTTTCCGCATCATCCCAACAAAAATCATGACCCTGGAACAGTTGGGGATTCCAGAAGTCGTCAAGGAGTTCGGCAGACTGCGCGGCGGGATCGTCCTTGTGACCGGGCCCACCGGTTCAGGCAAGTCCACCACGCTGGCGGCCCTCATCGACTATATAAACACAAACTTCTCCCGGCACATCGTCACCATTGAGGAGCCGATCGAGTTCGTTCACCCCAACAAACGCTCCGTCATCACCCAGCGCGAAGTCCCAGAGCATTCCCCCAGCTTCCCCGTGGCACTGAAGGCCGCCCTCCGTGAAGACGCAGACATCATCCTCGTGGGCGAAATGCGCGATTTGGAAACCATCAGCCTCGCGCTCACCGCCGCGGAAACCGGCCTCCTCGTCTTCGGCACCCTCCACACCAACAATGCCCGCAAAACCGTGGACCGTCTCATTGACGTTTTTCCCTCCGACCAACAGTCGCAGGTGCGCACCATGCTGGCAAATTCGCTGCGCGGCGTGGTGGCGCAGGTGCTCATGAAACGGGCCGGAGGCAAGGGCCGCAAAGCCATCAACGAAATCCTCATCGTCAACCCCGCCGCAAGCGCCATCATCCGCGAAGGCGCCACCCAAAAGCTCCAAGACGTCATCGTCGGCGGAAAAAATGAGGGAATGCAATTCATGGACGACGCCATCATGGACGCCCTTAAGGAAGGCATCGTCACCCCCGAGGAAGCCTTCCTCAAAGGTACCGATAAAAACCGGTTCAAACCTTTCCTGCCCGAAGGCGCCGCAGTGCATTGACCCCACCCAACCGCACCCCGCTAAAACGCAATCCCAGCGCCGAGTTGCAGCAAAACTGCTCCTTCGCTTCTAAAAGACGGCCCTCCCCGAAAATAGTCCACCCGCCGCTCAAACTCGTATCCCACGGCGCCCGAAATTGTCACGGCGTGGCCCATCGCGTAACTCACGCGGCCCTTCCACTGATAACTGTAGTACTCCACGGGCGCTCCCGTATTTGTCCGAAAGCCCCCGCTCTGAAGTTCCCCGCCCAGCTTGCACTCAACCCCCTTCGCCGGCGTGTAAACGAGCGCCGGTTCAGGAAACACGGCGTCCAAACGCAAGCGGGGCGAGATCGCCCAACTCACCCCCACGATCGGAATCGGATGACGGTAAAACCGGGCACCCGCACCTCCCACAACGCCATTCAAGTGATCCGTCAGCGGGATCCCGCTCACCAATTGCACCGGAATATCAAAACAATCCGAATGCACGTGCTCGGAGAAATAAAAGCCGGGCTTCAGACTCAACGAAGCCGCTTGAAGCCCTTCCACAAAGTACTCCAGCGAAACAAGCCCCGCAAAATCGCGTAACTCGCCCACGGCCGCAGAGTTTTTGCCTCCAAACGAAAATGATTCCCCCTGAACCCCTGCCCCCAAAAAACATCCCTTCAGTCCCACGGGAAACCGCTGCAGAAATGTCGCCTGCTGCGTCCAGATCGATTGCCTTCCCACCGAGCTGCCAGACTCTTTCAACACCGCTTCGGTAGAACTTGTCACCTGAAAGTCCCAAACACTCAGAGGCACCTTCACGCCCGCTTCAGCCCGAGCACTCGCGCCCAGCGCAAACCCAAAGAATGCGCCCAAAAAACTCGAAAACTTGGAGAAAGCCAAGCCTCGGAAAATCCCACGCTGCAAATAAAATTGAGTGACTTTCATAGGCCATCACACTCGTTCTACTGTCTCGAAGACATTTACATCCAGCTCCTCCTGAACCGGCCAGTCTGTCCCCCGCTCTATGCCCCGTTATTAGCCAGGAGCTGGCGGCCACAACGAGCGTGCCCCGCGCCGCCAAGCAAGTGCGGCGCGAAACACAGACCTTCAAAAGAGTGCGCCATGCGCCAGACGCCTGGGGTGTCCGTTAATGCGGGGAGTCTCCAGGAGGGCAGGCAATCGACAAAGGACCCTCGGGAAGGATCGCCATTGCAACCGGACTCCCCGCTCGAGTCGCCACAAATTCGCGAATCACGCCGATTGGATCGTCGGTGTGCTCGGTGCGGTTTCTCAGACGGTCTTCAGCAGAGAGCTCGGAGTACAGAACAATGCGCGCCTTTTCCAAACACTGCATGAGCGTCTGTACTTGCCACTGGTCATGGCGTGTCACCTTGGTCGCGAGAATTTTGGCGTGCAACTCAGAGTGACTGATAGGTTCGGATAAAATTTCGGCGAATTCACCCTCTAAAGGAAGTCCCTTGTTGCAGCGGCTAAAAACGAGGATTAATCCTCCGGGTTCTACAATCCGCGAGGCCGCGGAAATCCCCTTAACCGTCTGGTAAAAGTTCTGATCCAAGGGGAAGCCCGAGTTCGTAGTAACCACAATCTGATAGCGTCTGGGAACCGGTACGGTCGCCTCTTCCAAGGCCGCCTCGCAGCCCGCATTGTGCGCGGCAGTCAGATCTCCTGCAAAAATCCCGGTAATTTCTTTGGCGTGGTTCAGGGTCACGTTCACAATGAAATGAGGAGGCGCAAGCGCCGCCATTTCGCGGGTAAGTTGCTGCAGCGGATTGTCAAAAATACGGGCCCACGTTGCTTTGGGATGTTCGATCAGGGAAGCCCTGTGAAAGTGGCGAACCGTGTCAAGTCCCGCAATTCCAGGGATCAAAGCCTTTGAGCCGCCAGAGAAGCCGGCATAAAAATGGGGCTCGATAAATCCTGTCGTCAAACGCAGGTCAGCCTCCACCCAATGCTTGTTCATCCAGCACTCGCCTCCGCACGAAGATCTGCCCATAAACACAAGGCTATGAGCATCCTGACAGTCATGGTTGACGATGTTGAACCTGTCCGCCGCGCCTCCCAACATCTTTTTGAGCTCTTCCGGAGTGGATCCACGGTGGGTACCCGTCCCAATCAGGATCGTCACGCAGGCATCGGGTACCCCCAGCTCAGCCGTAATCCACGGAATCAAAAGGTGATCTGGAACCGGTCGTGTGTGGTCAGCAACTGCAATCACAACTTTCGGCGACCGCCCTTCCTTTTCCGGCCTCTCAAGCGCCGCTGTGACAATATCCGCCAGTGGCAGACTCCCAATCGGATTTCGAACCGCCCGTTTAAACACTTCCTCCTGTGCCTCGAGAGCCGGCGGATTAGCTGGAAGAAAAACCTCCGAGCTTACCCCTGGGATATCTAGGGGAAAGATATAACCCTGTTCTCCGTAGGAAATTCTGACTGTGTGCGGCGTGGGCTGTGTACTTGAATTCATAATTTTTTTAAAGGAAATATCGGTTAACGAACGCAAAAAGAGTTGTTTCAAAAGACGTGCACCCTTGTCTCCGACCAAACTCCCGACAAGTGACTCATAAGTCCTCGTCTTGAGGATGGTCTTCATGGGCGATGGGCTCCGTCAAAATACGGCTTTGATCATAAAAAACCAGAGGCATGTTGTCGCCAGCCCCGCCACAATACCGATGCCGACAATGCGATTCACCAGAGGGGGGTTGAGATTGCATTCGTTGGCAATCACCGCCGCCGAAAGCAGCGAAGGCATGCCCATCTGAAAAACGCTCACTTCAACGGCAGGCCCCCGTCCCGGAAGAAGAAAAACGGCTGCCAAAGTGAGAGCGGGAGCCAGAACCAGCTTGTAGAGCAAAACGGAGTAAACTACTGGTCCACTTTGCTTGTCACCGCTCAGGTTCAGCTGCATTCCTACAGAAAACAATGCCAGCGGCGCCGTCGTGGCTGCAATCGCCGCGAAAAACGGATCCAAGGGCGCAATATTGATAAAATGCGGCACGCTCAGAGCCAAAACACAACCGATCAACGGAGGGAACCGAGTCAGCCTCTTTAAGATATCTCCGAAAGACACCTCTTTCACTCCAGATGATTTTACCGCAATCACTGCTCCAAGAGTTGAAAAGAGCAACACCGTGGACTGGTCGCAGATGACTGCATAACTGATCGCCTGCTCTCCGAAATAGGCAGCGACCAAGGGAAATCCAACGAAACCTGTGTTGCCAAGGCAGGCCATCAACAGCAGCCCGCCAATCGTCGGCTGGTCCATCGCCTTCCCCCGCGTGTAGGCTTTAACAAATATATACCCTGCGGCAAACACCAGAACCGGTGCCAAAAACGGAACAAGCAAATCGAGACTCCATGAAATATGCGGGAGGTATTTGAAGGATACTGCTGGAAGCGCAAGGTATATCAGCCAGGCATTGATGCCCTTGTGTGGGTCGGGCGGGAGCTTTGCAAACTTCTTAAGCAAAACCCCAGCCAAGATGCATACCGCGATAAGAATAAAATTAGCCACGTCGTAAAATGTTGCAGTTCATTCAGTGTCTTCCTGAAATCCAGCGCCTCCCCTCCAAGCCGCGCCGCTTGGGCGGGCACACAACTCCAGGGGTCGCGAGAAAGCTTTGATTCTCCCCGGCGCCCCTGGATTTGTCCCTGACAATAAAGGAAGCCTACCTGATTCTCAGTAGCTTAGGAGTTCCGTGTTCGACCACCCATGTCGAGTTGAGCGAGACGCCTTTCGAGCGCCGAGTCACGGTGTCCACCCCCCAGTACTCCACCTGGACGCGCTCCTCGGTGACATCCACAATGTTAAAGCCGTGGCTGTCAAAGTCGCACCACTTGACATGAGGGAACTCCCTCAAGATGGCCTGCTCGTATTTCAGCGAATCCGTCCGGTAGCCCCATTTCATTTTGTCATCAAGGTTCTGTGAAGTGATGCTGGAATTGATAAATTCCACCGCAACCACATCCCGCTTCTCCTCAAACGGGTTTTCCTCCACCTCGCACACCATGCCCACATGAATGTCGCCACTGAGCACGACCGTACTGCCGAGGTGCTTGCGGAACAGGTTCAGCAACTGTTCGCGCTCTGCAGGGTATCCGTCCCATTGATCGTAGTCGGGCCCGTTGCCGTCGGCTGCGATCAACTTTGTCTTGAGTAAGGGTAGTTTTATCTCTTCGGAGATATTTTCACGCCACGTGGTGGAGAGCACCGACGGATTGCCCAAAATCTGCCAGCGGGATTTGGATTCTTCAAATTCCCTGAAAAGCCATTCCCGCTGCTCCGGACCAAGTTCAGTGCGCTCGGGAGCATTCATTTCGGGAGCCGGCACGGGCTGATCCCGATAGGTCCGGGTGTTGATCAGGAACAGATCGGCAAGCCCCCCAAATTGCACGCTACGGTAAACACGCTGCGTGTCCGCGGGGTCAGGGTGGCGGATCGGCAACCACTCCCAGCGCACGCGAAAACAGACCTTGAGGCGCTCCGCCCAAGGGCCGTCGTTGTCCTCTTCATGGACGTCCGCCCCTCCACGCCAAGCGCCGTCGGCGAATTCGTGATCATCCACCGTTGCAATGATAGGCAGCGCTGCGTGCATCGCCTGAGCATCCGGATCGCGCCGGTATTGGCTGTACCGCATCCGGTAGTCCGCAAGTGTTTTGCACTCATGCAAAGGCTCAAACGGCCTTCCAATTTCCGCCCCAGCCGTTTGCCCCGATGGCGGGATATTGGCGGTCTCGTAGATGTAGTCGCCAAGATGGAGGAGGAAATCCAGATCGTCCCGTTCCGCGATTCTTGCGTAAGCGTTGAAGAACCCCGCGTTAAATTTTGAACAGGAGACCTGCGCAAACCGCAAATGCCCCACCCCAGCGACTGGAAGCGTTTTCGTTCTGCCTGTCACACTCGTCTCTCCACGCGCATGAAACCGGTAGAAATAATGGCAGCCCGGATTCAACCCCTCCGCGTCCACGTGCACCGAGTGGTCGTCCTCGATTTTCGCAAAAGTCACTCCAGAGCAGACGATCCGTTGGAAGCTCAAATCTTCAGCCACTTCCCATTCGAGCTGAACCTCACTGGGCTCGGCCGTAGTGACACGTGTCCAAAGAATAACTCGATCCTGAAGAGGATCCCCGCTAGCGACTCCATGTTGAAAAAAATTCATAATGAACGTTTATATCTATACGATATACAGCGTGGCAATTTTACGGATAACTTGCGAAAAGAATGTTAAAAAATGTCAGTTTTCTCCGGAAAATGCACCTTCGAATCTGCTCCACGCCCTTCGGAGATTTCGCAAAAACCGCCTTTAATCTATGCTTAAATTTAACAGCGGAAAGCAGATCCCCGTTCCTGCTTTCCGGCTACCAGAGGGCTCCGGCGAGCAAGGGAGCGCTGGGCTGCGATATTCGCAAGACGTCCTGTGCGCCTTGTTTTATGATGTAATTGTAATACGGTAATTATAAAAATGAATATTAACTCCAGGCGCACTGGTCTTAGAGCGTGGCTAACGTTTTTAAACAGCGCGCTTAACGATCCAAGTCACCCAAACTTTAAGGCGCTAGAATGGTGTATTGTCATTTGCACCGCGCTCTCTGTATTGATTACGGTCATCTCCACGGTCCCAGAGTTGTCCGTTTATCGCCGCCTGTTTTTGAGCATTGAGGTGGCGTGTGCCTTGTTTTTCATGGCCGAGTATGTATTGCGGTTGAGCACGAGTCCGAACCGCCGAGCCTACATTTTCAGCTTCTGGGGGTTCATTGATTTAATGTCCTTTTTGCCGACAATCTTCATTCTGGTGCCGCTTCCTGCAGTGGTTTTTGCCCAGCAGTTGAAAATCTTGCTGGCCTTTCGCTCCCTTCGCATCGCAAAGCTGGCGAGGACCTACATTCTCGAATCACGCTCCGATGATAAGCGAGAAGGACACCATGAGGGCGAGGAGACCCGGATTCCAGTGAGCGTCTTCTTTTTCACCCAAATCTCCGCCTCGATTCTGAACGGGGCGGTGATGTATGCAGTTGAAGGAAGCCAACCCAGCTATGCCACAATGCCCAAAGCCATCCTGGAGGTGACGAAAGTGCTTCTGGACTCTGATCCCACACCTCCGCAGACCACTTTCGGCCAGATTTTTGTCCTCTTGATCTATTTCCAACGCCTCTGCTTGCTCGGTTTGCTGATTGAAGTGATGGGCTCCGCCGTAAGACGGTTGCTTTTCGGGCACTCTAAGTGACAGACAACGCCTTCAGCCAGTTACTCCAAACGGCCAGCAGGCCGAAAAGCGACTCTGGTTTAATGCGCCACCTTTTGTATGTAGATCTGATAGTTAGGAGAAAACATCACCTGCAGTTTGCGGAAGTTGATGTTGATGAATGCATCAATCGCGGGCTTCGGGCAACGCAAAGGGTCCTTGCCATGCGGGAGGTTTTCAAACCAAAGGTAATCATCAAAGGCCATAACACCACCGACTTTCAAGAGGCTAAACCCAACCACCGCATCAAAAAGCACATCCGGCGCTTGATGCGAGCCATCAATGTAAATGAAATCAAAATAATTGCGCTTCCCTTCGCTCAACAATTTGGGCAGGACGGCGTCCGAGTATCCCTTGTGAATATGAAGGTCGACCGGTTTTGCCACCCGGTTTCTAGCGGTCTCAATGTTGTGCTTAAAACGCAGTTCGACGGATTGCATGTCAGCTTCTGCAGCCGAACCAGCCTGGTGCTCAATCCCACCCTCCCATGTATCGATGCAGTGAATTTCTAATTCGAGTTGGTTGCCTAGTTTTTCGATGAGGTAGCAGACGCTCGCCCCTTCATAAGAGCCCACCTCAAGAATCTTGCTGATTTTGATTTGAGTAATCAGAGATTCCCAGACGTTTCGGGCAACGCTGTCGAACCAGTTGTTTGTGAACTGTAAATCGCTCATTTGGAATAATTTTAAAAGTTAACCACCCGCTCAAAATGGGAGCCGCAGGGGACGGACCCTTGACTCCGTTTAAGTGATCTTGGGAACTCCTCTTGCAGCATGCCAAAATCGAAGCACATAGATCGTGTCAGAACTGTATTCGCCTAGCCAACTGCATCTCCCCGGGTGCAGTGGGCTGTGACAATGTGAACGGGTGCGCCACACGACCACTCTCAACCACAGCCCAGCCCCTTCCGAGGTGGGTCCGGCTCCCAAAGGGCGCGCTCTACTGGGCCTGCGAGGGGAGGGCGAGCAACCATGCCTCCGGAGTCAGCTCGGCAACCGGCTTCAGCTCGCGCAACTCGGGGCGCGTCTCTCGGTAGGCAAGCTGCGGCAGCACATCCAGAAGGTATTCGCGGACATTGATTTTAAGCCGCTTGCAGGTTTCCAGCACAGACAGCAGCGCCGCAATCTTCGGGCCCGAACTTTC
>QQND01000032.1 GCA_003402745.1 Verrucomicrobiota bacterium
CTCCACGCCTCCGCGCCTCCGCGCCTCCGCGTGATAACCTCCTTTGCGGGGCTGTGGAGAGGGAGGGAGCACACGGAACCCGAAAACAGAATTTTGCGCGGCGGCGCGGAGGTTGGAGCCTGGGTCCAGAGAATAGCCTTGAATCCAAGGCCATCCGGGGGGAGCTTCGGGAACAGGTTGGATTGTAAAGCTTTCGTGTTTTCCAGCTCCCTCTCAACACTTTGGCGCAGTTCCTGCTTCTATGCACAAAGAGGCAGTGATTCTCAAAACCGAAAATTCCCATGAAAAACAGCACCCATCTCGGCCGTTGGAAAACAGCGGCTTTCGCAGCTGCTGCCGTTGTGATTTTAGGGTCCCTCGGCTATCTCGCTGGAAATCGTTTGAACCAACCGCGACCCTCCTCCCCGGAGGCCGGCGCCCAGGCCGATTCCGAATCGCTTTCCCAGGCGGGACCCGCGTCCCATGCGGTGCCTGCTAAATCCACCGGCGGGAATTCCGCGGCAGCCTCCAAAACACGGGGGCCTTCGGTGGCCGTTTTGACGCCCAAAGGCACCGCCACCGGAGAACCGCTCCCGCCGGTCGGTATGAATCCGGACGCGGACAAAGGCCGCGTTGTGAAATTGGACGCTTCCAAGCTCAAAGGCTGGGCCAATCTCAAACAGGGTGACCAAATCGCACTTCCATCCGCTGCGGGAGGCACCCTGGAAGGCACCGTCAATCTCGTCCAGCAAGACGGCACCTGGTTGCGGATGGGCGGCCTCCTCGCCGACGGCAAAGGCAGCTTCAGCCTCAACACAAATTTTGACCAGGTCTCAGGCATGATGCTCCTGCCTCAGGACGGCATTGGGTACCAGATCCAGATGGACGGCTTGGAGTTGGTTTTGATTGAGCGCCGCTTGAGTTCCCTCGTCTGTTTTCCTTCAGCAACGGCCCCCGGAGCCATGGCGGCCTCTGACACCGTAGCCCGCAACGCCGTCGCCACCGCTGTGGTGGTGCCCATCATCAACACCCGGCCCGGCGCGCGCGGAGTCATCTACGTCGATTTCGACGGCGAAACCGTAACCGACCCTGTCTGGAACGGCGGAAGAACCATCAATGCGGCACCTTCTCTGCTCACGAGTGACCAAATCACGCTGATTCTGAACAACGCGTCCCAAGACTGGGCCCCCTTTGACGTCACCTTCACCACAAACGCCGCTCTGTACACCGCCGCCTCTCCGGGTTCGCGGATGCACGTGGTGGTCACCCCTACGGACACCGCCGCCTCCGGTTCGGGCGGGGTTGCTTATGTAGACAGCTGGAGCGGAGCGGGCAGGGGCTTCCGCTCGGATGTTGTCTGCTGGGTGTTTAACCAGTCTGTGAAGACCGTGACGGAGGCGCTCTCCCACGAAGTTGGGCACACCGTAGGCCTCAATCACGACGGCCAAACGGGCGGCGTGGAATACTACTCCGGCCACGGCGGAGGGCTCACCACACCCACCAGTTGGGCCCCCATCATGGGCGTGGGCTACTCCCGCAGTCTTGTGCAGTGGAGCAAAGGAGAATATGCGAAGGCTAACAATACGGAGGACGACCTGGCAATCATCGGCAAGGTGGCCAACCAGTTCGGGTTTATCAAAAACGAGCTTCTCAACGGTGTGCGCCCCCTGCCCGTGGGAGCTAGCGGCAACACCTTCGAAGGAACCGGCCTCCTTAGAACCGCGGCCAGCATCGACACCTACAAGTTTAAGACCGCGGGAGGGCAGCTCCTCGCCTCCGTCCGCGCTGCAGCCACGGATAGCGACGTGGATGTGCAGCTCGAATTGCAGAACTCCACGGGCGGCACGGTGGTGCTCTCGGATTTATCCGACTCGCTGAGCGCCTCCATCAACAAAGCCATCACAGCCGGCGACTACAGTCTGATCGTGCGCCCTGCGGGCCTGGGCACCAAACCCGCCGGCGGGTTCACCACCTCGGGGTATTCTGCGTACGGGTCTTTGGGTAAATACGTCCTCTCGGGATCCCTGCAGAGCATTATTTCCCTGCCGGTGTTCAGCTCGGCAACCAGCGTCCTGGGGGCCACCGGAATGCCCCTGACCTATACCGTCAGCGTCAGCAACGGCAGCACCGTGACCGTCGCCGCCAGTACCCGGCTGCCCGCCGGACTTTCCTTTAACCCACAAACCCTGGTCCTGAGCGGTACCCCCACCCAGGAATCCGGGGCAGGGACCCCAGGGGCTGCTGACGGCCCGGGGCTGCTCCAACTGGTAGCCACCAACGCTTCCGGTTCCACCACGGCAAACATCGTCATCACGATCGCCAAAAGCGGCCTTCCTCTGCCGGATGCACTTCTTGGCAATACCGCAACCACCACCCCGGGAGCTCCTTGGGTTGGTGTCAGCCTTCTCAAGGCGGACGGCTCCACCGGCACGGTCGCCCAGAGCGGGGCCATCGCAAACGGAGGTGCCACCACCTTGCGCTTTGACTATACCCCGAAAAACGGAGCAAGCCGTGCTACTGCGCCTTGGACCCTTCTCACCTTTTACTGGAAAGCCTCCACGGAGGCCCTCGGCAGCACCCTCCTCAAGGGCGATGCCGTCCAGTGCCGGGTCGACGGGGCTTTGCAGCGGGATCGGGATCTCGGCACGCCGGTTTACCTCAGCGGTGAAACGGGTTGGGTGAAGCAGACCATCCGCTTAAACGGGGGGGCAACCCATCGCGTAGAATTCATCTACGCGAAGGACGCCAGTCTCAGCGCTGGGCAGGACAGGGTCTGGTTATACTTGGACAGCCTCGGCCAACCCCCCGTGGTGACCGTCGCACCCTCCTCGGTGCGCCTGGCCAAGGATGCCACCACCTTCACCTTGTCCGCTGAAATCACTGGAGCAGATTCGCTTGTGTGGAAAAAAGACTTCGCCACCCTCTCCAACGGCACCTCCTCCAGCGGCAGCACGATCACAGGCGCCACCACCGGCAAGCTGGTCCTCTCGAACATTTCCGGAGCCGATGTCGGGGACTACTGGCTCGAAGGCCGGAATGCCTATGGCGCCGTAACGACAAAACCGGTGGAAGTCGTCCTGTCCACGCCCCCCGTCATCACGCAGCAACCGGCAGCCCCTGTCGGCCTCCTCGTGGGAGATCCCCTCACCTTGACCGCCACCGTTTCAGGAGGCACTCCCATTTACTATCAGTGGCTCAAGGACGGGATGTCGACCCGGTGGAACGTGGCCTACTCCTCCACCATCAGCTTTAACGTTCTGAAGACAACGGCGGCCTCGGCCGGAAAATACAAGCTGGTGGTCCTCAACCAATTCGCAACAGTCACCTCCGAGCCGGTGACCGTGAGTTTTTCTAACGCCGCGCCCACCAACCGCCCCAAGGCCAAGTAAGGAGGCCGAATCCTGAGCCCTGATAGGGGCCGCGGGGACCCGGGTCCCGCAAACGGGGCGTCTGCTTCAGGGCAGACGCCCTTTTTTATTTGGCGACCACACCCTGCGGCACTCGGGCCGGGGACTTTCCGGGGCAGGGAGGCTTAAGCCGGAGAGGAGGTTAAGCAAATCCCTTAGGGTGGGGAGGGGGCCGGGTTTGTGGCACCGGAGCCGGGGGGTCAAAAAAGAGGCTCCACCGAAGCGTGAAATTTGCGTAGGCAGCGCGATAGATTAGAATAGCTTAAAAACGAACGTCCGCGCCACCTTACTGTCACAAGATCAGAGAGCATGTCCACGCCACAGGAACTTACCGAACAAATCCGGCTCACCAGTCACTGGGTGGGACCGCTGCAAACTGAAATCGCCCGGGTGGTGGTGGGCCAGAAATCGCTGATTGAGGGGCTGCTAGTGGGGCTGCTGACCAACGGGCATATTCTGCTCGAAGGCGTCCCCGGCCTGGCCAAGACGCTCACGGTCAAGACGCTGGCCCAGTCCATCCACACCGGTTTCCAGCGGATCCAGTTTACCCCGGACCTTCTGCCGGCGGACCTGATCGGCACGCTTATTTACAACCCGCGCACTGGCGAATTTTCGACCAAGCAGGGGCCTCTTTTTTCCAACCTGATTTTGGCTGACGAAATCAACCGCGCTCCTGCCAAGGTGCAGAGCGCGCTTCTGGAGGCGATGCAGGAACGGCAGGTCACCATCGGCGACCAGACCTACAAACTGCCCGATCCGTTTTTGGTGCTGGCCACCCAAAACCCGCTGGAGCAGGAAGGCACCTATTCCCTGCCGGAAGCCCAGCTGGACCGGTTCATGCTGAAACTGAGGGTTGGGTATCCGACCCGGGCGGAGGAACGCTCCATTCTGGACTTGATGGGCACCTCGAGCCCGAGAACCGAAGTACAACGCGTCATCGACCCCGAGGACATCATCAAGGCCCGCGAAATGGTCAACGCCATCTTTGTGGACGACCGGGTGAAGGACTACATCATCAGTCTTGTGTTCGCCACCCGCGAGCCCGGCTCCTTTGGGATCGAGGGCCTCGACGGCATGCTGCGTTACGGGGCCTCGCCCCGTGCCACCATCGCGCTCACGCTGGCTTCCCGGGCCCGCGCCTTCCTCGCAGGCCGCGGCTTTGTGACGCCGCACGATGTCAAATCTGTGGCGCCAGACGTGCTGCGGCACCGGATTTTGATCAGTTACGAAGCGGAAGCGGAAGAGATGACGAGCGAAACGATCATCGCCAAGCTGCTGCACCATCTTCCAGTGCCTTAGGCCCGGGTTTAAGAGGGGCGCCAAAGATTTGACATCTTGCGGCGCTTTTGGAGCCCACTCGTTTCATGGAAGATACCAAAGAAATTTTACGCAGGATCCGGCGCCTCGAGCTGCGCACGCGCGCCCGGGTGGAGGCTGCTTTTTCGGGCCAGTACCGAAGCATCTTCAAGGGCCGCGGCATGAACTTTGAGGAGGTGCGCGAATACCAGCCTGGCGACGAGGTACGCAGCATAGAATGGAACGTCACGGCCCGCCTCGGAGAGGTGCGCGGGGAGGCTTATGTCAAAAAATTCACCGAGGAACGTGAACTCTCCGTGATGCTGGTCGTCGACATCAGCGGCTCCGGAGACTTTGGCAGCGTCGACCGCAGCAAGCGCGAACTCGCCGCCGAAGTGGCCTGCGTGCTCGCCTTCAGTGCCATCCGCAACAACGACAGGGTCGGACTCCTGCTCTTCTCAGACCACGTCGAACTCTACGTTCCCCCGCGCCGCGGGAGGCGGCACGCCCTGCGCATCATCCGCGAGATTCTCTTTTTCGAGGCCAAGGCGCGCGGCACCGATCTGAGCGGCGCCTTGGAGCGGCTCAACCGGCTGCTGCACCGCCGCAGCGTGGTCTTCCTCTTCAGCGACTTCCAATCCCCAGCCTTTGGGCGCCAGCTCAGTCTCACCGCCCGCAGGCACGACCTTGTCGCCCTCCCCTTGGTCGACCCCCGCGAGGAAACCCTTCCAAACATCGGGACCGTGCGCCTGGAAGACGCCGAAACGGGCGAGCTTCTGGAAGTTGCCACCAGCGACCTTTCCGTGCGCAAAGCCTTTGAAAGCGCCGTTCGCGCTAGGGCCGAGGCGCTGGGAAGCGAACTCCGCAAGGCCGGCGTCGACAGGGTGGCGTTGCGCACCGACAAAGACTGGCTGCCCGCCCTCCAAACCTTCTTCCGAAACCGCGAACGCCGCGCGGGTATTTCCGTATGAACCGCACCCTTTCCTGGCGGATATTCTGGCGGATGTTGTGCCTGTGGCCGGGCTCCCTGCTGGCTCAAACCCAGGGGCTGCCTACCCTGCCCATGCCCGGCGCCCCGGGCGGTTCTCCCATGCCCGGCGCCCCGGGCGGTTCTCCCCCAGGCGCCCTCCCTTTCGGGGGCCAGGTTCCCGGCGAACTTCTGGACATCGCGCCCCCCGTTGAGATCGGCTTCTGGACCGCGCGCAACACCACGCTTGCCGTCCTGTGCGGCGTCCTCCTCCTCGGGCTTCTCCTCTCGCTGCTGCGCCGCTGGCTCAACCGCGCGAAGCCCCTTCCCCCCGCCCCGGATCCAGTCAAAACCGCACTCGCAGCCCTGGACAAACTCTCAGGCGCGCCCGGTCTGGAGCTTTCCCCCAAAGAGTTTGCCGCCGCCGTGGCCGGAGTGATCCGACGTTTTCTGGAAAGCAAACACGGCCTCGCTGCCCCGCGCCAGACCACGGAGGAATTCCTCGACGCCACCGAACGTTCCAACCGCTTCGCCCTGCCTGTGCGCGAACACATGCGCTTTTTCCTGAGCCGCTGCGATGCCCTCAAGTTCTCACGCCTGGACGCCTCCGAAGAGGCGCGAAAAGATCTGCTGCTGGCGGCTTACAAACTCGTGCAGGAGGATTTGGCATGACGCCGGGCGGCCATCTTGTTTGGGCCAGTCCCTGGGCGTTCGGTCTGCTCGCCCTCGTCCCGGTGCTCGCCTGGCGCCTCGCCGGCAGCGGCACCGTCGCCGCCGTCCGCTTCCCGGGTGCCTCGCTCCTGCGCCAGGTCGGCCGCCCCGTGCGCGCCTCCAAAGGCCGCGCCCGGCTGGGATTGATGCTCCTGGGCTGGACGGCGCTGGTCGTCTCCCTCGCGCGCCCCCAGCTCGCCAAAGACCTTGAAGTCGTAAAATCTAGCGGGATCGACATCCTCATCGCCCTGGACGTTTCCCGCTCCATGCTCGCAGAGGACTTCACCATCGGAGGCAAACGCGCCTCCCGCATCGATGCCGTCAAACAACTCACCGAGGAGTTCCTCGAAAACCGCTCCAGCGACCGCATCGGCATGATCGCTTTTGCAGGCCGCCCCTATCTCGTGAGCCCGCTCACGCTCAACCACGACTGGCTGAAGGAAAACCTCAAACGCATCCGCATCGGCATGGTGGAAGACGGCACGGCGATCGGTTCCGCGCTGGCCTCCGCCACGCGGCGGCTGGGGGAAAATACCGACGCCCACACCCGCATCATTGTTTTGCTCACCGACGGGGATAATAACGCGGGCCAGATCTCCCCCAACACCGCCGCGGAAGCCGCGCGCGCCTTAGGCATCAAAATCTACACCATTTGTGCGGGCACCCAAGGCTACGTGGACATCCCCGTGAAGGACATGTTCGGCAACACGGTCTACCAGAAGGTTTTGGTCACAGTGGATGAAAGTCAGACCCGGAAGGTCGCTGAAATCGGGGGCGGCAAATTTTACCGCGCCACGGATTCCGCCGCCCTGAAAGGGATTTTTGAGGACATTAACAAACTCGAAAAGGTGCCCATCGAAACGCAGCGTTCCCGGCATTTCCGAGATCTGTTCCACTGGCCGCTTGCCTTTGGCATCGGCTGCATCGTGGCCGCCTTAGGCTGGGCGCTGACTGCAGGAAGGAGACTGCCATGAAATTCGCCACCCCCACGGTCCTCTGGACCCTGCTCCTCCTGCCCGCCCTCGTCGGTGTGTCGCTGGCTGCGGGCCGCAACGCCCGGCAACTGGTACAAAAACTCGTCGCCGCCCGGCTTCACGCGCATCTTGTGGGAGAAGTCACGGGGAGAACGACTCGGCTCGTCCTGCTTCTGGCGGGTCTAGCGCTGGCTTTGCTGGCGCTGGCACGGCCGCAATGGGGCGAAGTGGAGTCCGAAAACAACGGCCGCGGCCGGGACGTCATTATCGTCGTTGACGTTTCCCGCTCCATGTTAGCCACCGACCTGCCCCCCAACCGCCTGCAGCGCGCCAAGCTGGCCGCCGAAGATTTGGTGCGGCAACTGCCCGCAGACCGCGTCGGGCTGGTCGCTTTTGCGGGGTCCGCCTTCCTTCAAGCCCCCGTCACCTCGGACCACTCCGCCGTGCTCTCCGCCATTCACGAATTGGATCCCGAAATCATCCCGCTGCCAGGCACCAACGTCAGCGGCGCCCTCCGCTGTGCCGACGATGCTTTCGACCGCTCCGAGGGCGGACAGCGCGCGATTGTGCTCATCACCGACGGGGAGGATCTGGAGGCGGACTCGGTGGCTTTGGCCCAAGAACTTTCGGCCAAAATGCGGATTTTCACCGTCGGCGTGGGAAGTCCCGAGGGCGCCGTGTTGATGGTCCCTTCTCCAAAGGGCGGAATGGAGTATATTCGGGATGCAGACGGGAACGTGGTGCAGTCCAAGCTCGACGAGAACCGGCTGCTTCAAATCGCCGAAGCTGGAGGGGGGTTTTATTCACGCCTCCTTTCAGGGCCGGCGGAAATGCGGCGTATTGCTCAGGAAGGAATTGACCATATGGATGAACACGAGGTGCACCTACAAACGCAAACCCACGCCGTGGACCGCTACCAGTGGCCCCTGGGCGGCGCCCTGCTGCTGCTCTCTGCCGGGCTTTTCCTCGCTGAAAAACCCCGCCGCAAACTCGCCGGCACCCTCGCTCTGGTGCTGCTTTCTCTCTCTCCCGCGGGCGCGCCCCGGGCGGAAGCCGCTGCGTCTCTGGGCCACAATCTTTATAACGCCGGAAACTACGCCGGGGCTCAGGAGGCCTTCGGGGACGAACTCAAGGGCGATCCCGACTCCCCGCAGCGCGCCTTTAACTTTGGCGTTGCGGCCTACAAAAACAAAAAATGGGCTGAGGCCATCGACGCCTTTGGAAAAGCGCTTGCCACCCAGGACCCTCAGCTCCGAAGCCGGGCCGAATACAACCTGGCAAACACCCTTGTCCAGCAAGCCAGCCAGGGCCGGCGCGGTCAGGACGACCAGACCTTGGAACAGGCCATCTCCCACTACGACGAATCCTCCAAGCGGGACCCCAGTTTTGAAGACGCCAAGGTGAACCGAGACTATGTCCGGCGCTTGCTCGAGCAAAAAAAGGAGCAACAGAAGCAGGACAAAGGCGACGACGGCAAAAAAGATAAAAACAAAAAGGACAAAGACAAAAACAAAGGCGACAAAAAAGAAGGCCAGGACGAAAAGGGCGAACAAGGCGACAAGGACGACAAAGACAAAGATTCCAAGCAGGAAAGCCAAGATTCGGACGATAAAAAGGGCGAACAAGGCCAGGACAAAGAGCAGGGCAAAAAGGAAGGCAAAGAGGGAAAAGAGGGGCGTGAAAAAGGCGACAAACCAGGACAGGATTCCGCCCAAAATGGCCAGCCTCCCAAGCCCGTTGAGGAAAAACCCGGCGAACAAAAGGAACGCGGTGACTTGAAAGACGCCCCCACCGTCGACAAACCGGACAAAGGCCCCAACCCCGAAAAAGAAGCCCAAATCGCGCAGGGAGGCGACGGCAAGATGACTCGCGAGCAGGCGGCCGCCCTGATGGAAGCACTCCGAAGCGAAGACCGCCGGGTCCAGGTTTGGGCGCCGGACAAGCAGGAGGGGCCGTCCCGCGAGCGTAAAACCAAAACGTGGTAACTTTCCCCTGAACGGAGCAAGACGATGAGTATTCTTTGGAGAGCGAATGTACGCGCGGCAGTTCTCTTGATCGCGACGGCCACAGCGGGGCTGTCGTGCCGGGCGCAGGCCGATATTTCCGTGAGCGCCTCTGTGGAACCTGCCACCACAACCGTGGGGGAACCCGTGCACCTGAGCGTCACGATCAACGGTTCCCAGCGCGTCGCCCAGGTTCCAAACGTGCCCGTCGAGGGCGCGCAAACCCAACACATCGGGGCGTCCACGCAGATGCGACTGGTGAACACCTCGCTGTCGGTTTCCCTGACCCACACCTACCTGATCACCCCCACTCGCAAAGGAGAGCTGACCATCCCTGCGGTGGAAATCAACGTGGAGGGCAAGGTGTATCGCACGGAACCGATCACAGTACAGGTTCTTGACACGAAGCAGGATCCTGCGGGCGGGCCCGCTCAGCCCGGGCCCTTGGCGGAGGTGGAACTGCCCGGACGGGCCATTTACGTCGGGGAGTCTTTTCCGGCGGAAGTGCGCCTTTTGGTGCCCCAGGGCGTACCCTGGCGCATTGAAAAGATGCCCGAATTTGAAACGGATGCCTTCACAAAAACAGCGTTTCAGCAGCCCCAGCAAAGCCAGCAGGCGCGGAACGGGCAGCCCTACCATTTTTGCAGTTTCCGGACCGTCATGACGGCCATCAAAAGCGGTAAAATACCCATCGGCCCGCTGACTTTTAACATCCAGATCGCCGCGCCCAAAAAACCGACGAACACCCCCTCCCCCTTCGGTGGGATCTTCAACGGGTTTCCCTTCGACACCCAGCCCACGGCGTTGCAGGAGCGCAAAGTCATTCTCGAAGAAAAAACCGTTGAGGTGCGCGAACTGCCCACCGAAGGAAAGCCCGCTTCCTTCCGCGGAGCGATCGGGCGGTTTCGTTTCAGCACGTCCACGGGGCAGACCAGCGTGAAGGCGGGTGAACCGCTCAACATTACCATCCAGGTGGAAGGCGAAGGAAACTTCAACCGCATCGAAGCG
The DNA here is from genome assembly GCA_003402745.1 of Verrucomicrobiota bacterium. GTDB lineage: Bacteria > Verrucomicrobiota > Verrucomicrobiia > Chthoniobacterales > Chthoniobacteraceae > Chth-196. The sequence goes on from QQND01000032.1 coordinate 10,346, forward strand.
CCCCCGATGCTCGACACCGAAGGCTGGCGCACCTACCCGCCCGAGGCCACCTTTGCCAAAAGTGAGGAAACCGGTTTCCGCGGCGTGAAGACCTTCCGCATCGCCATCGTTCCGGAAAAGGCCCACACGAAGACCCCCGTCTTTGAATTCGCGGCCTTCGATCCCGATGCGGGGACGTATCAGACCTTCAAAAGCGCCACCAGCGATCTGGTGGTCGAAGGCCTCAAGCCGCCCGAACCCGAACGACTGGCGGCGACGGAGCCCCCCTCCAAGCCGGCCCCTAAAGCCGAACCCAAGCCCGAACCCGTCCTCCAGGAAAGCCTGACGCCCGTGGCCCCCGCTGCTTCTTTTTGGAAGTCCCGCACCGCCTTCTGGGGGCTGCAAGCCGTCCTCGCCGCCGGCCTTGGCGCCGCCGCCGCCGCCATCGCCCTTAGCCGAGCTCGTGCCCGCAGGGGACCGGGACCAGGACTGCTTCGACAAGCCCGCGCGCTCCAAAACAGCCTCAGCTCCACCGAAAACCGCTCCGAGTTCCTGCGCCTCGCCACGCGCGTCGTGCAGCTTCGAGCGGCCGCGCTTTCAGGCCAGCCCGAAGCGGCCGTGGACGCCGCCGCCGCCCAGCTCGCCCTTTCGCCCGGGGAAACGGTGGCGCAGGAAATCCATTGGCTCTTTGAAGCGGACGCCTCCGCGCGTTTCGCCGGCACCAGCTCCTCCGGCGCCCTGAAGACGGAAGACCGAACCCGCATTTTGGCGCTTCTGGACCACCTCGCATGAAACTGCTTTTTTCCAGAACCACAGCCCTCCTGCTGTGTGCGGGGGCCCTCTTTTCGGCCGGAATGAGCCTTCAGGCGACGCCCTTCGAGGAGGGAAACGCCTTGTTCAAGGACGGAAAGTTCCAGGAGGCCGAGGCGGCCTACAACCGCTCCCTGGCCCAGGAGGGCGACTCCCCAGCCACCCGATATAATTTGGGCAAGGTTCAGGAGGCGCTGGCGGATCCTGCCCGGGCGATGCTCGAATGGGAACGGGCCTTGCGTCTGAGTCCGGACCATGTCGCGGCGCGGAAAGCGCTCAAGGCCGCCCGCGAAACGATGGGCTCCAAGGTGCCCGAAGACGCCTGGTGGAATCTCCTCCAACCCTCCTTTTCGCTGCATCGGGAGCCCTGGATTGCGGCGGCCGGCGCCTGGCTGCTGGCCTCTGGCCTGATCCTCGCACTGGCGACAAAAAAACGCCCTCTCGCGGGTGCGCTCGTGCTGGCGGGCGCGTCATTGGGGTTGCTCGGGGCCGCTTGGATCGCACATTCCAGCGCCGAAGCCGACGCGGCGCTTGTCCTCGAACGGGCCGTCGTGTTCCGGGCCGCCCCCGCCAACCCGGCGCGGGCTCTGGATTCGCTTCCCGCAGGCAGCCGTCTCAGGCTTTTGGACAGCAGCGGCGGCTGGCTTCGCGCCCAGGCTGCGGACCGGCAGATCGGCTGGATTCCCTCCGCCAGCGTCGAACGGATTTCGCCCTAGTACCTCGATGCCCTCAAAATGTCGCCGAGTTCCATGAACCCGATCCGTGCTTTCATCCATCCATAACCTTCACCTGAGCGCCGAGCGGTTGCACCTGGGCGCCGAGCGGTTGCCGGGACAACCCTCCTTCCGTCATGCCGAAGGCATCGGATCTGCATCTTCACCTGAAGTCGGGCTCTAGGCGCCCTTTTCCCACCCCTTCTCATGCTCCTTCGTGCCCGCGTTGTTCTCCCCATCTCCGCGCCGCCGCTGCTGGGGGGTGCGGTGCGTGTGGAAGCCAACCGGGTCACCGGCGTTGGCAGGGCGAGCGAGCTTCCGCCCGGACCGGACGAGGAGGTTGTCGACCTCGGGGACGTTGCGCTGCTGCCAGGCCTGATCAACGCTCATTGCCATCTGGATTATTCCACGCTGCGCAATGCCATCAAACCCCCGGCGGGATTTACGGAATGGGTGCAGCGTCTCAACTCCATCAAACGCCAGCTTTCCAACGAGGACATTCTCGAAGCGATCCGGCGGGGCTACGCCGAGGCGCAGCGTTTTGGAACCACGACGATCTGCAGCATGGCTGCGTTCCCTGATCTCGTCCCCCAACTTCCCCCGGCACCGCTGCGCACCTGGTGGTTTTATGAAATGATCGACATCCGACACCGCATCGCTTCGGAAGATGTGGTGTCGGGCGCTCTTTCCTTTTTTGAAAACCGGCAGGACGGTCTGACCCAATTCGGCCTCAACCCCCATGCGCCCTATACCGCTTCGCTGCTCCTGTACCGGCTCGCGCGGGCCTGCGCGCAACAAAACGGGATGCCCCTGACCACCCACGTTTCCGAATCTCTGGAGGAATCCGAGATGTTTGAAAAAGGGTCTGGCCCGTTGTACCAATTTTTAGAGGGCCTTGAGCGGCCCATGCACGACTGCGGGCACGACACCCCCTTCGGCTGGTTGTGGCGCAACGGTGCCATCGGCAAAGGCTGGCTTTTGGCGCATTTGAACGACCTCAAGGCTTCCGATTTTTCCCTCTTGGAGACGCTTTCCCCGGAGCAGTTCCCCCACGTCGTCCACTGCCCGGGCAGCCACGCTTATTTCAAGCATCCTCCCTTTCCCTTCACCAAACTTGCCGGCTTGGGTTTGAACCTTTGCGTCGGTACCGACTCCCTCGCGAGCACCGACTCCCTCAGTCTCTTGGGCGAACTGCGCAAACTACACGCGAAGGAACCCTCCCTCTCCGCCGAAGATTTGCTTCACACCGTCACCCTGGCGCCAGCCCGGGCCTTGGGAAAGACGGGGGAATTGGGCTGTATCACCCCAGGCGCTCTGGCGGATCTGATCGCCATTCCCTGCAGCGGACCCGCCGAACAGGCGGCGGCCGAATGTGTCGCTCACTCAGGCGCTGTTTCTTGGATGATGGTGGATGGTCAAGTCTCCACCTTTGAGCCATTCTGAACCATTTTCGACCCCTCTCATGCGTTTACACCGCCTGCTATTTCTCTTTCTCTGCCTGCTTTTTTTACCCGCGCCCGCCTCCAACGGGGCCGACAAGAAAAAACCCGCCCCCGCGCGGCAGTCTAAACCCACGCCGAAACCCAAACCCGCCCCCCCGCCTAAAAAAGAGGCTGAAGAGGAGGAGGACGACCTGGATCTGGCCGCCAAGGGGGCCATTGTCATCGACGCTCTCACCGGCGACCTGCTGTACCAAAAAAATCCCGACACCCGCTTTTACCCGGCGAGCACCACTAAGATCATGACCGGGCTGCTCATAATCGAAGCTGGGCATTTGGACCAAACCGTGGAAATCACCCCAGAGGACGCGCGGGTGGGAGAAAGCAGCCTCAACATCCATGCCGGCGAAACCTTCACCCGGCGCCAAATGCTCTTCGGTCTCCTGCTCAAAAGCGCCAACGACGTGGCGGCGGCCCTTGGCAGGGACAATGGCGGAAGCATCGAGGCTTTTGCCCAAAAAATGACGGCCCGCGCCCAAGAACTCGGCTGCACCAACACCCAGTTCGCAAATCCCCACGGCCTGCATCATATCGCCCATTTTACCACCCCGCGGGATCTCGCGCTCATCGCACGCGCCGCGATGAACCAACCTCTCTTCCGCCAGATCGTCGGCACCAAACAGGCCCACTGGGAGGCTCCGTCCGGACTGCGCCTGCTCACCAATCACAACCGCCTGCTGGATCGCTTCCCCGGCTGCACCGGAATCAAAACCGGCTACACCATCCCCGCCCAGCAGGTCCTCGCCAGTTCCGCCTATCGCAACGGCAGGGAAGCCATTGCCGTCGTCATGCACACGGATAAACCGGGCATCTGGGAGGACAGCGCCAAGCTTTTAGAGTTCGGGCTCACACACACCCTCGAAAACGTCCCGGTTACAGGCCGCTGAACCTGCCCAAAACGACGCTTCCCAAAAGTCCCAGACCGCACGCATCCCTTCTCAGGCGAAAAACGGATTCCACTGCTTCTCCCAACCCACGCTGGTCAAAGGACCGTGCCCCGGACACAAAACTGCCTCTGTCGGCAGCGAAAAAATCACCTCCCGGTTCGTCCGGAGCGCGTCTTCGTAGGACACCTTCGCCCCGCCCATCGAGCCCGCAAACAACGCGTCCCCGACAATCGCAACGGGCCGTTCCAAACCGTGCACCACGTACGTCGTGCCCCCCCGGGAGTGCCCGCAGGTGAGGTGACTGGTAATGCGCAGCCCGCCCAGCGTCCACTGGCGGCCGGTTTCAAAGGAGTCGGCACCTGGGAGCGGTTCGAGCTGGTTGACAAAAGCGGGGGCGCCAGTTTTCTCGCTCAAACGATCCAATTCAAACACGTGGTCACCATGGGTGTGGGTCAACAGAATGACCTTCAGCGTAAGGCCATGGCTGTGGAGAAAGTCCAGCATCGGCCCGGCGTCGGAACCCGTGTCAAAGGCGGCCGCCTCCCGGGTGCTGGAATCCCAGACGAGGTAGCTGTTCACCAGCATATCGTCGAAATGCGTCGAAAAACCCTCCAGCCCCGAAATCCCCAACGCGGGCGGCGCGGAACGCCCCTCAGCCAGCGCCTGGAGCGCCCCGGGGTGCAGCCCTAGGACAGGGGCCACTTTTTCCCCCACGGCCGCGTCCCAGTGGCCGGTGCGCAAGGCCACGACCTGTTCGACAGAGGACCCCGCGGCTGCGGCCACCATCACGTCGGTTTGAAGCTGCCCACGCATCGCCTTAGAGACGACGTCGGCAAAGGTATCTTCCTGGGGAATGCTCATAAGGGAAATCGTTACTAAAAATGAGGGGGTTCACCGCGCCTCTGAAACTCATCCCTATGAAGACAGGTTCTCGACCGGCACCTCGGTCTGCGCTGGGGCCTTGAGAAAAAGCACGCACACGAGAGAAGCGGCCACCAGCCCGGCTCCAATGGTAAAAGACTGCAGGTAACCTGCCTGAACCGCCGTCAGCATCTCCCCTGTGAGGGGCCTTGCCATTTCCGAGAAGGTCAGCGGCAGAGGCAGCACCGCGAGAGCCGGCCCTAGAAAACGTCCGAGGCTTCCCGCAGAAGTCATCAGCCCCATCAGCCGGCCCTGCGCGCGCCCGTGCACGAACCGGGAAGCCATCCCGCTGAGTGTGGGGGTGAGCAGACCGTTGCCCACGGCCATCAGCGCGCAGCTTCCCAAAAAAGCACCCGTGCCTGAGACACGCGGCAACCAGAACAGACTTCCCGCCAGACAAAAGGCACCCACCGCGGCCAGTTGTTTTTCGATGTTCCGCTTCAAGAGCCGGCGCAACAGCCCACCTTGAACCAACACCGCAAGCACCCCCACGTAGGCGAAAGCGTAGCTCGTCTCGCGAAGCCCCCACTGAAACTGATCCCCGCAAAAGAGGGCAAACAGCACGTGGATGAAGGCAAACCCGGTCGTTGAAAGCAGGGAGGCCACCAGAAGCAGCGAAATAAACAGCCCACGCCCGCCGTCAAAAACCTCTCCCAAAGAAACGTGCTCCCGGTTCTCTCCACGCGCCTGAGCCGGGTAGGTCTCTGGCAACCGGACCCAAATCAAAATCGCATTAAGGATAGACAAGGCGCCCGCCGCGTAAAAAGGCGCTGCATGGGAATAACTCGCCAAAATCCCCCCAAGAGCGGGTCCCATGATAAAGCCGAGTCCAAAAGCCGCCCCGATGATTCCCATTGCCCGGGAGCGTTTGTCGGGCGGCGTCACATCTGCGATACAGGCCTGCGCCGTGGCAATGTTCCCGCCGCTGGCACCGTCGATAATGCGGCCCAAAAACAACATCCACGCCGCGTCTGCCTTTCCGATCACGAAGAACCCGAGGGCCGTTCCAAGCACACTCACCAGCAACACCGGTTTCCGCCCAATCCTGTCGGACAACTTTCCAAAGAGCGGCGCGGCAAACAACTGCACCAAGGAAAATATGCCAACCAGCCACCCCAACTGACTGGGGCTCATGAGAAAGGGCTCGGATTTTGCGTAGACGGGCAGGACCGGAATCACGATCCCGAAACCCACCATGCTAATGAAAACCGTCAAAAAGATGATGCCAATGGGGGAACGTGGAGACTGCGTGGGCATGATGTTGGTAAGTCGCGGAAAAAGCCGTCTCGGTCACTGACCTTCAGACGGGCCGAATCTTGGAGATTGTTTATTGCATCCTGCAAATAAAGTCCACCAGTCGCTCTGAAAGCCCCGCTTGAAAAGGCCTCCGCCCCGCCCGGGACCTTTTCCCGGGGGGGTGCACAGAGCCCCGTTAGTTGGGCTCGTAGATTTTTACATTAAAGCCCTCAGTCCGGTACGTAGCGTTCAGCCCCTGCAAAAAGGCGTCCTGCCCGCCATTGCCGAGCACGTTTTTGAGGGTGTCCAGACCGGTTGTCCCGCGCATCAGGAACCCGGCGGCCCCGCCGGCGGTCGAGAAAATCGCTTGCTCTCCACTCTGGATAGTCACCGCATAAATACGCACCCCGATGGCTGTTTTGAAAGCCGTCGACTTTATTTTCGGCTCCGCAGCCAGCGGGACAGTATAGGCCCAAGACGGCCCCGTCTTGTTGGTAAGGGAAACGTAACGGTCGGTTTTTTCAACGTAGGACCCCGCCAACAGCCCGGTGGTGCTGTCCAAGGAAAACTGGTCACTGGTGATAATCCCCTTTGAGTAAGAAGATGCGGCGAAAGTAAAACTACTCCCAATGCCGGACAAGATCCCCATGGAAGTGGAGGTCCCGTAAAGGGTCGGATCCGTGACATCTTCCAAGGGAAAGGTCGTTGCATCCCGCCCGCTCGGCGCGCTCGTCGAAAGGATGACCCTCGCTGTCGGCGTGTAAGGCGGAGCTTTCGGCCAACCCGGTGTCAGGGTCGGGTCGTACAAATACCCCCTCACATAGTTGTGCGTATACTCCGAGGCCGTGAAATCCATCCCGACTTGAACCACAGGGACGGAGTTTAAAACTCCCAAGCACCCCTCGATGTTCAACTCCGACATGAGGAGGGCCCCAAAAAGTGGTTCAGCCGGGGAATCTCCAGCGGGTGAGGTGGACCAGATCGGGATGGAAACGCTCGCGCTCTGGCGCGTCAGCGTCTCCTGCATGATCTCAAAGGCCGTTCCCGTGATGTCCGCCGGCGAACCCACCGAATCCACTTCCCCATTTTGCTTTGAGGACGAAACAAACGTCGGAAGGGGATCCGGCGTCTTATCGTCCTGCACCAGACACGCCCTTCCGATATACCCCGAGTAAGTCAGCTTTGAGCCGTTGGCCAACCAACCCGTGAACGTCGCGAGGCCGAGATTGGAGACACTGGCGGACAAAACCCCGCTGCGTCCAAAGCAGCTCCCTGCATCTTTGATGCCGTACCGATAGATGGCGGCGGTAAAACGGGGATTGGCGGGCGCTGGCTGGAACGTCTGATCGGTGATGAACTTTTGCAGAGCCTTAAACGCTCCCGCGTTGCTCGCGGCGGCGCTATACAAGGTCTGGCCCGAGGTCATCTTGGGCGGTGTTTTCTCCAACACAACGTCGTTTAATTTGACGTGCATCAAGTTATCTGTGGCTGCGACGTTCGCGCCAACGGTCATCATCACGCTGCTCCCGCTCAAGGCGGTGGAGGACGCAGACACGGTCATTGTATTGGTGCCAATCTCTGTAATGGTCGTTCCGGATGGCAGCCCCTGTGCGCTGACCGTCATGTCCAGCGCCAACCCGGCGATCTGGCTCGCATCCACCGCAATCACTGTGGGATCGTCGGTAAACGTCCCCTTCATCCGCAATCCCAGATTCAAGGAGGCCGTTCCGTTCAAACGCCAGACCGTTCCATTTGAAAGCGGCGCCTGGATCTGGAGCGGCCCGGTGAGCCTCCCATCGGCAGCGAAGTTCATCGCCGAAGTGAACGGGTAACTCTTGCCCTCCAATAAAACTTTGCCGCTCATGGTCCCGAGCGAATTCACCATTGCCGTGAAGTACCCACGGACACTCGCACTGGACGGGACGGGAGGGCTGCTGACATCTGATTTCACCCATTCCGGTTCGTTCCAGGGCTTGTCCAGACTCAGAAATCCCGAGTACATCCCGATCGAAGGCCTGCCCACGATCGCGACCAATGTCACGGCATTGTCGGGCATGATGAACCGCGCATTCCGCGCCGGCAGATCCCAGGACTGCCCCGCGGCGTCCCAGAGCCTCCAGCCCAGCAAGGTTTGGCTCGCCGAAGACATCCCGTTGATGCTGACCGCGGTTCCTGCAGCCAGACCCGCCGTGGCCGAAGGCGACAGCGTGTACTTGATGTCCTGCGGGGCATCCACCACCAGGGGCCAGAGGGTGTCCGTCGCCGTGGACGGCGCACTGACACTGACCAAGGTGGCTGGACTAGTTTTTGTGCCGCCCGCTCCCGAAACATCCACAGAGTAGGAACCCGCCTGCGCCTTGGCCACGTTTCTCAACGTCAACGTCTCAGCCGTCTCGCCAAAAATAGCCACTCCGTTTTTTCTCCATTGAAAGGTGAAAAACCGGGTATCAAGGCTCCCCGAAAAGAGCATGGACGTCGGCTTGAGGGCGGTCACGGCGTTGACAGCCGACAAGGTCGCCAGTGTCCCGGAACGCAACACCCTCGAGACTCCGGTCAGGTTCACAATACTGCCGTCCACCTCCACGCGTGGCGCCGCAGGGTTCGGCAGCGGCTCCACCTGCAAGTACAGCTCCGGGGCGCTGCTGGACAGCGTTTCAAGGCCGTCTTTCGTGTACCAAACCCGGACCTGGTAATACCCCGTCTGGCTGAGTTTGGCCGAACGAATGAGATACTTGCTGTCCGTCGCTTTTTTCACTGTCCCCAAGGGTAACGCCGGGTTCACCAAATACTCCGGCAAATAAGCATAGGCGCCCGAAGTGGCCCCGTATTTCCAGGCGTATTTCAAGGGGTAACTCGAGACTACGGGGGCCTCCAAAGCGACGGACTGCCCTTCGGCCACGCGCTGGATGCGGAGCCCGTTTTCGAAGGAAACCAGAGTGTTGCCTACCGTGCTTTTCGCCGTGGCAACCGCGTCCACAAATTCAGGCAACCCGTTGCTCGCCACCGTCCAGCCTTTCAGCCCCCCGGCCCCGGGGTCCGGCCCCAGATTTGGCACCGTCCCGCAAATATTCGAGACGCTCAGACTGTACGTGCCCAAAACGTTGCTCTTAGAAATCGCAGCAACCGTCAAACTCCCGCCATCTACGGTGATGGTCCCGCCAATCACCACCGCCGTGCCCGCCTGAAGCGTCGCAGTCCCTCGGAACCAGCGATACCGCTCCACAGTGCTCGATTTGTCGGAGGTCGCAGTGAAAGGTCTGTCCACGTTATCATTCAGGCCGCCCCCATTCGCATAGATCTCGTTGTAAAACTGCTCCATTGGGATCGTGTCGGGCAGCGGGAACACCACGCTCGCCCCCATTCTCACGGTTTCCTTCCGCCCCAGATCAACCGTTGCCGCACTGCCTGAGCTGTTTACGTTCGCACGATACGTGCTTCCAAAGAAGGCGCTACCCCCGGAAATCGTGTAGGTGTTGCTCGAACTCGGATACGGCTTCTGGCGCACGGCCACCACCCACTCCAGGGAGGATGGCTGCCCATTGACATTCGCGGTCAGGCGGTAGATGCCTGAAACATCTTTGTTCGCTCCGGAACCGCCCGGTTCCTTCATGAAAGACTCCAGAGACAGCGACGCCGTCGTCAACGACTCGCTGATTTTTCCAATTCCAAGGGCTTGCGAAGCCGTGGCCGTCCCAGCGCTGATGGTTTGAGACGTGTTCAACACGATGCCGGGCGTTCCTGTAGCCAGACTTCCCACGTAGAGGGTCTTCCAATTATTCGCATCCTCACCCCACTTCAAGTATTCCCAAGTGTACACGGGCTTTCCAAAGGCCGAATCCACGTTCGCACTCAGCGTAAAACTTTGGGTCGGCGCGTTCACCGAGACAATTTTTATTTTCGGTTCCGGAGCCTGAGGTTGGCCGTCTGCATACCCGATGTCCGCAGGCGTTGGAAGCACATCGGCGGCCAGCTTCACATAGGTCCCATCCACATAATCCCCAATCCGCGTCGTGGCGTCGTCGTAATTTCCGCTTCCCACCCAATAACGCAGAAAATAATACTTCGGCGTGTCGTTCAGGTTAAAATCAACAGTCAAAGTCACGGGGTAGCCCGAGGCCGGATCCAACAGAGCACAGTCGCCTCTTGCCGAAGCATCGGGGTACGCGGTGGCGGCTGACCGGTCGGTGGTAGATTTTTCCGAAACCATCCACTGGTACTGCGCCCGAACTCCGGGATACGGGTCGTCGTAAAGGTCGATGCCGGGGTTGAGATGTTCTCCCCCAGCGAAAGGAAAACTGTCGATAGAAGTCGCAGAGGCCGTCAGCGTGATCCCGGTCGTTGACTGGGTGAATTTCACCTGCTTGTCGGTGGGCGGCTTGAGTGTGCCACCCGCCAGAACAGAGAGTCCGGAGCCTTGTACGATCGGCGCATAGGCGGCCTGCACCAAAATCGGCACCTGCTCGACGCCAGCGTCGTTTTGGGTGATCGTTGCCAGGGTCCCGCCGTCCAGCGGCAAACAGACTGCCCTGAAAAGGGCAGCAGGCGGCGCCTGGGGCACCGTCAAATCTTCGGGGTCCGTCGCCTTCTTATCAATCACTCCACTCCGAATGTTGAGGATCGATTTTTGAAAGCCGCCTATCTTAAGCTTCGACGTTTTTGTCCCCGACAAACTCAAGCCCCCGGAACCATCCCGCCCGATGACGTTGGTGACCGAAGAGGGGAGCTGTTGGTTTCTGGTATCCGCCAAAGAAACCCACTCTGCCTCCGAACCCGCGGCCGTTCCCCCGCTGATTAAGCCGGTGTACACCTGCCATTGGTACGAGACGGCGTCTGCCGGGGTAATGTAAGACTGGAGCGCCAAATCGACGACTCCCCCGACGGCGTCAGAACGCACCTGCTGCAACTCGGAGCCGTCCACTGCGGAAAGCTGGGCATACCCCGGCGCGTGAAACTTGGGGTCCCCTCCTGAGGGATCCAGGAACGAGGCATTCGGAGTGACGTAAAGCGCTGCCTGATTCGTATTGGCACTCACGTTGAACGGGTTTGAGATCCTTAATTCATAAGGACCCGAGTCGCTTTCACGCAGCGGGGTCAGGGACACGAACGGCGTGTTGGCCCCTGAAATGTCGGTGATGAAGTCGACCCCCAGTTTACGGTCAAGGAGGGACCTGCCGTATTTCAACCATTGATATGTGAATTCCGTGCACTCGCTCGCGAAATCCCGGTTCCCGCTCACCCCCGGATACCCGAGGACCGTCGCCGAAGTGAAGGTGTCTTGAGACATCGTCAGGGGTTGGTTGTTCAGAGCCCCGGTCACTGGCAGGCTCAGCGTGATTGTTTTCGAATTGACGCTTACAATCACAGACCCTGGGGAAATATTCACGCCAGACACTTGCATCAGCTTCTGAAGCCCCGCCGTACTGCTCACCGTAACCACGGTCGGGTTCGCGAGCGAAGCGGTGCCCGTGATCGGCGTCCCGCCACTTGGCGGCAGCGTGGTGGTCTTGCGCGTCACCCGCCGGATCGTATGGTTGGCGCTGTCTGCCACCAAAAAGCTCGGGAATTCGCCGGTGGAATCATAAGCAATCGAGGCGGGATAGTTAAACGTCGCGGAAACCCCCGGCCCTTCCCCGGTGGTCCCGTCAAAAGGTCCTGGGAGGCCCGTGCCAGCCACGGTTTCCACCCTGCCACTCACCCCGGGGTTTAGAGAGTCCAACATCAAGCGGCGCACGGTGTGGCTGCCTAGTTCGGTAAAATACAAGTTCCTGTAATCATCAATCGCCAGCCCGCAGGGATACGAAAGCCGGGCGATGTTCGCCTTGGCGATGGAATGGCTTACCAGAGTCGCCTCCGCCCCTTTCGCCGGGGTCGTAGCGGTGGCTGCTGGGCTCATTGCAAGTGCCGTCGCGCTCACTATTTTTAACACCTTGGACCCGGCCAGATACGTACCAACGGTGAGCGTGTCCCCCACTTGAATCCCGACCGTCGAAGGCACCACAACGAGGCTCCCACCTGCCGTTGTCTTGCACCCTGGAATCAACACCGGCGGGTAGTACCCCGTGTTCCCGTCCGCATTCGACCCCTGCTGTGTCGCCTTCGACCCCACCAGGCCCGCCACCACCTCCGAGACCCACGCCCCAGGCGAGGCGGTGTCGATGGAGCCTGCACTCAGAGGCAGAGATAACTTTCGGATCACGTGGTTGACGGTGTCCGCCACATACAGGACCGGCACCCGCCCCTGGTCCTCGCTGGAAACCACCAGCCCCCTCGGGGCGTAAAGCTTGGCGACCCCGGAGCCCCCCTGCCAGCCCGTGAGCTGGCTGAGATTACCAATGTACGCCACGCTCTGCACACAGCCCACCGTCCCGCTGTTCGCAGCCCCGCCACTCAACGTGATTTTTTTGATGCTGTTAAAATCCAAGACGTAGATCACCGGAGACTTCGTGCCGGTCGTGTCCGTCATGCTGGTGTTGGTATCAAACACGATCCCACGAGGGGCCGCCAAATCGAACTTGGGATTCGGGAGCGCGCTCCCGTTGGTGTACTGCAACCCTCCCCAAGTGCCGGTGGTTGCGGTCGGATCGTAGCTGTACAAAAGCGAACCCGCGATGATGGTCTGCACGTGCGTTTGCCCTGTGGCGTCGTAATACAGTCGGCGGATGGCGTTGTTCTCCGTATCCGCAATGTAAACTGACCCGTCGTCCGCCGTGGTCACGGCTTCGGGCGCGTTGAAAAGAGGCTCCTGGTCTGAAGCCGCTCTGTTCGCATAATCCGCTTCGGTCTGATACCGGTAAGAGGCCTCGTTCGCAGGACTCTGAATTGAAACCAAATCCACCTTGGACAGCCGGTCCAGGCTGGCTGGAATTGCGGGGCCACTCAGAGGCGCTCGCTCCTTGACCACGGCCCGCGAGCCTTTGTTGTCGTAAACATTAAAGGTCAACGTTCCCGCGTAGGGCACCAAAGACCCGGAAACGGGGTGGGCATCCACCACCCCGGACGTCGTGATGGTTTTCGTAGTGGTATTGACAGCGCTGACGGTGATCGTCGCTAACGCTGACGCCTGTATAGGATTCCCTGCGGCGTCTGTGCGAAAATCCACCGGGGGGGTTCGCGAATAATCGATGGCAACGAGCGCGTTGGCCGAACCAGTGTAAACGAGGCGCGAATTTGCCCCGATGCCGTCGGTACTCGAGAGCTTCAAAACGGAAGGATTGGTTCCCCCAGAGATGATGGTGGCGGTGACGGTGGAAATCACGGGATCGTAGGCGGTGGTCGCTGCCAGATGTTTGGAATCCCCTCTTCTTAGAATCGTAGAGTCCAGACCCGCCACCGTCAGCCCCCGGCCCCCAGGAGTGACCCGCCGAATGCCATGATTGAGGGTGTCGGCCACGTACACCATGCCGCGGTAATCCACCGCGACGCCTGAAGAATTTTTAAGGAGGCCGTTCACATGACTTTGAGCATCCCCCCACAGAGTGATCGCATCGCCCGGCTTTTTCGAAGCATTTTCAGGCGACTTCACAATCTGCAAAGTGGGTTTCCCGCCCCCCGCAGACTGGGCGGACGTCACCGCCACCTGGGCTGCTGGCGTGTACACACCCAAGACGTCGATATAGGCCGTGTACACCGCCGTCGTTCCCCCGGCTGGCACTTTGTAAGAGTTGGCCCAAACAATCTGCCGGGTGGTTCCATTCGGAACAGTCGAGGGAATGTATCTTCCAGCTCCGGAATCCAGGAACGGGTCGTAGCAGTCGTAAAGAACGGCTCCACTTCCCAAAATGACCTTGTTTTTGATGGTGCTGGTGACCTGGCCCACGTAGTTGCCATTCACATACCAATAAACCACCGGAAAATCCGCAGCGACAGGCTCTGCCACCGCGCCCGGTTTGTTCCAGGCAAAGGTCACACTGACGGTGTAGGCGCTTGCGTCGGAAACCACCTGGGATTCCGGGGGATTGTAGATGTATTCGGGCTTCCCACTCGTGGTCTGCGCGAAGGCGGGCCCGAAAAATGCCAGCCACAAGATAAAGGCGGCGCTCAACGCTAACGAAAAAACCGTGCGCCGGGAGACGCGGAGGGGCGTTAAGGAGTTCATAGGGAGTATTTCTGTGGGGAGCACAATGTGTGCCGTGAGAACGCTTCTAAGTTAGCAAGAGGCGCCCGCGCTGCCCAGAGAGATCGCGGGTGAAAACAGCTTTACAATCCGCCGGCCGCCCGGCAACCACCCCCTCCGGCGAAAAAACGGCCCGATTCGCCGCCACGAGCCTCTCCAGTAACAGGTTGGCAACAAAAAAGGGCCGGCGTTTCAGCCCCGGCCCCTTTTTTATTCTGCACCCTACCGGGTCTCGTTACAAAACCTTCACACCCGCTTCACCTTTGGCGGGCAATAGTTTTTCTAATAAAAGATTGAGCCGCCCAATCACAGCCCGTGGATCCTCAATCAACCCCGCGGAAACCATCGCATTATCGAGAAGCTGTCCGGCTACCTGTTTAGCCAGCGCCTCATTCGAATGACGCAAATGTTCCAGCCCGGCGATGATCCCGTGGTCCGGGTTGAGCTCAAACTCGGGCTTCGGAGCGAGGCCCAGGGCATCGTCTTTGCCCATCATTTTCATCATCCGTCGCATGCTCGCGTTCATCGCGCCATCCCCCTCCCGCACAGAAGCTGGGCTGCCCACCAGCCGTTCGCTCGCGCGCACGGCGGAGACGCGGTCGCCGAAGGTGTCCTTCAGGAAACCGACCAACCCTTCCACCTGCTCCTCGCTCAGGCTGCGCGTCCGGTCTTCGGGCCGCTCCAACTTGATTTCCGCCTTTGCGGCAGGCACCAGGGTTTTGCCCTCGAAGCTGTGAAGATGCTCCAGCACGAATTCGTCTCGGGGATCCTCGAGGAAGAGCACTTCCCAGCCCTTGGCCTTGAAGGCCTCGAAATCGGGGCTCGCCTCGGCGGCCTCGCGGTCGGGGGCGTGGAGGAAAAAGATCTCCTTATGCTCTTCCGGCATGCGGGAAACGTAATCCGCCAGGGACGTCGTGGCATCGCCCTCGGTGTGCGAACTCTTAAAGCGGAGGAGTTTTGCAATCGCCTCCTTGTGGGACCAGTCGGTCGCGACCCCTTCCTTCAAACAATGCCCGTGCTGGGCGAAAAACTTGGCATACTTGTCCGTGTCCTTGGACTCTTCCTCCAGCCATTTGAGCACGCGTTTGGTGAGGACCTCGTTGATTTTACGCAGCAGGGCGCTGTCCTGCATGGTTTCACGGGAGATGTTGAGGGGCAGGTCCTCGCTGTCGACGACCCCCTTCAGAAAGCGCAACCATTCGGGGAACAGTCCCTTGGCCTTGGCGGTGATGAGCACCCGCTTGCAGTACAGGTGCACCTCGCCCTCCTGCCGGTGCATGGTGAGCAGCTCGGTGTTGCGTTCTGGCGCGAACAGGATCGCCTTGATGGAAAGCGGCGCATCGGCATTGAAATGTAGCCGGTACTGGGGCGCGTCTACATCGTGACCGATGTATTTATAGAACTCCGTGTAATCTTCCTCGCTGATTTCGGAACGGTTCTTGGTCCACAGCGGCTGGATCGTGTTGACCGGTTTTCCATTCAGTTCGATCGGGAACGACACGAAGTTGGAGTATTTCTTGATGATTTCCTCAATCCGATACGCCGAGGCGAATTCCGTATCCCGCAGGTGCAGGACAATTTTAGTGCCGCGTTCGAGGTTGTCGGTCGGGGCGATTTCGTAGCCGGTTTTCCCGTCGCTGGTCCAGACGTAGCCTTGGGCGTCCGGCTGGTAGGAGCGCGTGTAGACGGTGACGCTGTCGGCCACCATAAAGGCGGCGTAAAAACCCACGCCGAACTGCCCGATGAGGTGGGCGTCGCCCTTGGATTGCTTGATTTGCTCCAGAAAAGCCTTCGAGCCGGAATGCGCGATCGTGCCAAGGTTTTCAATCAATTCCGCCTGCGTCATCCCGATTCCGGAGTCGACGACGGTGAAAGTCTTGGCCGTTTCATCCGTGGTGACCTGGATGGAAAGGGTACGGTCGGCTTCAAAAATATCAGTCCCGGCGGTTTGCTGGAGGAACTGCAGTTTCTCGTTGGCGTCCGCGGCGTTGGAGATGAGCTCGCGGACGAAAATTTCTTTCTCTGTGTAGAGCGAATGGATGACGATTTCGAGAAGTTGGGCGATTTCAGCCTGAAACTCGTGTTTTTCGGTCTTGGACATAGGCGGGAGATTCTACGCGATCCGGCTCCGGCTGGGAAGGGGGCACGAGAGGAATCCGAAATTATGCGGCGCGTTGGTGCTTCAAAAGGGTCCGAAGCGCGTTGGTGCTTCAGAAGGGTCCGAAACTTGAGTTCGACCTTCAAACTTGGTTCGGCCCCAAGCTCAGGAAACCGCCCCAGCGGTGGGAGTCCCCTTTAGAAGGTGTAGCCCACCGAAAGCGCCCCGTGTGCGGCAGCAGCGTTGCTCTGTCTCTGGTAGTCCACGGAGAACCGGAGCGTCGTCCTGCGGTTTAGCGCTGTTTCCAGAGCTGCGCCCAAACGCAGAGCATCAGCTCCACTGTCCGAGCCCTTGTAGCCGAAACGCGTCGTTGCATCTCCGGCGACATCCATATTCAAGGCCCGGCCCTTGCTGTTGTAGTCGTGAATCCAGTCCAGCTGCAGCGAGGCTGAGGCGGGCTTCGAGGCCAGCTTGAGACTCTGCCGTGCCTCCACCCCGAGCTCGTGCAAGATCGAGTGGTTCCGCTGGGTCTGGGTCTTCACCTCCAGCCCGCCGAGATCTTTTTCCGAGCCTTTATCGAGCGTGCTACCCTGAGCAATCAACCGGACCGAAGGCGTGATCGTCAGCGAACCCGTTGCAATCACAGGCTGGGCCAACCCGACGTGCAACAGCCACTCGGACCCGCCCATCGTCATCTTGCCTTCCTGCGTGGCCATCCCCGGGGCGCTGATCGTGCGGCGTGCCGAGGAATCGGTGCTGCCAAACACAAAGCCCGACTCCAAGGTTGCGGAACCCACGGCCGCCGTGGCGTAAGCCCCGCCGTGCCAGGTGTCCGTCGTGACACGCCCTGCGAGCGCGCTGAAATTGGCGCTGGTGCTGCCCGCAGCTCCGAGGACGCCCACTACCAAGTCGCCAAACCGTTTTTCCACCCCAAACATGTCGCCCCAGGTGTTCCCCGTGAAGCCTGCGCTGCCCACCGCCGTATCGGCGTTTTGCTTGTGCCAGGTGCCGTAGCCCGTCGTCCACAGGGTGTATTCACCCTCGGCGGCCTCGATGAGCCCCGCACGCAGCGAGCCAAAGTGGTTGGCCAACCCCTGGTTCAACGTCAGCGTGCGCTGCTTGCTGAGCCCCGCGATTTCCGCATAAGCGGCGGGACTGCCGTTTGCGAGCTGCAGGGGCACGCGCGCGGCGGCCTCGGCAACGCTGGAGCCCGTGCCCAGTTCCAAAAGGCGTTCCTCGCTGGCGCTCTGCGCAATGATGCGGGTGTCGAGGGCGGCTCCAAAACCCTTCGCGTTAGCGGAGAGCCCGGGCGTCGCCGCAAAGAGACGGCGATTGATTTCCAGCGCATTCACATCGCCCTTGGCGGTGTACATCGCCGAATAAAGGTTGCTGGTCCCAACGCGGCGCATGAAAACAATCCGATCCTGCGAGAAGACGCCGCTCACCGTTCCATCGAGGAAGATCGGAGCCAGCGCCTTGCCCGACTTCAAAGAGCCGGGTCGTAATCCACGATCCGGAGCGTGGCCAGAGAGCCGATGCTTACCACATTTAGTGTTCCAACGGTGATTTGGTCCTGCACTGTTTTCCCGACTTCAATCTCCACCGTCCCGCTCGTGAAATCGAGACTGCCGGCGACGAGGAGTTTTCCGGGCGAATTTCCAGGACTGAAGGTGGAGGACTCGTCATTCAGCTTGATGTTCCCCCGGATGGTTCCGCTGCCCTTGAGAGTTTGCGCCGCACCGAGCGTCATAGAACCGGTTCCCCCGCCCAAGACCAACTGGGCATCGGACGCGCTTCCATTGCTGGTTCCCACTTCGAGGGTCGTGACACCCTGGAGCGCCTTCAGCGCGTCGTTAGAAACGGTGATGGATCCTGCACTCAGCTGGACCTTCGCCGCCACCACTGCGGTCTGCGTGCCAGAGAGCGCCAGCGTGGCACCGCCACCGACCTCCACAGGAGCGTCGTTCGTGGCGCGCAGGGTGCCGCCCGTCACTGCAACCGTGCCCCCAGCCAACTGGACGGCACCGGCGACGGTGATGTCTTTGGAAAAGGAGACGTTGGACCCCACCGCCGTCTGCAGACTGCCGCTCAACGCAAGGTTGTTCCGGAAGACCACGTCGCTCGTTCCACTGAAGGCCAGCTTGCTCAGATTCCCCGGGTTTTCCACCTGCCCTTTGAAGTCTGCAGCGTCGAGAGTTGCCGCGCTGTACTGCTTAAACTGAACCGTCCCTCCGCCCACCATGGCGTGAGCAGTGCGGGTCGGAGCCAAGTCCGTGAAAATCGTGACATCCTGGCCGCCATCCGTGATTTGGAAGTTCAACCCGTCTAGAGACACGCTGTTCACAAACATGGTCGCGGCGCTCAGTTTTAAGGTAGATGCGGAGCCGCCCGAAAGGATGGTGTTCGCATTGAGCAGTCCGCCTGAAATGTCCAGGATCCCAGCGTTCAAGGTCAACGCGCCGCCAATGGAGATTTTGGCCGCCGCCTCGCTCGGTGTGAAGAGCTTGAACGTCCCCGCATTGAGGATAAACCCGCCAGTCTGTCCGAGGCTCTGCGTCACGTTCAGCAAGCCGGCGCCTTCCTTAATCACATTCCCAGTCCCGCTCAGTGCGCCGGTAAATGTCGCGGTCCCCTGCGACACCGAGAACACCGTGCTCGTGTTTGCCGCCGTCACAACCGAACCCGCTGCCGTGCCTCCGGCGATTTCGTAGACCAACCGCCCACCTTTAAGGTCTATGGCGCTCTTCCCAAGCTGCTCCCCAACCAACCGCAGCGTCCCTGCCTGAACCGTTGTCACTCCTTCGTAGGAGTTCCTCGCCCCAGACAGCACCAATTCCCCCGCTCCACCTTTCCAGAGCGTGGTCGAAGAACCTGAAAGCGTTGCTGCGAAATTCACGTTGTTTCCGTTGGTATCGACCTGAATCTGCTGACCATTCACCTTCGAGAAACGCCCGGAATAATCCGTGGCAACCGCCGTCCCGTACTGAAGGACGCCACCCTGGAAAGAAATGTCTCCTCCAAGATCCACGGCTCCCAACGCATCCACCGCGGCCAAAACCAAAGCCCCAGCCTTGAGCTTCACAGCTCCGGAAAAGCCCCGGTTGTTTGCAGAAAGAACCGTGCTCCCGGTGCCCGCCTGCTCAAACGTCCCCGCACCGCTCAAGGTCTGGCTGACGTTTGTGGTGCCTGAGCGCGCGATCCGCATAATTGCACTTTCGTTCACCACTAAATTGCTGGTTCCAGAAAGTGCACCGCCCTGGGCGTAGTCACCGACTTGGAGGGTTCCACTCTGCGCCGTGATCGCACCTGTGAAAGCGGTGTTGCTGCCGGCCAGAACCAGGGTTCCGTTGCCCGCCTTGTTCAGGGCGCCTGCGCCTGAGAGGTTGCCTGTGAGCGCGATGGTGTTGACGTCGGTGTCAACGAGCGACCCTTCGGCCGCCTGCACCGCCACGCCGCCCGGCACCGCAAGACTGCCCCCCAGCACGTTGGCAAACCGGAGCGAACCCCCTGTGAACTTGAGCCCGCTGGTGCCCAAAGCCCCCTTTGAAGCCACCTCAAACACGCCCCCGTTGAGGTCGGTGGTCCCGGCGAATGCTGCATTGTTTCCCGTGAAACTCACCAGTCCGCTGCCTGTTTTCTTCAAGATACCCGTCCCGGAAATTTCGTTGGCGACCGTCTTGTTTTCCAAGCCTCCCACGACCTCCAAGGTCCCGGAGTCCGAGACCCGGCTGGCGCCCGCGCCCACTTCCAGTCCTGCCTTCAACTGGCCCGGGGTTTCCAGCACAACCGTCACTCCAGACTTGATGGTCAGCAAGGACGTGTAGGCAAGCGTTCCAATCGAGACCGTCCCGAAGGCGCCGCTGCCACCCGCGATGATTCCCTCGCTGAAATTCACCGCCTGCGGCCTGATGGAGATCGTCGTTCCCGGGTTCTGAGGTTCCAGTTTTAGCAATTTTCCTGTCAGCGTGCCACCGATGAGCGCCGCGCTCTGGGCGTCCCGCTCCAGAACAGAGCCTGTACTGAATTGATACGTCCCGCCACCCACGGGGCCACCAACGGTGTCAGCGCCGAAGCTGACCCCAGTGGCGATCACGCCGCTGCCTGCCTTCACGTTGTCGCTGTCATCCAGGAAGAGGGGCTTGTTGGTGTACAGAATTTTGGCCCCGTTACCGCTCAACGTGAAGGTGCCACTGCCCAACATGAGAATATCCTGAATCACCACCTCCGCTTTACCCAATGCCAGAGAACCCCCTCCCAAGAGGGTAATCTTGGAAGATTCCGCAAATCTTTCCGCCCCGGTCGACAGATCCAGCGTCACGTAGTTTCCTAGGGTGAAGGCTCCGGGCAACGCCACGCTGCTCCCCTTCAAAATCGAACCGTTTGCATCGCCGGTAAACAGAACGTTCCCCAGATTGGATTGGATTCCTCCAGTGTAGTTTGTCACTCCAGAATTCAACTTCAGGGCTAGGATCCCGTTTAGTCCCACAGAAACATTCCCCGAGGGGTTCAGCAGGTAAGAAGAAGACAGCGTTCCGCCGTCCACTCGAAGCGCCACGTCGGCTCCCAGGGAAGTTTGCAAGGTGAGCGAGCCCGCGCCGCTTTTCACCAAAGTGCCTTTGCCCAAAATCGTGCCGGTGTTTTGCCCAGACTCCACCGTCAGCGTCACCGCAGATGGAACGGACCCACCCAGGGTAATCTGAGCGCCGTTCAGTGTACCGATACTGGCGCGCGCCCCGTTCAGGTCGAGTTGCCCGCCGCTCACTGTCCCAAACGTTCCGGTGTTGCCCACCGCAAGCGTCCCACCCGAAAAGGCAGTCACGCTGGCATTCCCGCTCACCCGCACCCCGCCGCCGCTGATGCTCGCGCTATCCAAGGCTGCCGCCGTAACCGAACCGCCACTAATCGAGGCTTTGAGCGAGCCGCTGACAGAGACGTTCCCTTCGGAGATGCCGGCACCCGCGATTATGGCGTTACTGCCAAAGGAAGTATTTCCGGCTCCAGCCAAGCTTCCCAGCGTGATCGTCCCGGTGGTTGCCGTGAACGCGACACTGCTGGCGTTAGTCAAAGACCCGGCAAACGCCAGCCCGCTGCCACGGATCGTCGCCACCCCGGTTCCCTGTACGTTCAAGGACGCGTTGGTATTGTAATCCGCGGCGGCCAAAGAACCGCCGCTGATGTTAATGCGTGCGGTCTTCCCAAGGGCGCCCACCGATGTGAACAGCGTCCCAGCTGCCACCGTCGTTACCCCCGTGTAGGTGTTGACTTCTGAGAGTGTCACCAGCCCATTGGTTGTCTTGGTCAATTCGACAGCTCCGCTCAAAACAGCGCTGCTGGCCCCCGAACGTAGGTCGTACGTGGATCCTGTGAGGACCCCGTTTTGAAGGATGCCCTGTACCAGCGTGACTGCCCCCACCGTTTGGCTGGTCCCGCCAAGATCCGCCACGGCTCCGTTGCTGAGGCTAAGCCCTCCTTTGCTGAGGGCACCCGCCCCGGCCAGCGCGAGGGAGCCGCCTTGAATATCCATCAGACCCGTCAAATCATTCGCCCCGCTGAGAGTCACGCTGCCGATGCCCGTTTTTACGAGCGAGCCGGCACCTTTCAACGCGGCTCCTACGTTTCCAGACACAAGATTAAAGGCCGTCGCCGTCAGGCCGGCCGCCGACTCTCCCTCGATCGTCCCACCATTCAAAGTCAACGCTCCCACCGCTTGCTGGCTGCTGCCCAAAGAAAGCACACCGGCGTTCACCAACAGCTTCCCGGTCCCAAGAGCGTTCGCCACCCCCAGCTTCAACGTTCCGTCCGCCACTGTGGTGTCGCCGGAATAATAGTTCGCCGCATTCAAAACCACCGTGCTCGAGGCTCCCGTCTTCGTCAGTCCGACCGACCCGTTCAAGGAAGTGGCGATGCTGCCCGAAACCACCTGGTACCCAGCGGTGCTTGTCAGACTGCTCCCAGTGATCTGCCCGGCTGCGAGCGTCACCAACCCAACCGTCTGGCTGGTGGCCAAATTCACTAACGCGCCGCCACGCACCTGCAGCGACCCTGTGCTGAGCAGACCCGCCCCGTTCACCAGCAGCGACCCGCCCTGGACATCCACCGTTCCAGCCAACTCATTCGCCCCGCTCAAATTCAAGGTGCCTGTCCCCGTTTTCACCAAACTGACGGTCGTTCCCCCTTTGAGAA